>JAZNEL010000032.1:0-147936 GCA_045588555.1 Acutalibacteraceae bacterium | reverse complement strand
TAGTATTTAATACACTTATTGAGTTTTTCTTTGATATTTTAGATCCTTCTGACATTGTTTCTATAAAATGCATTTTTCCTCGACCTGACAGGATTCTAGAATTTGTCTTATATTGTTGAGGCATTTTTTCAACATAATCATCTACAAATTTATTTGAAGAAATGTTGATTTTAAAATCGGGTATAGTGCATTCTTGCTTTTCTTTTTTTGAAAAACTGAAAATACACTTACATAAATAATAAAACAACCAACATCCTATTGTAATTATCAAAATCAAAACAAAAATATTCAAATTCATCTCTCCTATAAATTAGTATCATTTATTTGCACAAAGGTGTATATTTATTCGTTTTTTAGAGGCTCGTATTCTTTTGCTTTTGGCTTTTTGGACTCTTTTGGACGCATGCTTTCGATAAAATTTATTACAGAAATAACACAGACTAAAGCAGACATCCAAAAATAAACCTTATCTCCATCAGATAGTGCATCTGTGCTTGAAACATTCATAATGCCAATAGCCATAAGAACAAAACCTAATATAGTTAAAAGAATCTTCAAGCATTTGAAAAATCCGCCTGATGTTTTTTTGAATTTTGGAATTTCAGATATTAACATATTTGATATATTAATGAAAATTGCTTTATAGAATGCAGACTTTACATTAAATGAATTTGGCCAACATAGTACAGTAGAAAAGGCAATAACACCAGCTCCAACCAATGCCATAATTTGTTTGTTTGTCACTTTTATTCGTCCTTTTAATTTGATAGTTTTTATAACGACTATACAACATTAATAATCTGTATAAGACATTTTAATGTTATGGTATCGTCTAAAAATATAGATACATATTTACAAAGATATGTTTATCCACAAGTTTTGTCAATACAATTTGTAAAAACGTTATGTTTTTAAACAAAAACGCTTCACCTTATTTTACATTGCTTACCAAACTCCACCACAGCCTTCTTAAACGCCCCAATCTTTCTCATTGAAGTATAAACCTTAAACTCCTTCTCACCGCATCTTAGCGTGACAAAATCCTTCGTTACCTCTTGTACATAATTAAGGTTAACTAAATAACTGTAATGAGGCTGAGCAAAAGATTTTTCATCGAGAACAGCTTTCCAATGCTCCATTGAGTAGTGTGTTTCAATTTTTCTGTCCTTTAAATACAATACGGATTTTCTGTCTTCAATAGCTATGTAAAGCAATTCGTGGGGATAGACTCTGCAAATATCCTTGTTACACATTGTTACAGATAATCCGGGATAAGTGAGGCGATTTTCTTGGCCACTTACAGGAATGAAAAATCCGTCACAGCCACGATATATTGTCGGGAAATATGATAATCCGCTGTTGTTCAGGATTTCTGTTATTTCTTCTTTAGTTTTTATTCGTCCGATTTCTTTCGTTTTCATAATTGCTTCCTTGTTTTTATATTTCTCTTATACTTATTAAGTGTCTCAAAAGAGAAAAAGTAACATAAAAATATTGAATTTTGTCGAACTGCTCAAATACACCCACCGATTTTATAGCAAATCCACCAACCCCAACCTTACAAAATCTTAAGATTCCCCACATTGAAAACCACGAATAAAATCTGTATAATATAATCAGTACAAAAACGGGCGGTGAAAAGATGAAAACGAAAATCCTCATAGTCGAAGACGATATTTACCTTCGTGAAGGCTTAGAAGAGCTACTGACAAAAGAAAACTATGAGCCTGTCTGTGCCAAGAACTGCGCTGAGGCAAAGGCTCTTTTCAAAAAGGACACTTTCGACCTCATCATCCTTGATATTATGCTTCCCGATGGTAACGGTCTTGACCTTTGCGGATATATTCGCTCTACGGGTGCAGATGTGCCTATACTTTTTCTTACCGCCTGCGACGAAGAGTTTCAGATTGTCCGTGGGCTTGATGCAGGTGCAGATGATTATGTAACCAAGCCGTTTCGTTTGCTTGAGCTTCTTTCCCGTATCCGTGCACTTCTTCGCAGAAAGACTGCAACCACAACCTATCAGTTCGGCAATATCATAGTTGACATCTCAAATATGACCGTGAAGAAAGATGGCGAAACTCTCTTTCTTACTCCTACGGAATTTCAGATTTTGTCTGCCCTTATTCAGAATAGCGGTGTTATTGTTACCCGTGCTTCGCTTTTACAGCGCATTTGGGACAGTGACGGTAACTTTATTGACGACAATACTCTTTCGGTACATATCAGCCGTCTTCGTGACAAGATAGGTGCCAACCACATTGTAACCATTCGTGGCACCGGTTACAGATGGGAGGAATAACCTTATGAAAGATATTTTTCTCATTATCGCTCTTGTTGTAATGACAGTACTGTGTGCGATTTTACTTGCACTTCACATTATAAATAAAAAGAAAACCCGTGCTTTGACACAGAGCATTGATAAATTCATCAAAGACGGTACTATGACCGAGCTTTCTACCTCCGACGGAGATTTTGCTCACCTGCAGAGTAATGTCTGCGAGCTTGAAACGAGGCTCATTCAGGAGCGTGAATATACCAAGCTCGAAGCCAAGAATAACACCGAGTTTATCTCTGACATTTCGCATCAGCTGAAAACCCCTCTTGCAGGGCTTCGCCTTTACTGCGAAATGGAGCACAACACCTCTCCCGGCAGTCACACTGAAAAAGAGCTTGTACTTATCAGCAAGATGGAAAAGCTGATTTACAATGTGCTTAAATTAGAAAAAATCCGTAGCGATACATATGCAATGAACTTCGCTGAAACGGAGATAGCCGACATAGTATCTGAACTCAAGACAGAGTTTACGGCTCTCTTTCCGCAAAAGGAGATTACAGTAAACGGTAACGGTACATTCCGTTGTGACAAAGCCTGGCTTCGTGAGGCTTTGGGCAATGTTATCAAGAACGCCTGCGAGCATACTAAGACAGACGGCAGGGTTGATATTATCATCGAACAAGCTGAGAAAAGTGTCAGCGTAATTATTGAAGATAACGGCGGTGGTGTACCCGAAAGCGAACTGCCTATGCTTTTCAGAAGATTTCACCGCAGTCAGAATGCTTCGCCTGACAGCGCAGGTGTAGGTCTGTCTATCACCAAGGCAATAGTTGAAAAGCACCACGGTACTATCACCGCTGAGAACAGCGAAAAGGGAATGCGAGTTAGTATGTGTTTTCCCATAATCGATGCAAATCTTAAGCTATAAATATCAATCGGGTGCAGTTTACCTGTGCCCGATTTTCTTATCTTACGAAATCTTAAGGTAAAAGTCACCTAATCGTAAGGTTGGTAGTATATCATAGAGTTACAACATCAAAAGGAGTGTTATTATGAACATTATAGAATGCAAAAACCTCACCAAAGAATACTTAAGCGGTGAAAACGTGGTAAAAGCCGTTGATGATGTAACTGTCAGCTTTGAGCAGGGCGAGTTCTGTGCTATCACAGGTCCGTCAGGTTCGGGTAAGTCAACCTTTCTTCACGTGCTTTCTTCCCTCGAAAACCCCACAAGCGGTCACGTTTACTATGGCGGAAAGTCACTCTCGTCATATAACGACAATCAGCTTTCAATTCTCCGTCGCCGTCGTTTTGGCTTCGTTTTTCAGGCGTACAACCTTGTTCAGGAGCTGACGGGGTACGAGAATATCCTTCTTCCCGTTATGCTCGACGGTAAAAAGCCTGACGAAGAGTATCTTAACAAGGTTATTGATATGCTCGGCATCCGTGACCGCTTAGAGCATCTTCCCTCTGCACTTTCAGGCGGTCAGCAGCAGAGAATCGCCATCGCAAGAGCACTTGCCAACAGACCTGCTATACTTTTCGCCGATGAGCCTACTGGTAATCTTGACGGCAAGAGCGGCAGAGAGGTACTGTCACTTCTTAAATATGTCAGTAAGCAGCTTGGCGTTACTCTGATTCTTGTAACCCACGACCTGCACGTTGCAGAGCAGGCGGAGAGAATTCTGACCATTGAGGACGGCAAGATAGTCAAAGATACCAAGCCCGCACCCTCTGTGTAACTCAGGGAGGTGAACAGCAATGAAGAAGAAACTGACGGTTAATACCCTTGCTACGGGTAACCTGAAACAACGCAAAAAGCAATATAGTATTCTCATTATCGGCATCGTGCTTGCTATGGTTTTTTCGTCGGGAGTAATGTTTTTTATTTCCTGCACTAAATCTTCAAATGATGAACACAGGAAACGTATTGCAGGCAATTATTATGCTTATTGTTTTGCTTCTGAAGATATTGTAGATGCTGAACAAGGGAAAAAAGACGGCTATGTTGAAGAATACGGTTATGCCCATATTTTATCTTATGCTTTTACCGATAAAGACGAAATAGAACAAGGCACTCCCATTGCTAAACTTGATGATGGCGCGAAGAAACTTTATTATGTTCATTTTATAGAGGGCAGATATCCTGAAAAAGAAGGTGAAATTGCAGTTGAAAAGGACGCTCTTCTTCGTTTAGGTTTAAAGCCTGTTGTAGGTGAAAAAATTACACTTTCCCTGCTTAATGCAAACGGAGACAGATTCTTTACCGAATCGCACACGGAAAAGGCATATACGCTTGTTGGTATATTAACAGACAAAAGGAAAAACATTGAATGTTATGGAGAAAGAATACAAGTTCCAGCCGCTTTTGTATGTGAAGCGGAAGAAGTAGCATTAGGCGGTAAAGAGATTTTAGCGGTATATTTTAATCCTACCTATGAATCTTTACACTCATCAATAAAGAAAGAAGTAAAGATGGATGATGGCACCACCAGATATTATCCTACAAGTACTTTTTCTGAATATTTTCTCACGCCTATCCAAGAAAAGGTAAGCGTGCGTACTTCAACAGACTCTGAAGCAGATAGTTTTGTATATGGAGTAAATTTAGATTATTACGGAAGAAATGAAACAATATATAATTCTATGTTTCTTACCATAACTCTTGCTGTGGTCCTTATGCTGGCATCCTGCATAGGAATAATTAATGCTTTTATGTCAAATCTTAAAGAACGCAAAAAGCAGATTGGTATGCTTCGGGCTGTGGGTGCAACAAGACGGCAGATAATAAATATTTTTGGCAGAGAGGCGTTTATCATAACTCTTATCTGTACTCCCGTAAGTATTCTTGTTTCATATTTTGGTGTAAAGCTTTATGCAAAACTTATGGGCGACGGTTTTATCTTTATTCCAAACATAGGTGTGCTTCTTATTTCATCGGCAGTAAGTGTTATTTGTGTCATGCTTGCTGCGTTGGTTCCGTTGTTCTTTGCTTCAAAAATTTCGCCTATGCAAGCAATAAGAAATGTTGAACTAAACCGAAAAATGAAGCGAAAAAAGATTAAATCACAGAAAAGCTATAAGGTTCCAAACCTACTTTCGCAACGAAGCATGAAATTTTATAGAGCGAGACAAGTTAGTGTAACGCTTATTCTGATAATAACCATATTCATTTCATCTTTTGGATTTTCGTTTATAAAAGACGAATATTCAACTAACTCTTGGACAAAATATCATTCTGCTGATTATATAATACGCAGAAGTAACAGTCCGGAAGCTTCAAATGACGTAAACTGTTATAATATTGATAAAGGTATTACATTGAATACACTCCGTGATATTATTGATTATCCGATGTTTAAGTCAGCCTATGGCGGTAAAGAGTTTACTACCTATATGCTCGTTGACGAATATGATGACTATATGAATCTGACTCACTACGGTTTTATGAATTTTCGTTACAAAGAAAACAATAATACCCAGACGGAAGAATATCTGAAAAATGCGAACGAAGAAGAGTTTTTTGATTTGTTTTTCGAAGGCGAAGATGAACGGTACAAAAATCTTAAAAAAATATCAGGAACAGAAAAAGAGATGTTCCGCATAGAAGCACAGGCATTTGATTCTGCTTTAATTGAAAAACACTTAAAAGATTTTGAAATTATTGATGGCAGAATAGATATTGATAAGCTCGACTCGGGAGAGGAAATAATTCTTGTTGCCTGCGAAGAACTCGGATATACTTGGAATTATGCTTCGAACGGCAGAATGCAGAGCGTTGGCAGTTATGATATAACGGAGCCTTTACCACCTGATTTTAATAAGCGTTTCGAAAAAATATATGCTACTGCAACATTAAACTATAAAGCAGGAGATACCATAAATCTGCGAACCTTATATTCCAATGCAACATCTTACGACTGGGAAAATGAATATGTTTCTTCGGTGTGTGACAGAGAGGTTAAAATCGGCGCCATCGTAAAAGATTTTTGCTTTGAATCATATATGATGGCTTATGAGGAGCTTGGTGTTGTAACCTCAACAAAAGGTTTAAGTGAGCTTTCGGACAAACCTCACGGTTATGATTTTGTTTTTGTTGATTATGAAAGCGAAATCACCGATGAAACAGATTCGGAAACTATGGAATACCTTGAAGCTATACTTGCCGGTGGATATTTCAGTCCTTTTTCCGGATATGCAGATTACAAAGAATCTCAACAATTTGCTAAAACACTTATGATTTCACTTTTAAGCATTGTTATCCTTATGTTCTCTATCTGTGCAAGTATTGTAAACAATGCACTAACAGCAAAAATTCGTGAAAGCAAAAAGGAAATAGGTACCCTTCGTGCCGTTGGTGCTTCGGTTAAAGAGCTGACAAGTGCGTACATCAGACAACTCATTTCTATGTTCGTCTGGGGCATGAGCTTTGGTTTTGGTGGTTATACGATCACACACATCGCTTGTAAACTTTATTATAAAGAAGAATACTCGCTTGAATTCATCATTTGGCCTGCAATAATTATATGCCTGTTCCTTTGCCTTATCTGTAGCTTTAACCTTTACATTAAAATCAAACAAGAAATGAAGCACAGTATAGTTGAAAACATCAGAGAACTGTGAGGTGGCTAAGATGAAAAAAATAATAACATTTATCCTTTGCTTTCTCTTCCTATTCTCATCCGCACTCACCGTTTCGGCAGAGTACGAGGAAGAAACAGTCTATGCCACCGAAAATGTAAACATCAGAACGAAGCCTAACACCGACTGCGACATCATCACCGTACTGCAAAAGGGAAGCTCCGTCACCCGTATCGGTGAAACTGACGACGGTTGGAGCAAGGTTCTTTATGAGGGTAAGGAGAGGTACATTACAAGTGAATATCTTTCCGCCACTCCACCGGAAGAAAAAACCGAAAAGCCAACGGAACCAACCAAAGAAGAGCCTACCACCGAGGACAACTCAACTCCGAGGCTTATGGTGACGGGTTATGAACTCAGCGAAAAAAGTCTTTCTCCCGAAAAAACAGCGGTGCTGAAGGTGACCTTCAAAAACTACAGCACCACAAAGGCTCTTTATAATATCAAATTCAGTCTGACCGACCCAAGCGGTGATATTCTGACGGTGGGAATGCCCACCAAGTATGTGAAGAGTGTTTATGCCGGCAGCAGCTACACTTGGGAAATTGAGCTGAAAGCTATCAACACGGCTGCTATCGGTCAACATGACCTACAGATTACGGCAGAGTATGAGGACAAAAACTTCAGCTCCTACTCTTCAAGTGACACGGTGAGAATCGATGTGAAGCAGAGTGTGAAGCTCTCTTACAGCGGTGCAATTCTCCCGAAAAAGGTAATTCAGGGTGACACACAGACCGTTACTCTTGAGCTGATGAACACAGGCAAGAGCACCATTTACAACTGCACTCTTGATTTCGACATCGAGGGTATGCAGTCAGGCGGCAGCGTTTTTGTGGGCAACATTGAGCCTGCACAGAGCGCACAAGGCTCGGCTAATCTGCGAGTTGACAGTGACGTTCTCGGTGAGGTTACGGGTAAAATCACCATCACCTACGAGGACGACTACGGCAAGGAATACAAGAAAACCGTAGATGTCAGCACGGTCATCGAAGAAAAGGTTGAGCAGGTTGCTACCACAAACGAAGATGAAAAAGAGAAGAAAAATCCTCTTTGGTGGCTGTTCATTCTTATAGGCCTTGCAGTCGGTGGCGGTGCAGGCTTCGGCGTGCCTTGGCTTATCAACGATAAGAAGCAGAGAAAAGAGGACGATTTGAGGTTATAACGGATATAAAGTTAAAGTGCAGTAGTTTCGGCTACTGCACTTGTTGTTTAGGTGTAGATTATTGAATCGAAGACTACTTCTTCGGCACAGTGACGATAGTTGTTCATTAAGCCCACCCATTTCATTTGGTCGGTGGCTTTCAGTTTCTCGTCAGTACCGTCAACTTCTGCCATTTGTGATACTATGCGGTTGAACATCTCTTCCGCCTGGTCATTTATGCTGCAAAGATAATCGTGAAGTGTGCCGTTCATAAGGTAGGTGTAATAGGTGGATATGCAGTGTTTTTTGAGGTGGTTGAGGTGAAGCTGTCCCCATTTGCCGATAGGGCGGTTATCTTTGGGCTCGGGTAGTGTTAAATCCGGCAAGTAATAGTCGCCATGAAGTGTGTAACGGATACCGGTTTGTTCGTTAGTAATGTGTTTGGGTAAGTTCATAAAAAATCCTCCTTGTATTTTGATAAGACCATTGTACAAGGAGGCATAAGTTTTGTCGAATGTGTGGGATTTATAATTGATTTTGAAATAGTTGGAATTAATATGTTGCATTTCTGGTTTAATGTTTTCTGCTATCATATATAACCTGAATTATGTCGGTTATTAGATAATCTCCCAACAAAAATCATCAAAACTAAATATTGAACGAACCGCACAATTTCTTAAATTACTTGGGTTCTTTCCTAATTTTGCAAAAACACACCCAGATTTGTCAAGGCATGCTTTTGGATCTTCTTCTATCAAAACATACCAACCACTATAAATATTATGTGCTATCATTTCATCTCCATTTTTTTCGTCCCATAATTGTAATAATGTTTTACCTGGCAACTGAACTTCTTTGTCAAATTTCTCGGTGATCTCTTCGCCATTTTTATTGTAAGTAATGCCGATTATACTATCATCTTCTTTTTCGACTTTTATTATTGACAAGAGATCTTGATATGTTTGAACTCCCGATTTTCCAAAGCAATAATCACAGTCGGATGTTTTGTGATCAACACGATAGTCGCAATACCAACAATCGACATCCTGAACACTGTCTGAAGTAAGAGGACAAGCAAAATAAGAATGTAAAACTCCATTACCAGAACTAGATATGGGTTCACAAATTTGTTGTAGTTTTTCTCTTGCTTCAAGAATCTGTTGGTGGTGTATCCATTTCTTTTTGGTAATATCAGTTTGAAGGATGTACTTCATTTCTGTATCTGTAACGCCGTTTTTGGCCCAAGACAAATCAAATTCCACTATGTTATAACCTTTGCTTTTTAATTCATCCACCTCATCGTTGTTTCTGTCTTTCTCTCTTCTGATCAGCAGTGCTATTGAATCGTTATCGCAATGCAGAATTATAGATTTAGGAATTCGTGATTTACCTTTACAACAAAATTCAAATTCTATAAACTCAATATTCCAAGATTCTTTAATAACAATTCCTTTACCTGCAGTAGGCAATATTATATCCGGTAATTTTAAAATTTTCTCCAACTCCAGTTGAGCCTTTAATAAGCCGAATAAATCTCCATTAGTTCTGTACATTATCACATTGCCTTCAGAATCGTTAGGTCTAGGAAAATCAAATGGGTTGCTTTTAGGTTTGGTTACTTTCTTTTTTTCTTGTATTGTTGGGTTTGTACTAGTTGGCTTGTCCGCATCAACAATAGAAATTTCATTTAAAGTTGTTTCTAATATTTTTTCTGGTTCTATTGTTTTCTTGGCTAAACTCCTTCTATATATCCATTCTCCCAGTGAACCGCCGGATGAAGGACTGTCATTTTTAGCCCAACTTAACATCCTCTCCAAACTTGCCGCCGCTTCTTCCTTGGTTACCGCTCTCATCCATTCGAAATCTTTATCTACGTAACTTTGACGCAGTTTTGATGGATCTTTTAAAAATTCTTCAATACTACCGCATGCCATTTCGATTTTCTTTACCGTAATGGGATTTAGCAAAATGTTTTCAAGTTTTGTAATCCATCTTAAATTCTCAGGTCGATTGTTTCTGCGATTTGTATCAATATGATCAACAACATATTGTGATGAAGGAGCTATGCCGTGAAAAGCAGTCGCAACAATTCTGTGCACGCGTTCCCCGGCGATTTCAGCATATCCTGTTTTGGTATTATATTTTCCAAAGGTCCAAGTATTGTCTGTCGGGCGAGGCTTTTTGTTAACTTTTGGGTGACGAAAAACAGCTCCGTTGTCACGCACAGAATACGTTTCATCTTTATATTGACATACCAATTCTCTTTCATAATTATTCAAAAGTTGTGAAAAATCCATAGCTTCTTTACTCCTCCGATACAACAAGCGTTATGAGTTTCACGATTTACTACAAAAACAATATATCATAAAATAGACTTTATTACAATAACAAACTAAACATCTTGATCAAAGGAATCAATCGCCATACCCGTTTTCAGCAGCAGGAATATATCAACTGTAAAACGAACGGAAAACTATATGCAGAATAGTTAGTTTTAGTTAGATGTGTTTTTCTAACTTTGATTTTGTATGTTTCTGTGATATAATTCAAACAACAAAACGAAAGGAGTTCGTTTATGAACACAAGAAAATTTAGGATAGAAGATAAGGATTATTGTTTCAATTTTTTATCTTTCAAATATGCATTTACTAAATATCGTAAAACGGAAAAGTTGAAAGTAGTTGAGGCTGAACAGAAAATTGCCGACGAATTATATGTCAGCAGTTCTGCCGTTCATAATTGGTGCCACCAAAAGAACGGCATAGCAGATTTAGAGACCATTAAAAAACTTGCGGGTTTATTTAATATCGATTATATGGTTCTTTTAGAAGAAAGCAGAGAGGTTGTTATGAAAGAAAGGTATACAGATTTACAGATCCAGTCCATAAAGAGAATATATGATGAAATTATTGAGTTTTTATTTTGTTTTTCGGAAACTTTCGGTTTTAATGATTTATGGATGAAATATGCAGATGACGGTGTTCCGAAAAACCTGATAGAAAGCACCATATATGAGTTTGCTGATACTGAAATTCGCAAGATAGGTATGAGACTTCAAAAAGAGTTTTTCTATCTTCGTGATTTAAGCATTTACGACACACTATATGATTTTGTTGATGTGGACCTTGTGAACATTTACGATAGTAAGTGTGGTTATGCTTACAGATTTGAAGAAATAGGTTCAACTGATGAAGATTATTTAAAAGCCCTGAATAAACTGAACGATATAGTGAAAGATGTGGTATAACATATTTTAAATATAAACAACAAATCCGAACGCTTCACCAATAAGGTAAGGGTTCGGATTTGTTCTATGTGGTCGGAGTGACGGGACTTGAACCCATGGCCTCTTGGTCCCGAACCAAGCGCGATACCAAACTTCGCCACACCCCGAAGCGCTTTATGTATTATACACGAAGCATTCGGAAAAATCAACCTTTTTATAAAAATATTTTAAGACGGTTTTTCTCTGAAATTTGTGTACTTAACACAGGAATAGTCTTCTCTTCGTCAGCAGCAGCGTATTTCTTCTCCTTCCTTTTCAAAAGTGCCCAAAGAATCACAGCCGCAGGAATACAGCCGATTACTGCACAAAGCATATCTACATTAGTGTCAAAAACTCGCCACTGATTCTCATTCTGCACTCCGCAACCGAAAATCATAAAGAAAAACGGATCGCGGTCGGGCGTAACATTGTATGCCTGATTAAAGGAATCAACGATGTAATAATCAGCAAAAAATTCGAAAATCTCCCACAGCACTATGGCAATAAATGAGAAGCCTACGGAAGCATAGGTTCGGAAAAGCGGTGAGGCTTTATTCCCTTTACCGAGAAACATTCCCGCGATACCGTCACCGATAAATACTATAACTGCGCCTGCCATCAGATGAAGCACCTTGTCCCAGCTCGTTACATAATGATTCCATTCCATACCTTGCCCCAAAAACGAGCCAAAAAAAATCATAATGTTCAGCCAGCTCTGGCAGTGAAAGGAAAGTCTTTTAAAAATATGCTTCGGGAACAGCAGAAGCCTTACCAAGGGCACAGTGAATGTGGCGAGAAGATTAAGTGAAAGAAGTACCACATTGTTATTAGTCGGATCCTTCAAAAGCAGTCTTATCACAGCAAAAATCTGAACGGCACGAAGTATCCACCAGACTGTATATTCGGGAACTGACATCTCATTTCGCAGGTCGCTTATCTCCCCTTTTATAAAACGCTTTACCCTATCCATTTTTTGCCTCCTGAAAAATTTATAATGTATTCTAACATATTTCAGAAATAAATAAACTGCTTTTCGTTATTTGTAAGAAATTATTAATATAAATGTAGCAGCGATTCATTATATGCCTTTAAAGCCGCTTTTTTCGGCAAGATTAACCCTGCAGCCGTACGGGTGACTGCAGGGTTTGATAATTTATTTTACCTTTGCTCTGATAGCCTTGCTGTAAGAGCCGTAAACGGTCGTACCGCTTACAGTCTTATACGCTCTGACCTTAACGGAATACTTTTTACCGCTCTTAAGCTTTTTGAGAGTAAGCTTTGATGTGTCCTGCTTACTTACGGTTTTTGTTTTTGTGGTTTTATCGGTGAATTTTTCGGATGTAGAATATTTAACCTCATAACCCGTAGCATCTGCTACCGTCTTCCATTTTACGGTAATCTGCTTTTTCTTTGAGGATTTTACAGAGGTCAATGAAGCTTTAGCAAGCTTAAGCTTTGCAATATCGGTACTTTTTACGCATCCGCATTCAGAGCAGACTGAAAGCTTGTATCCCTTACGGAGATAGGTGGCCTTTACGGAGGTTTTGGCTTTACCGTATGTGTGCTTATGTCCGTAGTGCTTGTCTGCATCATCGAGAGCGTTGCCTTCGCCGAATAAATCCTCGTATTCAGCTATTTTAACCTTTTTCCATTCCTTCTTCGTTCCGGCATAATAAACATCGGAAAGCTTTTCACATCCTTCAAATGCCGCCTCGCCTACTGTCTTTAATTTCTTCGAAAAATAAACAGCTTCCAGGTTTTCGCAGTAATCGAAGGCATATTCACCGACAGTCTGAACTGCAGACATATTTACGGTCTCCAGCTTTACGCAGTCCGAAAATGCATAGTCACCTATAGTCTTTGTCTTTTCGGAGAGTGCTACGGTTTTAAGCTTAACAGCACCGGAGAAGGCATAATCGCCGATAGCAGTTACGGTTTTAGGCACTGAATAGGTGCTGTCCTTTCTGCCGGCAGGATATGCTACCACCTTCGTGAGCTTTTTATTAAGAAGAACACCGAAGCCGTCAGTAGCGAAATATTTGTTCTTACTGTCTACGGTAAACTTTTTAAGAGCCGTACAGCCGCTGAAGGGATTTCCTTTAAGAGTTTTCACACTCTTTCCGAGATTAACGGATGTGAGAGCGGTACAGGATGAGAATGCACTGTCTCCTACTGTTTTAATTTTTCCGTCAAGAGTAATTTTTTTAAGCGATGAGCAGCCGCTGAATGCCATCATACCGATCGAAGTCGTGTTTTTGCCTAATTTAACGGAGGTGAGTGACGAACAGAAGGTAAAGGTTCCTTCCTTAATTTTCTTCACACCGTCGGGAATGGTGATACTCTTAAGAGACATACAGAAAGAGAATGCGGCCTCACCGATGTCGGTTATGTTTTTACTCATTTTAACCTTTTCGAGACTGATAGCCGCCGCGAAAGCAGACTCCTCAATCTTTTTAACCGATGAGGGAAGATTTACCTCGAGAAGATAAACAGCCGCTCCGAAAGCACCTGCACCGATAGTTTCGGTTTTGCTTGAAACCTTATAAAGTGACGCTACGGCCGAGGCAGGATAAGCGATAAGCTTTTTCATATCCTTTGAGTAAAGAACGCCCGAGGCATCTGCCGTAAACTTGGTATTGGCGGAGTCTACGGTAATTCTCTTAAGTCCGGCAGAGGTTACAGCCGCCTCACCGATGTAAATGAGAGAAGCGGGAATATGAAGCTCCTGTGTGTCCGTAACATAGGCAAAAGCACCGTCAGCGATACCGAGCGTGCCTTCCTCCAGTTCGATTTTAAGAGGTGCAACCTCGCCATTATAGCCGCAAAAAACCTTACCGAAATAAACGGGTGCGTTCTGAACAGAAGTAAACCACGGTGTTTCGGAGAATGCGTCAAGACCTACCTTGTAAAGCGAATCAGGCGCAGTAATAGTTTTAAGGCTCAAACAGGAGCTGAATGCCTGTGCCTTGATTTCGGTTACGGATGAGGGCAGATAAACTGCAGTAATCTTACTGTTATCGGCGAAGGAAGCTTCACCGATGGTCTTAACTCCGTCGGGAACAGTATACTCCGAAACAGCCAGTCCGCCGGGGAAGGAAATAAGAGAAGTCATTTTCTTGTTAAACAGGACACCTGTTTTATCGACTGTAAAATATTTATTTTCGGAATTTACCTTGATTTTGTTCAGAAGCTCACAGCCCGCGAAGGGATTATCGGACATTTTTTTGAGTCCCTTGCCTATCTCGACGCTCTTAAGTAACGTACAGGATGAGAAGGCGCCAATACCGATAGTCTGCACTGAATCGGGAATTACCACATCAGTAATAAAAGTGTTAAACATAAAAGCATAATCATCGATAGCGGTTACGGGATAGCCTCCGAGCTTTGACGGGATTTTTACTTTTCCGCGAAGCTCCTCTGCGGTGGATACGATGGTAGCCTTCTTATCGGAAACTGTGTAAATATATTTTCCCTCTGTCTTTTCCGTGGCCTCGGCGGCAGAAGCCTCAAGGGCGGTAAAATCACCGAAGGGAACAGCACACAGAGCCATAAGAATTACCATCATTACAGCTAAAGTCTTTTTTAATGCCTGGGTGAATTTGTTTTCCATATTTTTTCCTCCTTTAAATTTGTTAAAAATTCTCCATCTCTAATGTAACACAAAGGATAATAAAAATCAACAGAAAAACATATTAAGTTTTTCTTAAGTTTATCCCCTGTCCTGTTTAAGCATTACCGATGGAGAACCGAACGCAAAGCAGTATTTTACAGGGATCATAAAACACTACTTTATAAGAATATTATAGATGTTTTGTATCTAAATGTCAATAGAAAGTTTATATCTAATGTAGAATTAAACGGGTGATAATAATGGATTTAACTTTTGGTGAAAAAATCAGAAATCTCCGCGAGGATGCGGAAATCAGTCAGAAGCAGCTGGGCGAAGGAATAAATGCTACACAAAGAAAAATTTCCTACATCGAATGCGGTAAATTCGAGCCGAGCCTCAGTGACATTATAGCTTTATGTAAATTTTTCGGAGTCTCTGCCGATTACCTTTTAGGCATAGGAGATAATAAGTAAATTACTTAAAGCTACCTATAGGTCTTAAAAAAGTAAAAGTATTTTTCGTAAAAGAAAAAACCATCGATAATGCCGTTAATGCATATCGGTGGTTTTTATACTTAAGCGAGGCTGATTATTTTTTCTGAAAGAGACAACATCTTTTAATCTGAATCTGTCTTTTCGCCCGTATAAAGCATAGAGTAATTAAAAATTTTACCCTTTTTCAGCTCCTGCTTCGAAATAACCTTAAAGCCGAGCTTTTCATAAAAGCGAACATTATCGGGATTCTGTGCCTCTAATCCGAGATTATAACCGAGAGGCACCAGGTCTGCTATCCCCTTTTTTATAAGTGCCGTGGCTATACCTTTCCCCTGAAACTCCGTCCCGACAAAAACCGGCTCAATCAGCAGTGTGTTATCGGGAAAAACAGAAAGATCGCGCCGACCGTAAATAATCAGCGTACGAACGGTGGAAATCCAGTAAAGCACCAGAAAAATCCAATGTGGACACTTAAGAAAATCCAAAACAGTATAATCGTTTTCAGCATCTCTCCAGATGCACATACCTCTTTCTCCTTCATCAAGATAAATTATATCCTGTCCGTTTGAGGATGAAAAGCGCTCCATCATAAAATGATAAAGGAAGCGCTTCCTCACGGCGGGAACCTTCGTACAGCTTTTATGTACAGGATCCTCCATATATGCCTCTGCAGCCATAAAAGCCATTTTTTTCAGCGTTTTTTTGTCAAGCTTAATCTTTTCCATAATTTACTCCTGTAGGGAATCATTAAAATAATAAACGAAAATACAGCAGACAAAGTCGCGACAGACGCGGCTTTAAATTATAATTCAGTCAATGCTGCTTCCATAGCCGCAAGACCCTTATCTATTTCCCCGTAGCTGATGGTAAGAGGCGGAAGAAGACGAACCTTCGCTTTTGCTGTGAGAAGCAAGGCACCCTTTTCTATTACCTTTTTAACGACATCGGCGCTTTTTACCGTATCATCGAGACGCACACCCATCATCAGACCGAGACCGTCGATACCCACGACATGAGGCATCTGCATTATTTTTTTACGCATATACTCCCCTTTTGCCTTAACCTCGGAGAGGAACGCTTCATCGAGACGGGAAAGAATATGAGCCGCGCCCGCCGTGGCAACAGGATTACCGCCGAAGGTGGTAGCGTGGTCACCGGGGCCGAATACATTTTCGGTCTTTTCTCCGAAGATAACACAGCCTAAAGGCAGACCTCCTCCTATACCCTTTGCCGTGGTTACTATGTCGGGATTTACTCCGTAATGCTGAAAAGCAAAAAGCTCACCTGTTCTGCCGATACCGGTCTGTACCTCATCGACGATAAACACTATATCCTTTTCCTTACATATACCTTCTACAGCCTTAACATAATCTACATCGAGAGGCATTACACCACCTTCACCCTGAATAAGCTCGACCATAACAGCACATACGGTACCGTCAAGGGCTTTTTTAAGCTCATCAATATCATTAGCGGCAACAAACTCAAAGCCTTCAGTGAACGGGAAGAAAAATCTGTGAAATACATCCTGTCCCGTAGCGGCCAGAGTAGTAACTGTTCTGCCGTGGAAGGAGTTAACGAGAGTAATTACCTTGCTTCTTCCCTCGCCGTACTTTTCATAGCTGTATTTACGGGCGCATTTAATTGCACCCTCGTTGCTTTCGGCGCCGCTGTTAGAGAAAAATACCTTTTTCATTCCGGTTTTTTCACAGAGAAGCTTTGCCGCGTCGGTGCAGGGCTTCGTGTAATAAAGATTAGAAATATGCTGTAGGGTGCCGAGCTGTGAGGTAACAGCCTCTATCCATCCCTTGTCACAGAAGCCGAGGGAATTTACACCGATACCGCTGGAAAAATCTATATATTCCTTTCCGTCGAAATCATAGCAGGTTGCATTTTCTCCCTTTTCGACGGCAACGGGAAATCTGCCGTAGGTGTTAGCCACGAAGCTGCAGTCTGCCTGCTTAATCAAATCAAAATTACTCATCTGCTTCACTCCCCTGCATAAGCGTGCCTATACCCTCTTTGGAAAACATTTCAATGATGATGGAATGAGGGATTCTGCCATCGATCATAACAGCCTTTTTAACACCCGAGCGGATAGCCTTTTCACAGCTTTTGATTTTCGGTATCATACCGCCGTAAATAACTCCGCTTTCGATAAGTGAATCGATCTCATCGATGTGAATTTCGGGAATGAGTGAGCTTTTATCGTTAACATCGTGCATAAGTCCCGGAATATCCGACAGAGTGATAATGTTTTCCGCTCCTAAAGCTGCCGCGATTTCAGCCGCCGCCGTATCTGCATTTATATTATAAACCTGCCCATTTTCATCAACACCGACAGTAGCGATAACAGGAATATAATCCTCCTCGAGCACCTTTTTAATGGGCTTGGGATCAATAGAAACTATCTCACCCACATAGCCGTAATCAAAGCTTTCGTCCATAAGCTTTTCAGCCTTGATCATACCTCCGTCAATGCCGCAAAGACCTACAGCCTTTCCGCCGCAAACGCCGATGAGCGATACGAGGTCCTTATTTGTTTTACCTGCGAGAACCATCTGAACCACCTCTGCAGTGTCAGAATCCGTGTAACGCAGACCTCCCACGAACTTTGACTCGATACCGAGCTTTGAAAGCATACCGCTGATTTCGGGACCGCCGCCGTGAACCAGAACGATCTTTACGCCGACGAGTGAAAGAAGGATAATGTCACTCATTACCGCCTTTTTAAGCTCCGGGTTAATCATAGCATTTCCGCCGTATTTTACCACGACGGTTTTTCCGTAATATTTCTGTATGTAAGGAAGGGCATCGGTAAGTATCTTTGCCCTTGTTGCATCATTAATTTCCATTTGTATACCACCTTAAGTACGGTAATCGCCGTTAATTTTAACATAATCGTATGTCAGGTCACAGCCCCACGCAGTAGCAGAAAACTCACCCTGATTCATTTCTATGTCGAGAATTATCTCATCCTCTGAAAGTATTTCCTTTGCCTTTTCCTCGGAAAACTCAACGCCGAAGCCGTTTTCGCAAACCTTTACCTTTCCCTTGCAGGACGAGAGATAAACATTAATCTTGTCTACAGTGAAGTCTCCCTCTGTGTAACCGATGGCACAAAGGATTCTGCCCCAGTTTGCATCGGCACCGAACATAGCGGTTTTTACGAGCGAGGAGCAAATGATGCTCTTTGCGATGTCCTTCGCTGTCTTTTCATCAGTGCAGGAGGTTACATTACACTCTAAAAGCCTCTGTGCACCCTCACCGTCACCTGCAATAAGACGGGAAAGCTTAACGGAAACAGCCTTGAGTGCCTCCTTAAAAGCAAAATAATCCTCATTTTCGCTGTCGATAAAAGTGTTTTCGGCCTTACCGTTAGCCATAATGCATACCATATCATTAGTCGAGGTGTCGCCGTCAACGGAAATCATATTGAAGGAATCCTTTACCGTGTCGGAAAGAGCTTTCTGAAGCATAGCTGATGAAATAGCGCAGTCGGTAGTCATAAAGCAAAGCATAGTCGCCATATTCGGATGAATCATACCCGAGCCCTTACAGCAGGCACCCAAGGTTACAGTCTTGCCGGAAAGAGTGAAAGTAACGGCACATTCCTTCGCCACGGTGTCTGTGGTCATAATAGCCTCTGCCGCATCGTGTCCGCCGTCACAGCTCATCTGTGAGGCAAGATTATCGGCACTGTCTGCAATAGGAGTTACATCGAGACTCATACCGATAACACCTGTGGATGCCACGATAATGTCCTCACCGCTTACCTTCATAACATCAGAAGCTATTTTACACATAAGCTCCGCCTTTTCCACACCGTCAAGGTTACAGGTATTGGCGTTACCGCTGTTAACGATTACAGCCTGTGCCATTCCGTCGGCAAGATTTTTTCTCGTTACGGTAATAGGAGCACCGTAAACCTTATTCTGTGTGTAAACAGCCGCCGAAGGACATCTGACCTCACTTTTTATCATAGCAAGATCCTTTTTAGTCTGATTTTTTCTGATTCCGCAATGAATACCCGAAGCAATAAAGCCCTTCGCCGAGGTTACACCGCCATTAATAAATTCCATAATTATACCTCCGTTAAACGAGTGCTGTGTCTGCGGGAAAGCCGAGAGCTATGTTCATATTCTCGATAGCCGCCGAAGAAGCACCCTTGCCTAAATTATCAAATACAGATGTAACTGTTATTCTTTCGTCATTACCGCAAAGATAAATTCTCATCTGATTGGTTCCCTCGAGTCCGATAGGAGAAAGCATAGCCTTATCACCCCTGCTGACAGAAATAAAGGTGCTTCCCTTATAGAAATCGCAGTAAAAAGCATAAAGCTCATCGAGTGTCATTTCTCTTTTAAAAAGCTTCGTGAATAAAGGAACCGTAACCGCCATACCGCAGTAATAATCGCTGACTATAGGGGAAAAAACAGGATAATCGGCAAGTCCCGTCACAGCCTTCATTTCAGGAAGATGCTTATGAGCCTGCGTCAGCCCGTACTGTCTCGGTGTACCTATTTCCTCGTCTCTTTCGGGGTTTTCATAATCTGCTATCATTTTATTTCCGCCGCCGCTGTAGCCTGTTATACTGTGACAGGTTAACGTATAATCGGGTGAAATAATACCTTCGGAAACTAACGGATAAACCACAGAAATGAAGCCTGTGGCGTGACAGCCGGGATTTGCTATACGCTTCGAGGCTCTGATGTCCTTAAAATGCTTTTCGGAAAGCTCGGGAAAGCCGTAGCACCAGCCATTAGCTGTTCTGTGTGCCGTACTCGCATCAATAACCACCGTTTCCGGGTTTGTAACAAGACTGACGGCTTCCTTTGCGGCTTCGTCGGGGAGACAGAGAAATACCACATCGCTTTCGTTCATAAGCCTTTGTCTCTCTGATGCATCCTTTCGTTTACTCCCCTCGATTTCGATAAGCTCGATGTAGGGGTGATTAAGAAGCTTCGATTTAAGCTGGAGTCCCGTAGTACCCGCTTGTCCGTCTATAAATACCTTTGCCATAATTTACCTCATTTATATATTTATACATTCATAATGCATATTTTCTAAATATTATACATTATTTACTGTATTTGTCAATAGATTTATGCATAATTATTTAAAGAAAAATCCACCCCCGAAGGAGTGGATTAGAACTCGGAAGTTAATTATTTAACCATGGAAGCGATTTCTGCAGCGAAATCGTCTACCTTCTTTTCGATACCTTCACCCTTTGCGAAACGAACAAAGCTTGCAACCTTGATGTCTGTGCCAAGTGCTTTAGCTACAGAGTTTACATAGCCGTTAACATCGCCTTCGAAGAGGTCGGAACGAACAAATGCCTGCTCAAGAAGACAAACTTCCTTAATCTGCTTTGAAAGACGACCCTGAACGAGACCTACAAAGATCTTGTTTTCAGAGATTTCAGCCTTATGAGAAACAGCAACCTCAGCAAGAGTAGCAAGTGCTTCCTTGGAGATGAAGTTTGTGAAGTTCTTTCTCTGCTTCTGGTCGAGACCCTGATAAATAGCGATGTCCTCGTCGCTCCACTTCTTATCGTTTGTTACTTCAGCGATAAGGCTGTTAAGAACGGGAACGGGAAGAGTTTCGGGCTTATTGAGAGCGCTGTCGATGGTGATAGACTTCATCTTTGCGAGCTCTTCATCAGAGATGTCAGCCTTGCTTAAGTATTCGGGGTTCATAGCAGCGATCTGCATTGCTACGTTTTTGCTCATTGCTGCAAATTCAGCATTAGCAGCTGTAGCATCGTCTACATCAAATGCTACGAGAACGCCTACTGTGCCGCCTGCATGGATGTAGGAAGCGGTGTGGCCTTCAACGAGAGCAAATCTACGGACCTTCATATTTTCACGAAGAGCAAGGAATACCTCCTGTACTTCTTCGTCAACTGTTTTGTCAGAGTCAACTGCCTTTGTAGCGAGAAGTGCTTCGAGGTCAGCGGGCTTTGCAGCAACAACTGTCTTAACAACCTTAGATGCAAGATTTACGAAGGGAGCACCCTTTGCAACGAAGTCAGTTTCACAGTTAATTTCTACGAGAGCACCTGCATTAGCATCGTTGTAAGCGGCAACAATACCTTCAGCAGCTACACGGCTTGCCTTCTTAGCCTGAGAAGCAAGACCTTTTTCTCTAAGGATATCCATAGCCTTGTCGATATCGCCGTCAGCTTCAACAAGAGCCTTTTTGCAGTCCATCATACCAACGCCGGTCTTTTCACGAAGAGCCTGTACGTCTTTAGCTGTAAATGCCATAATAAAATTCCTCCTATGATTTGTAATTTTTCAAAGAAACCCCGTGTTTGATTACGGGGCTTAATTTATAACCGAAATTATTCAGCAGCTTCCTCTGCTACTGCTTCTTCAGCTACAGGAGCGTTTGATTCGCCCTGTCTGCCTTCGATAACAGCATCAGCCATAGCACCTGCGATAAGTCTGACAGCTCTGATAGCGTCGTCGTTACCGGGGATTACATAGTCTACTTCGTCGGGATCACAGTTTGTGTCAACGATAGCTACGATGGGGATACCGAGCTTGTGAGCTTCTGCTACTGCGATTCTTTCTTTTCTGGGGTCAACGATGAAGAGTGCAGCGGGCTGCTTCTTCATTTCAGTGATACCGCCCATAAACTTTTCAAGCTTTTCGATTTCGAGGTTAAGCTTGATAACTTCCTTTTTGGGAAGAAGTGCGAAGGTGCCGTCCTGCTCCATAACCTTAAGCTGAGCAAGTCTCTTAATTCTCTTCTGGATGGTGCCGAAGTTTGTGAGCATACCGCCGAGCCAACGAGCGTTAACATAGGGCATACCTGCACGGATAGCTTCCTCACGGATGGAATCCATAGCCTGCTTCTTTGTGCCGACGAAGAGAACCTCACCGCCGTTCATTGATACTTCACGAACGAAAGAATAAGCTTCTTCGAGCTTCTTTACGGTCTTCTGAAGGTCAATGATGTAAATTCCGTTTCTTTCTGCGAAAATGTATTCACTCATTTTCGGGTTCCATCTTCTTGTCTGGTGACCGAAGTGTACACCTGCTTCAAGAAGCTGTTTCATTGATACTACTGACATTGTTATGTCCTCCTTTTGTTTTTTTAACCACCGCAAGTTCAAAGGTACACAACACCCGGAACGGGCGAAACGGGCATACCAATCCCTATGCGTGCGTTATCTCGAAGAGTATATCACAAGAAAAAGCAAAATGCAAGTAATTTTTAAAAGTTTTTTACTTATTTTTACTCTTTTCTTTGAGTTTTTTCTGCATCATAAGAAGCCTCTGCCTTCTTTCGTCCCTTTCTCCGGCATCATTAATGTATTTTTCGCCGTCGAAAAGAAGCACATCGCCCTCTTTAACGGGAAAATCAAAGGTAGAGAGAGGCAGACTTATGTGACTCATATCTTCCTTTTCTAAAATTACGAAGCCTTCCTCTACTCTGTCTGCGATTAATTTTTCCATCTTATTTCACCTTTTCGTATCCTTCGGCAGAGCATCTGAACACTATGTCTCCGTCCTTATCGGTGCGGTAAAGAGTCATATTATTCTGCGAAGCGTAATTGAGCGCCTCCTTATGCGGATGTCCGTAGGAATTATCCCGACCGCAGGAAACTACCGCCACATCGGCATCGACAGCTTTAAGAAAGGCTTTATGGACGGAGGTACTGCTTCCGTGATGTCCCATTACGAGAATATCCGATTTGTACTCCCCTGTCACCGTCTCATAAACAGATGAAAGCTCCTGCTTTTCAGCGTCACCGAGTATCATAACATCGGTTCCCAAAGCATCGACCTTACAGATAAGAGACATATTATTCAGGTCCTCTGTCTGCACCACAGGTCCGTAAAAGCTGACAGAAGCATTATCAATTCTTACTGTATCTCCGACCTCAGGGAAAATCACATCAAGGTCATTTTCCAAAATGTAGTCCATCATTTTTTCATAAACGCGAGTAGTGGGGATGTTAACCTCCGACAGCTCGGGCATTACGACAGTACCGATTTCAAAGGCCTTAAACACATCGACTATAGCACCGATGTGATCGGAATGTGGATGTGAAGCGATAACATATTCGAGCTCATCGATACCGCAGGAATTAATGTAGGAAACAAGATAGTCACCGTAGTCATCTTCACCCGTATCGATAAGAATACCTTTGTTTCCCTCCTGAATGAGAGTAGAGCTTCCCTGTCCTACATCTATAATATGGATAAAGGCTTCGTCGCTTCCGGTATAGGAATTAGTAATTTTGCCCGGCTCTGTCTCACCTCCGAAGAAGTAAGCACAGACGAGAATAAGCAAGGCTGCTATTACACCCGAAAGGCTTTTTTTACCTTTTCGTCTTCTTTTTGCCATAATTCTTTACACCTGCCTTATTTTTCTTTTGCGCACCGTGAGCGTTATTTGCTTTAGCGGGAGCTTTATCGCCCTTTACGAGACATTTATCTCCCGTGCCGATAAGGTCGTATCTTCCGCATTTTTTAAGTACCTTCAGAATAATATCTCTGTTCTGCGGATTGTAATACTGCAGAAGTGCTCTCTGCATAGCCTTTTCCTCGGGTGATTTGGCCACATATACCTCTTTCATAGTATATGGGTCAAGACCTGTGTAGAACATACAGGTGGAAACGGTGCCCGGAGTAGGATAAAAATCCTGTACCTGCTCGGGACGGATATTTCTTTTCTTAAGAAAAAGTGCTAACTCGACAGCCTCCTCCAATCTCGAGCCCGGGTGTGAGGACATGAGATAGGGCACGAGATACTGCTCCTTGCCGATGCTTTTCGTAAGCTCGAAATAACGCCTCGAAAAATTAACATAGGCATCAATGTAAGGCTTGCCCATTTTTTCCAGCACCATTGCCGAGCAATGCTCGGGAGCAACCTTAAGCTGTCCGCTGATATGATATTTGATAAGCTCTTTAAAAAAGGTTTCGTCCTCATCCTTCAGCATATAATCATAGCGTATGCCGGAGCGTATGAATACCTTCTTAACCCCTTTTATTTTTCGCAGGCTTCTCAAAATATCCACATACTCGCTGTGATCAGCCTTGAGAGCGGGACACACCTTCGGAGCAAGACATTTTTTGCCCTTACACAGACCTGCAGTTTTCTGCTTTTCACAGGAGGTGTCGCGGAAATTAGCCGTAGGTCCGCCCACATCGTGGATATAGCCCTTAAAGTCGGGCATTTTAGTCAGAAGCTCCGCCTCGCGTAAAATAGATTCCTTGCTTCGTGAGGTGACATACCTTCCCTGATGAAAGGCGATGGAGCAGAAATTACATCCGCCGAAGCAGCCGCGGTTATGAGTGATGGAAAACTTTACCTCCTCGATACCGGGCACACCGCCTTTTTCTTCATAGGAGGGATGATAATTTCTCATAAACGGCAGACTGTAAACCTCATCGAGCTCTGCCGTGGTCAGCGGAGGCATAGGAGGATTCTGCACGAGCATTTTATTTCCGTGGCGCTGCTTTATCAGCTTGCCTCTGATATGGTCCTGCTCGTCCTGCTGAATACGGCAGGAAACAGCATATTCCTTTTTACTGGCACAGACATTCTCAAAGGAGGGACATTCTGCACCGGTGAGAGGCGTGTCCTTTACATCGCATACATAGCAGGTGCCTCTGACATCGGTAATGGTTGAAATGCTTTCACCGCTTCGCAGTCTTTCTGCTATCTCCACAGTCTGCTTCTCGCCCATACCGTAGGAAATGAGATCAGCCTGCGAATCAAAAATGATGGAGCGTCTGATTTTATCATCCCAGTAGTCATAATGTGCAAAACGGCGAAGGGACGCCTCGAGACCGCCTATTATAATAGGTATATCGCCATAGGCCTCACGGATACGGTTACAATAAACTATCACGGCTCTGTCAGGTCTTGCCCCCGATTTTCCGCCGGGAGTATAGGCATCATCGCTTCTCCTTTTACGGGCGGCAGTGTAATGAGCTACCATAGAGTCGATGTTACCGGAGGAGACCATAAAGCCAAGGCGAGGACGCCCGTACTCACGGAAGTCCTCTGCACTGTGCCAATCGGGCTGTGAAATAATACCGACTGTAAAACCGTTATATTCGAGCACTCTCGTGATTATGGCAGGGCCGAAGGACGGGTGATCAACATAAGCGTCGCCCGTAACATAGACGAAATCCACCTCGTCCCAGCCTCTTTCAAGTGCTTCTTTTTTAGATAAAGGTAAAAATCCGGTCATAAAATAATCCTTAATTAATCTGATAAAATGTCGAAATCGTCGTCAGTAACATCAGCGCCTGCCTTCATCTCGAGATACTGACTGCGGCTGACGAGTACCCTGCGCGGCTTATTTCCTTCTGCGGCGCTCACATAACCGAGCTGCTCGAGCTCGTCCATAATTCTCGCGGCACGGGCATAGCCAACACGGAGCTTTCTCTGTAAAACTGTAGTCGAGGCGGAATTAAGCTCGGTAATGACATTAACGGCATCGTCAAGCATATCGTCATATTCACCGTCGCCTTCATCGGCAACACTGCCGCCCGAGGAGCCGCCTTTTTTCTTATCTGCTACAGCATTACGCTCGATTTCATCCATAATCTCGTCGTCATATTCGGCGTTTTCCTGCTCTTTGATGAAATCAACTATCTTTTCTATTTCTTCATCGGAAAGATAAGCGCCCTGGATTCTGACAGGCTTCGAAATGCCTACGGGACTGAAGAGCATATCACCGTTACCGAGAAGCTTTTCAGCACCGATACAGTCGAGAACCGTACGGGAGTCAACCTGTGAGGAAACCGAAAGTGAAAGTCTCGAAGGAATGTTTGCCTTGATAAGACCCGTGATAACATCGACAGAGGGTCTCTGTGTGGCTACTACGAGATGCATACCGGCCGCTCTTGCCTTCTGTGCGAGACGGCAGATAGAATCCTCTACCTCCTTCGGAGAAACCATCATAAGGTCATTGAGCTCATCGATGAAAATAACTATCTGGGGCATATACTGAAGCTCGGGATGATCCTTGATGTATTTATTAAAGGCTCCGATGTCACGGACACCGCACTGTGCGAAGGTCTTATAGCGGTTATCCATTTCACTTACCGCCCAGGCAAGAGAGCCTGCCGCTTTTCTCGCATCGGTGATAACGGGCACGAGAAGATGAGGGATTCCGTTATAAACAGTGAACTCTACCTGCTTCGGGTCAATCATAAGAAGCTTGACCTCCGAGGGAGTCGCGTTATAAAGAATACTCGCAATCATACCGTTAAGACAGACTGATTTACCCGAGCCTGTGGTACCCGCGATGAGAAGATGAGGCATCTTTGACAGGTCGGCGCAGTTTATGTTACCGGCGATGTCCTTACCGAGAGCTACGGTAAGAAGCTTACCTTTATGCTTTTTGTACTCGGCAGAGGCTATAATTTCTCTCAAGGTTACCGTAGAGCGTGTCTTATTCGGCACCTCGATGCCCACAGCGGATTTACCGGGAATGGGAGCTTCGATTCTGACGCCCGATGCGGCAAGACCGAGAGCTATGTCGTCGATAAGATTAATGATTTTACTGATTTTCACACCGGGCGCGGGTGAAAGCTCATACCGTGTAACAGAAGGACCTCTCGAAACACCGATGAGAGTAGTCTCTACGCCGAAGGATTTGAGCACATCCACGAGCTTTTTCGCGGTTACACGCATTTCACCGGCAAAGTCCTCATCATTTCCGAAGACAGGCTCATTGAGACATTCGATGGGCGGAAGCTTATACTCCTTCTTTACTTTTTTTCTTTCTTCCTTATAAGAGGAAACATCCTCCATATTCTTTTTAAGCTTTGCATTTGCTGTTTTAATGGCATCCTTAACGATTTCCGAAGCATCGGCAGAGAGTGTATCGTCGTCAGGGATAAATTCGTCGAGATTTTCCTCTGTAACCTCGCTTAAAGGAATATCCTTTTCAGCCTCCTCCTGCTTTACCTCATTTCGTACAGAGGGCGCAGGTCTGCTTCGGCGCGGTGAAGAAATAAAATCAATTTCAAATCTTTCCTCCTCGGGAACTGCCTTCGGCTTTTCACCGTCAGCATAGGTGAAAATCTGATCCTTCGGAGTAAAGGGCTTGAGAGGTCTTAAGGGCTTGCCCGTTTCTCTGTCAATGGGGTCGTATTCGATTTCCGTTTCATTGAAATCAAAGCTTTCGGGAACTACAGTGTTCTGCTCATTTGCTGCCTTTTCCTCCTCCAGACGCTTCTGCTCCTCGAGCATAGCAAGTCTCTGCTGCTTCTTTTCCGCGCGGATAACCGCTCTTTCATCTCTTTTGATTTTTAATTCCTCCTTTGAGGAATCGAGCTTAGCTTTACCGCCGTTAATGGTAGCGGAAACCGACTCACCGAAGGTGTTTATGTCGATATTGAGATGGAAGAAAAGACTCACGAAGAAAACAGCGATAACGATTACGAAGCCGCCTGCCTTGCCGCAGGTGAAAAGTGCCGTACCGCCGAAAAGAGCGCCGAGAATACCTCCGCTGAAGGAGAACACTCCCGTTCCGATGTCCCACGAGGTCGATGCAGCCTCGGAAAGCTGAAGCTTCCATTCATCGAATCCGCCCTGACCGATGGAGAAATTAATCAGATGAATAATCGAGCAGAGAGTTGAAACGGCTAAAAATCCCGATATATTGGTAACGAGAAGGCTTCTTTTTAAATTACCCAGAGCCAATCTGATACCGATAACGAGTATCTGAACCACAAGAAGATAAAAGCTCAAGCCGAAAACGGAGAAAAGAAGTCCGCGGAGCTTTTCCCACAGATTATAGCCGGGAATAAGAGCAACGCATCCTAAAAAGATGCCGCCGATGATATAGGAAAGCATAATGGCATTGTGGTATCTTTCGGAAAAAGGCACCGAATAGTTTTTGTTCTTTCCCACATATTTTGAATTTGATTTTGATTTAGTACCTGCCTTACCCTTCTTCGAGGAGGCAGATTTTTTACCTGTAGTTTTTTTAGTTGCCATAGCTGAACCTTTCCCTTTGATTATTTAAGTATAAATGAGAGAACCGCAAAAACGAGACCCGATACGATGCAGTAGCCGGAAAAGAACGGAAAGAGCCGTCTGAAATTAATTTTACTCATTTTGGTAACCACCAGAGCACACATAAGAGCAGTTACCACGGCTGCCGCTATTACCATTACGGGATTAATTATCATATCGGAAAGAGCGTATCTTATAACCTTTACGGTGTTCACGAGAAGCATCTGCGGAGCAAGATAAAGATAAATCTCTCTTACAACCACCTTCGATTCCACATCACAGATGAGCATATTGGTACCGGCAGACCCCACACGGGAAATACCCGGAATAACATAAGAAATAATCTGATAGACCGCTGTGCGTATAACCGTACCCGTGTCAGCGCTTCTTTTGGTCACGGAATAGCTCTGCTTCGTATACCACATAGAGATAATGAGAACGAAGCCGCAAATAATGCTCGCGACAGAAACGAGAAGAAGATTAGCCGATGAAAGGAAATTATCGAAAAGGTCACACAGAAGCTTACCTTCACCGACAGGCACAAAAAGCACGGCCATGGGAAGAAGTGAAAGCAGAAGGTTTTTCATCAGTCTTCTGTAATTAGTAAGCTTTTTATCCTTATTGAAAAGCGATTTGACTCCGAGAAGGTATATTTTTCTCAAAAGGATAAAAATTACGACCGAAAAAGCCAGAGAAATCACCGCATAGTAAAAGCCGAGAGTGGCTGTGTCGGCGGAAAAATCAGTAACCGAATTAAGAAAGGATAAGTGCGCCGACGAGGACACAGGCAAAGCGAAGGTGGCTCCGCAAATAAGAGAAAGTATGATTATTTTTATGTATTCTATCATTTTATACCTCCGTAAAACAAACGGCAATAAATGCTGTTAATCCTTATAATTCAAATTTTATTATAACATAATGCTTCAGATTTAACAAGGGTTAAATTAAATAAAAAAGGAGAGTTTTAATCGCCGATGTGCGCTACTCCCCTTTTAAATTTTACTGTGCACTTACACTGATAACCGCATCGTATTTTCCGTAAATCCAGCAGTCGTTTATTTCATCATTGACTATGGAAATATTCGACACCTCGATGTACTGGGTGCTACGGGCTCTGACAGAGAGACTCGAAACATTGATTTCTACCTGAATATCGTCAGCGGTAATTCTGTCAAGGCTCTTTTTTGGGCCGACAACTACTACGCTGTCAAAATTGCTTTTTGAAGTATCGACAGTATAATTAAAGCCTTCCGCCTGATTAAGAAGAACTACCTTGCCACCCGTTATATCGAATGTCCTCTTACTCATTGAGGACATATCTACAGTTACATTGAACTTACCGAAGGAGGTATCGGCGGCAGAGTTTTTAAACTTATCGTCAACCTCAAACTCAAAGGTGTTTACCTTATCGGTAAGTGTACGGAAATCGACAGTACCCACGGTAATGAACTCATAATCCTCACTTTCAGCAGGATTATATGTCACCTTAAGATCCGACGGAGTAATTTTAACCTTCGGAGGATTTTCCGTGTAGTAGGCGGGCTGATTAATGAACTTTACCTGCGTGGGAATACTCTTTGTCACATATAAAGGAATGGTAACGGTAGCAGGATTAGATTCGTCATTTACGCTCTCACAGGTAAGATACTGCTCATATCGCTTGCTTTCGAGCTCATAGGTAATGTCAGCAGGAATAACCTTTGCCTGCGAAAGAGGAAGATCCTCCTCCATAACAGAGCCCTCGAAATAAACCTTCGTCATCTTATTAAGAACAGTAGCAGGTCCTGTTATATCCACGGTATTCATAGAGGGAACAGGCTGTCCGACAGTAAATTCACCCTCGGCAAGACTGTCAAGCTCATTTGTGATTCTTGCCTCTACATCGAAGGTTTCCGTAACCTTACGGTCGTAGTAAACAGAGATGGCCGCAGGAGAAACCGAAGTAATTTCCACATCGGAAAGATCGCCCGTTTCGGAGGCTTTAACGGTAAGATTAAGCACCTTAAAACCGGCAGAATCGATATATCCGCCCGTGGCCTCTACGACGATGTCATCCTTTGTAAGAGCATAGCTGTTTATGTTATATGCCTTACCGCTGACGGTAACCTCCGCAAAAAGCTCGTCTGCACCGACAAAGGGTACAAGCTCGGAGCCCTCTGCACTGCTCGGTACGGAAATTTTAACATCGCTTATGGTTCGTGTGGTTTCGGAGCTGTAATTAATTTTTACAGCAGCCCACAGTATGACCGAAATAACGAGGCAGAAAACCATAAGCAGCTTATTGTTATAGATTATTCTCTCAATAATGCTTTTATTGTTTTTACTCATTATTTTCTCCTCCGAAGAATTTTAAAGGTTTTTCCGCTTTCCGACGAATCACTTTTAAGGAAATTACTCAGAATCTCGTGAGCCTCACCGACAGAAAGATTTCTTTCGAGGGTGCCTCCGCTGGCTACGGAAACAGCACCTGTTTCCTCGGACACTACGACGACGAGAGCATCGCTGTGCTCACTCATACCGATAGCGGCTCTGTGACGGGTACCGAGCTCTGCACTGACCTCATTACCCGTAAGCGGTAAAATACAGCCTGCGGCGTGAATACGGTTATCACGGATTATTACCGCTCCGTCGTGGAGAGGTGATTTCGGGAAGAAAATGTTTTCCAGCATAACAGCGGTAACGGCCGCATCCACGGTGCTTCCGGTAGCGATGATTTCACCTAAAGGTGTTTTACCCTCCACTACGATAAGTGCGCCCATTTTACTGCCGCTCATATTCGAAACAGCCTTCGAAATATCGGTAGCTACAGCCTCGCTTTCCTCCTCGTAAAAACCGGAGCTTCTCGAGGCAAAAAGAGAAAGCTTTTTATAATCTCCTCTGCCGAAGCTTTCGATGGCATGGCGAAGCTCGGGCTGGAAAAGAAGAAGCATAACGATAACAATGTTACTGAAAAGCTGATTAAAAATATAACTGCTGGCGCTCATATTAAGGGTGGATACCACGAAATAAATGAGACCCATCAGAACTATACCCTTAACGAGATGAAAAGCTCGTGTCTGTCTTAAAAGCTTGATTACATAATAAAGAACGAGGGCAACAAAAAGGATGTCGATAATGTCGTACCAGACAACCGACCTTAAAAGCTTCTGTGCACCGTCGAAAATTTCTTCGAAAAAGTTCAACATATTATCCTCCGTAAGAAGTCGAAATTTACTTACGGAGTAATTATATCATAATTTTTTTCTCAATGCAATTTTATTACAGCAAAAAACAAAATTTTTTATGTCATTTTTTCCGTTGAAAATACCCGGTGTAACTCTCACACAGCCTGTATCTGCCGTGCCGTAGCTTTCGTGCGCCAACCGTGCACAATGATAACCCGCTCTTACGGCAATTCCGTATTTATCGAGAATATCGGAAGCCTCCTCGCTGTGCATACCGTCGATATTAAAGGAAAGGATGGGCGCACACACGGAGGATTTCATATCCGGATACAGCTTTACACCCTTTATAACGGATAAATCACTTTCTAAAATACGGATAAGCTCTCTTTCCTTCTGATGAACAGCCTTTTCTCCGCCGAAAGAGCGGATAAATTTAACGCCCGAATAAAGACCCGCTATTCCCGGAAAATTTAGAGTTCCGCTCTCGTATCTGTCCGGAATTACCGTAGGCTGATCCTTCTCCATCGAAAAGCTTCCCGTGCCGCCCTGCTTCAGCTCCTCGGGCATCACACGACCCGAAAGAAGCATAAGTCCTGTACCCATCGGTCCGTAAAGTCCCTTATGACCGGGCAGACACAGAATGTCTATATTCATTTTTTTCATATCGATTTTCAGCGTTCCGCCTGCCTGTGCACCGTCTACGATAAATATTATTCCCTTTTCCTTACACAGTCTGCCTATTCTCTCGATGGGCAGAACAGTTCCGAACACATTCGAAGCGAAGGTACAGATAATAGCCTTCGTTTTTTTCTCTGCGGCTTTTCTGAAGCTTTCCACAGTCTCATCCTCACATAGAGGATTAACCTTTACAGCCTCGAAACTTATGACACCCTTTTCACGAAGCTTTTCCAAGGGTCGTAAAACTGAATTATGCTCCAAAGAAGATGTTATTACCCTGTCGCCCTGCTCGCAGACTCCCTTTATCGCAGTATTCAGAGCCGTGGTACAGTTATCGGTGAAGATTACTCCCTCGCTTTCACAGGAAAACATTTCACCGAGAATTTCTCTCGTCTTATAAACCGTCTCTCCCGCCTGCAGAGTCGCTCTGTGTCCTCCTCTTCCCGGATTTCCGCCCGAATATTTCATCGCCTTAAAAACACTCTCCGTCACACAGCAGGGCTTCGGAAAGGTCGTGGCACCGTTATCCAGATAAATCATATTCTCTCACGGTAGGTTTCTACCCCGGAGCTTTTAACACCGCCGACAGTAATTATTTCGTAAGCTCTCCAGATGCTTCCGTCCACAAAAAGGGCAAAGTTGCAGCCCTGCTTCCGATCGGGATTAGGATTTCTCCGAAGATAAGATTTTATGCTGTTTTTCTTAAGCAGACTCCTGGCCTTTTCGCCCTGTGTCTGACTTTCAAATTTTATATAGGTATATGTCAACTTAATTACCCCCCTATCGGTTTATTATATGATTTTTTCAGATGCCTTGTTACCCTTTTGTTTTCAGATGCCTTGTTACCCTTTAATATTGACCTTTTCAGCAAAAAGCGATATACTGTTATACAGTACATTTCAAGGAGGACGAAAAAATGCTCCATTTTACTGACGGAAAATTTAAAATAATGCAGATAGCTGACATTCAGGAGGATTATCCCGTTAATCCCGACACCGTCAAGCTCATAAGCCTCGCTCTCGACAGGGAAAATCCTGATCTCGTGGTGCTCACGGGAGACCAGATTCAGGCTTATTCCGCCTGCTACAGAAAAGACGCGGAAAAGAAAATTCGCGCTGTAATAAATGAGTTTGTTACACCGATGGAGGAAAGAGGCATACCCTTCTGTATGACCTTCGGTAATCACGACGATGACGGCCCCGTCAGCAAGGATACTCTGTACGGAATATACTCCGCTTATTCCTGCTTTACGGTCGGAGCACCCCGATGCGATAATGACAAGGGCACTTATTCACTGCAGATTTTCGGTTCAGACGGAAACAAGGAAATATTTAACCTTTATCTTATTGACTCGAATAAAAAAGAGCCCGACGGCTCCTACTCTCCCGTAAAAAAGGAGCAGATAGAATGGTACAGACAGGAAAGAGAAAGACTCCGCGAAAAATGCGGCGACTATCTCCCCTCCTTTATTTTCCAGCATATCCCCGTGCCCGAATTTTACGACTGTCTCGTAAAATGCCCGAAAAAAGAAAAAGGCTCCGTCGAAGCCTTCAGAAGCAGAAAAAACACCTTCTGGAAGCTCGACGAAAAAGCCTTGGCGGCGGGTGGCTTTATGTATGAGTCTCCTGCCGTACCCGAAATAAATAACGGTGAATTTGATGCCGTCAGAGAAAAGGGCGATGTTCTGGGCATTTTCGTTGGTCACGATCATATAAACAGCTACATCACATCAAAGGACGGTGTAGATCTCGGCTACTGCCAGGGTGCAGGCTTTAACACCTACGGCCCCGGTGATAAAAGAGGGGTAAGAATTTACACACTCGACGAAAATGACATCAGAAGCTACAGCAGCTACACCGTGACTATGGGAGAGCTCTGTGATTATAAGCCATCAAAACCTGTAAAGGAATTTATCTTTACACATATGCCGTCCTCTCTGGACGAGGCAAAGAAGCTGATAAAAAAGGTCGGCGTCGCCGCCGGTGTTACTGCGGCTGTATGCATATTCGGAAAAAGACTCCTTAAATAAAATTAACCGCCTCTGTCAGAGGCGGTATTGCTATGCTTTTATTTTGCCGGAACGGGATTTTTATCAGTAATTCTTTTCTATATACTTCAGAAAATCAGCCACTGCTCCGTCATTACAGTGACAGGCGTGAAACTCACAAACCGAATGTATATCCTCGGGGGCCTGCTTACAGCAAGCGGGATGAGCGACGGTTTTCAGCATATCGAGGTCGTTATAATAGTCACCGATAGCCCCGATGTTGCTTTCGGGAATACCGAGAATTTCAGCCAGTGCGAGCACGGCATTACCCTTATGGGTGCTGCTGTTTACCATATCGAAGGAAAAAACGGTGGTATCGATATAAGCCAAATCCTCTCCCGAAGCCGAGCACACGAACTCCTTTATCCTCTTTTTCATATACGGCAGACAGTAAAATATAATTTTACCCCATTTGCCCTCGGGCACCTCATCTAATGAAGTACATTTCCTATGGTCAAGAGAATCGAGCATCATCATAATCGGCGACAAAACTCGCGGTCTGACGAGATAAATCATATTATCGGTAAAGACACCTATTTCGAGAGACGGAAATTTCTCCATAGCCTTTTCGATAATGCCTTTAGAGGAAGACGGAATAGAATTAAACCATACCATTTCTTCCTTCGAGAAATCATAAATGCCCGCACCGTTAAGAACTATGGCGGGAGTTTTCACATCGGGCAGATTAATATAATGAGGCTTTAGCGACTGAACATTTCTGGCTGATGCCAAAGTGAAATTACCGCCGAGAGTATGTACGAAGCGTTCGATGGCCTGTTTATTGACCTTCGGAGTCCGTCTTAAATTATTATTCAGCGTGCCGTCAATATCGGACACGATGAGCCAATCAGAATAATCCTTTTTCATCACAGCGCTTAATACCCGTAAACTATGTTATCCTTATATTTTTCAGCCAAAGCATAAAGCTCATCTCTCGTAACGAAGGCAGTAGTACAGCCGACAGCTGTTACGCACTTTCCGCCTGTAATGTTTCCGAAAAGCACGCATCTTTCGATGGGCTCACCCGTCATAATACCGAACATAAAGCCCGCAAAAAAAGCATCTCCCGCACCCGTAGAATCCACATGAACAAATTCATCGATGCTTTTAACGAAAATATAGCTTTCCTTATCGTAAATGAGACAGCCGTCCTTATCGAGCTTTACTATAGCCGTGTCAAGATAAGAGCCCAGAACCTCTGCCGCTTTTTTCGGGTCTGATTCACCGGTTATGAGAGCAGCCTCCTTACGGTTAGGAAGGTAATAATCGGCCACCTCGAGTCTTTCCTTAAAGCTGTCTAAAGACATTCCCTCGATAAAGCCCGTATCGAGAATTACCGTGGTACCCTCATTCTTAAGGCGGCGGTAAACCTGCGTGTAGCTTTCGTGCATAGCCACCGCCTTCGCACCCGTAAGAGCGCGGTAAATTTCTTCGGCTGTGGCTGTTTCGTCGGGATTTCCGTAGGACCAGAAGGTGCGGTCACTTTTCGTAATAGCCGCGGCGGTAATGTTAACGGCTACCTTATCTCCGTGAAAAACATTTACAGGCTCTACACCCGCTTTTCTGAACTCATCGAGAGCGAAGCGGGAAAACATATCGTCAGAAAGCTCCGTGACGGTTTTACACTCTATGCCAAGACGGCCGAGAGTTATCATCGTACCCGGAACACCACCGCCGATGCACAGCGAAAATCTGTCAGTAAAGATCTCCTCGCCCTCCTCGGGAAGGCGTGGCATATTTTCAAATAACAAATCAACATTTGTCTTTCCGTATCCTGCAGCAAAGCTCATAATTTCTGCCTCCTGTGTTTTTTTACATTTTATAACATTTTCCCTTACCTTGTCAACAAAATTACTGCTCTTTTATAAGCTGTGTTTTTATTTTTTCGATTATTCTTTTTTCGAGCCGCGAGATGTAGCTTTGAGAGATGCCGAGCATATCGGCTACCTCCTTCTGGGTATATTCCTTCGAGCCGAAAAGTCCGAATCGCATAGTCATTATCCGTCTTTCTCTGTCCTCGAGCTTTGAAACTATTTTAAGCAGCTGATTTTTCTCGTCCTCCATTTCTATGTTACGGTTTACTACATCGCTGTCGCTTCCCAGTACATCGGATAAAAGCAGTTCATTTCCGTCCCAGTCCACATTAAGCGGCTCATCTATGGACATTTCGTTTTTAAGATTTGCTGTTTTCCGCAGATACATCAGTATTTCGTTCTCAATACACCGTGAGGCATAGGTTGCAAGCTTGATTTTTTTACCCGGACAAAATGTGTTTACTGCCTTAATCAGCCCAATAGTCCCAATGGATACAAGATCCTCGATGTTTATTCCCGTATTTTCAAATTTTCGCGCTATGTAAACCACAAGACGGAGATTATGAGTTATGAGAAGCTCACGGTGTGAATAATCATCCCTGGCAAATTCGCATAAAATCTCCTCCTCTTTTTCTTTAGTAAGAGGTGCGGGCAGATTTTCTGACCCGTTTACATAGTAAACCTCATTACTATCCCTTTTAAAGAATCGTTCCGCCGCCTTAATCAGCCTTTCAATTATGTAAAACATTTATCTCACCTTTTCCTTCGTAAGTATTATCAAAAACAGCAGAATAAAGAAGTGCTCCGTATTCACCGCCGTGTATTTTTTCCCTGCAAAGAGCAACAACAGGCTTTTCGAGAGAAAAAGCTTTTTCAGCCGACCTTAAAAATGCTCTGTCTAATCTGAACGAGGGAAGCAGTCTTGCCCCCGAAACGGATTTTACGGGAATGAGCTTAAAGTTTATGTCTCCGCCGCTGCCTAAATCATCGAAAACATTTTCCTTGACTATGTCCTTAAAAACATCGATATGCACGATTATTACCCCCTCACCGCTGAAGGGATCGCAAAGACTGTTTCCCGAATCATAGATGGCTCGGCAACGGAAAGCCCTGCCCGAAAGATAAAACTCCGCGGCATAGATAAGATTATGAGGTACTCTGCTTCGCGTAAACACAGAAATTAAACGGATAATAAAATATGCTCCCACCGTCAGCAGAACCAGGGTCAGTGCATCGATTCCGAAATAAACTATTCCACCGTTAAAATACATATTCTGCGGACATAAAAAGAACCACAGCAGAAACATAGCACCCGCAAAAATAAGATTAACTCCCAAAAAAGCAAAGGCGGCCTTCAGATATTCTCTTGCCCCGACAAAGCCGAAGGACAGAAGAACCATAACAGCCAGTGCGGGCACCCGTGATACGGATACAGCTGTGTCGCTGATACCCGGAATAAGAATAATAAGAGAATATATACCGCCGAAAAGAGCGGCGAGGAGGATTTTAAGCCTTTCTGCCGACCGCCTGACTGCGTAGCAGGTAAGAAGCAAAAGGCCGTAATTGATATAAATATTGATTATAATCAGCACATCGACATAGATAGTCTGTTTCATAGCACCACCCTGTTAATTATATGGGAAGGTCGGCGATTTTTATGTCGATAAATGGGTAGAAAAAATAACTGTCGGCACCGATAACGAATACGGAGGTCTTGGCTTTTTGTTTTTTCAACTTAAGAAAAAGAAAAAGCCACCGTAACACTTAAGCCGACACTCCGTAAGGAAGTATCGGCTTGAAGATTACGATGGTTTAGAAAGTATTGACTAAAAAACAAAAATTATTCTCCCTGTGCGGCCTCTCTCTTAAGTCTGTTTTCCGTAACCACAGCAGTTATTTCATCCATATAAGAGCCGTGAAGCTTGAACTTGGTGGAGAAAACGATGAGAGAAACGAAGAAAAGTACGGCGGGAATTACCGAAAGCATAAGAGTGATGGCTGTTTTGGCACTCTGCGGATTCTGATTATGAAGCTCACCGTTATAGTTAGAAAGTCCGAGAGAGCCGAAAAGAATTACGGTCTGGAAGGTGTATGCCATCTTCTGAAGGAAGCCCTTCATCGAGAATGTGATGGACTCGGCACGGAAGCCGAGCTTGACCTCGCCGTAGTCAACCACATCGGCAAGGAAGATGGTCTGTGAAATAAACATCGAAGCCATACCTACAGCACAGATGAAATAGGAAATGTTCATAAGCATAAATATATCCGCAAAGGCACCTACAGAAATACCTACATAGCCGAGAGCGGCGAAAACAAGCGAGAACTGATATGCTCTTCGCTTCGAGAAAAGCTTCGTAATAACGGGATGGAAAAGAAGACCGATAACCGAGCCTGCACCCTGGAATAAGGAGAAGGTGGACTGCTTATTCGGGTCACCGACGACTACATCAAAGTAATAGGTTGCTACACCCGAGGTAAGATACCAGCCTGCATTTGAAATCATAGCAAAGAGCATAAATACGAGGAGCTGGTCATTTGATTTGATGATTTCGAAGGTCTTTTTAAAGGAAAACTTCTCGGGTGCTTTGGGAGCGACAGTCTCTTTCGTGGAGGCCACGGAAACCGACGAGAAGAAAATAAGACAAACAGCACAGACGAAGGCACAGACGAGATAGCTTCGTGCGTCGTGCACCTTAACCATATTGCCCTCTTCGTCCATAGCGGTAGTAACACTGACAGCTGTCATTAAAAGAGGTGCACCGATAGAAACGATTCCCTGTCCGAGACCGGAGAAGGTACGGGCGATGGTAGAAACGAGATTTCTCTCCTTCGGGTCACTGGTAAACGAAGGCACCATCGACCAGTAAGGAATGTCTGCCATAGTATTCGTCATACCCCACGCTACATAAGCCACAGCCACATAAGCACAGAGAGCCGCACCCTTAAGTCCGAAGGGATTACTGAATAAGAGAACGAGAACGAGAGCGTTACATACAGAGCCTCTCATAATCCAGGGTCTGTATTTACCCATTTTAGTGTGTGTGTTATCTACGATGGTACCCATCATCGGGTCATTGACACCGTCCCAGATTCTTGCCACAGCAGTGAGAATAAGAAGGAATGAAGCACCGAGACCGAGTACATCAGTCAGATATTTGGCAAGAAAGGAATAGAACATACCGTAGCTCAGGTCGAGACCTATAGCACCGATGCCGTAACCGATTTTACCCTTAATGTATTTTAATGTTTCCATAAATAAGCTCCTTTCAGAATATCCTACATAATATAATACAAAACACGACAGAATAAATCAAGTCTTTTTTATGTTAAGTTATTTATATATTCAGCGATTTCATCCTTTTTTACCGTTACGAGGCCTTCGCTTTCGGTCTCCGAGCAAACTGAAATCACATAACCGTCCTCTGTAAATGAAATGAAATTACAGCCATAGGCAAAAAATTCTGCTTTTTCAGCATAATCCGCGAAGCAGTAACTATCGAGACCGCCGGATATGCCTGTCCCGTCTTTTTTCAGTATACTTTCCTTTAGAGTCCACAGTCTCGTAAAAAGCTCCTTATTATCATCTCCGAGACGGCGGACCTCCTTCTGTGTAAAAAATCTTTCGGGTATTCTCGGATTATATTCTTTTATCTTTTCGATGTCACAGCCGATTTCTTTTTCTGACAGAGCGCAAAGGACATAATCACCGCTGTGACTTATGCTGAAATAAGCACTGCAGTTTTCGAGATACGGCTTTCCGTTTTTACCGTATCGGTAGGAAAAGGTGTCCTGTCCGTACTCCCTCTTAAGCATATAGCCTAAAAGAACTCTCGCATAAAGAGTGAGCATTTTTCCTCTCAAAATTCTGTCAGAGTTAAAGATTATCTTTTCAGCCGCTTTGATTTTCTCCGTGAACGCTTCGTCGGAGGTGTCAATTTTCATCAGGCAGAGCATAAGGCTATCTCCTTTAAATAAAAAGAGGCTTACAGAGTAAACCTCTTCGTAATATCAGTTATTTCTGTACTCCTCGGGAGTGTGGAAGGTGGGCATAAACAGAAGGCTGATAAGATAAAGCAGCATACCTCCGCCCACGAAAAGAAGTAGAATGGCAAAAACAAGTCTTACAACCGTTACATCCACACCGAAATATTCGGCATAACCGCTGCAGACGCCGCAGATTTTTTTATCGTAGCCGCGGGTAAGGAGCTTACCCGTATTTACCTCCACATAATCGTCGGGAGCCTGCGGCACTACGAGAGACATAACCAGATAAACCACGAGTACGGGAAAAATAACAGTCATCAAAGCCAGAAAGGTCAGCGCTATTCTTAAAACCGTGGGGTCGAGATTAAAATAATTACCCAGGCCCGCACAAAGACCGCACAGCTTCTTATCTCTGCCAAGATAAAGCTTATTCATATTCAATCTTCCTCCCGTAATATTTTAAACATTGTTCTGCTTTTTCGTTACCGCCAGAGTGTTTTTCATCAGAACAGCGATGGTCATAGGTCCGCAGCCACCGGGTACGGGAGTGATGAAGGAGCACTTATCCTTCACATTTTCGAAATCGACATCTCCGCAAAGCTTACCGTTTTCGTCTCTGTTAATACCTACATCCACTACTACTGCGCCCTCTTTTACCATATCGGCAGTAACGAATCTCTTTCTGCCTACAGCGGCTACGATTATATCCGCATTACGGGTGAAGAAAGGAAGGTCTGCAGTACGGGAATGACACACGGTTACTGTGGCATTTTTTTCGAGCAAGAGAGATGCCATAGGCTTTCCGACGATGTTGCTTCTGCCGATAATTACACAGTTTTTACCCTCTAACGGGATATTATAATAATCGAGAAGCTCGATAACACCCTTCGGTGTACAGGAGGCGACATCGTAATCACCTACCCACATTTTACCCACATTGACCTCGGAGAAGACATCTACATCCTTTTCGGGACTGATGGCATCGATTACCTTTTTCTCGTCGATATGCTTCGGAAGAGGAAGCTGACAGAGAATACCGTTAACCTCTTTATCCTCGTTAAGCTCCTTTATAAGCTCCAAAAGCTCCTTTTCTTCCGTTTCGGCAGGCAAAGCGTATTCTCGGGAAACTATTCCCGTAGCCTCACATGCCTTCTTTTTATTATTTACATAAACCCTCGATGCAGGGTCATCGCCTACGATGATAACGGCAAGAGTAGACTTTATTCCCTTTTCTCCCAAAGCAAGAATCTCTTCCTTAACTCTTCCCTTAATGTAATTTGAAACTTCTTTTCCGTCGATTAATTTAAACATTTCAATCAGTCCTTAAATCAGATTATTTTATTTGTAACGCCCTTATCCGTAGTAGCAGTAACATAAAGTCTGTCACCTACACGGTTGTATTCAAATTTCCAGTTCTTTCTCTTTGCTCTTTTATCGAGAGCCTTTGTGATGCGGTTATATTCCTTATCGCTCGACACGGCGATATAATCCGTACCCTCTACCTCGTGAGGAGCTTTAGAGTATTTTATCAGCTTCGCCACAAGAAGTGTACCGCAGACAGCTACAATAAGGATGGAAAGCACCTGTGACACACGAAGCCCCGTGTTTCCGATGTAGAGGCTGTCGGAGCGAAGCCCCTCAACTACAGCTCTTTCGAGTCCGTACCATAAGCCGTAAATCAGGAACATCTCACCGCTGAACTTACGGTGCTTCATCACAATGTAAAGCACGAGCACTCCTAAAATGCACCACACGGATTCGTAAAAGAAGGTAGGATGCACATAAAGGTTATTGTCGGCTATATACTGCGGAATATTTTCGACATTTTCGAGCCCGTACTGTACAGCTACCTCGGGCTTCTGAATGTATGAAATCACGCTGTCACTCATCATACCGAAATTTTTATAGGTAAAGGCTCCGAAGGCCTCCTGATTCGCGTAATTTCCCCATCTTCCGATTCCCTGACCGACGAGAAGGCTTATGCCTCCCATATCCAGGAGATTATAAAAATTAATCTTTTCTGCCTTGCATACCACGAATGCCGCCAGAAGGCCGCCGATAATACCGCCGTAAATGGCAAGACCGCCCTCCCATATTTTATAAATTTCAGAGAGGTTCTGTGAATAATAATCCCATTCGAAGGCTACATAGTAGGCTCGGGCACCGATGATGCCGCCGACGGTTCCGAAAAGGAGAATATCGATCATTTTATCTAAATTCACCTTCCACAGATGAGCAATTCTGCCGCCTAAAAGCACGGCAAGAAGAAATCCGAAGGCAATGATAGCACCGTACCATCTTACCTCGGTAAAGCCTAAATCGAGAACCTTTGACACGGTAAATTTCGCATCAATTCCCGCAAATCTAACTAAAACACTATCCATAATAACTCACCGTCAAGTCCCGACAGACTCACTTTCAATTTCGTTACTGATAAGCTTTATTACAAGCACAAGAATAAACAAAGCAACAACAAAGTCGCACACCTTGAAGGGATATTTGGTATAAAGTGAATCGGTGCCCCTTATGACTGCGAAAAGAACTCTGGGAACATTCACCGTCAAGGAGATAAGAGCAGCGGGAAGTCCCACACCCACCATACGCCAGCGGGCATTTTTAACATAAACACCCGAGGAAAGCTGTGCAAAGGACATAAAAAACAAAACCAGAAGTGCCAGAAGAATAAGCTCCAGAAGAAGCTCCGAAACGCGGATATAGCTTATCTGCTCGACGAAGCGGTAAATAAGTCTGAAGCCAGCCCAGCCGACAGGAGCCACAGCGATAATCCTGTGTTTTGCGGCACTGTGCGTGCCCTTGATTATGCCTTTGGCTAAGATAAGAAAATAGATAGCTGAAAGGAAAGCAAATATACCCTGAAAGAACTGCGGTATGCTTCCCGAAAGCATCATAGACTGAAAGGCTGTGCCACCGTAGGAGGCTGTACCGCCCGAACCCGCAGAGCCCTTAAAGGCTGTCAGTGAATCATAAAGGAAGCTGACAGAAACCAAAACAGCAAGAACAGAAAGTCCCGTATCCTTTTTCAGTCTTAAGGACACCTTTGCAGTTTCCTTGCTTAAAAAGGAAGTTACTGCAAAGAAGAGTGAAGCGGCAAGGAGGATAATATAAAGCACTGCTTTAATAAAGCCGCCGCCCGTGTAAAAGCCTGCCTCGCGCTCGATGAAGGAAAACATCTGCACCGTTCTTAAGATTACTGTAACAGCACAACATAAAAAGAAAATTAAAGGTATCTTATTATAAAGGGAAATTTCTTTATTTTCCTTAAGCTTCATTACTGCCGTCCTCCTTATAAATTCTCTGTTCAGAGGGTATATACTCACTTTTTGAATTATAATTCTCTATGCGCTCGTCCATCGGTACATATTTTTTAGGAAGAGCTATGCTCTTATAAGCCGGGCGGATAATTTTACCGCCGGAAATGAGCTCCTCGAGTCTGTGTGCAGACCAACCGGCTATTCTTGCCGAAGCGAAAATAGGTGTGAAAAGGTCCTCGGGTATTCCGAGCATTTTATAAATAAGACCGGAATAAAGGTCCACATTGGCGCACATTACCTTGTTTCTGCCTTTCACCTTTCGGAAGACCTCCGGGGTGAGCCTCTCGATGTTAGCGAGAAGCTCGAAATCCTTTTCGAAGCCGTTTTTATAAGCAAACTCCCTCGCTTTTCTTTTAAGAATTACGGCTCTGGGGTCAGAGAGAAGATAGACAGCATGACCCATACCGTAAATCAGACCTGTTCCGTCTCCCGCCTGCTTTCTGACGATTTTTTCGAGATAATCGAAAACCTGCTTTTCGTCGGTAATATCGTCAATATTTTCTTTGATTTCCTCTACCATACGGCTAACCTTTATGTTCGCTCCGCCGTGTTTTCCGCCCTTAAGAGCACCGATAGCGGCAGCTATGGCAGAATAAGTGTCCGTACCGCTGGAGGTAAGCACTCTGGTAGCAAAGGTGGAATTATTACCGCCGCCGTGTTCGGCATGAAGAATCAGACATATATCGAGAAGCTTGGCCTCCTCGTCCCTGTACTTACGGTCAGGACGGATGGAGCGCAGGATGCTTTCAGCTGTAGAAAGCTCCTTTTTCTCGGGATGAACATACATACTTTTGCCGTAGTATTTCATTCTCTTTACCTGGTAAGCATAGCACATCATAACGGGAAGCTGTGCCAGAATCTGAACAGACTGACGAAGAACATTTTCGATGGAAACATCATCGGGGTTTTCGTCGAAGGAATAGGAAGTAAGAACACAGCGCGAAAGCTTATTCATAATATCCATAGATGCATTAGTCATCAGAACATCCTCGATGTAGGTGCTCGGAAGCTGACGGCAGGCGCCGAGAACCTCCTTAAAGAGAACGAGCTGATTTTGGGTGGGAAGTGAGCCGAAAATAAGCAGATAAACTACTTCCTCAAATCCGAAGCGATCCTCACGCTCGCAGGCTTCAACTATATCATTTATGTTAATACCTCTGTATTTGAGAACACCGTGCTTGGGTACTCTTTCACCGTCCTCTATGTAATAACCGTCAACGGAGCAGATATTCGTAAGACCCGCCATAACACCGGTGCCGTCAGGATTGCGAAGTCCTCTTTTAACACCGTATTTCCAGAAGGCATCAAGGTCTATCTGGCTTTTCTTTTCAATCTTATCGCTCATTACCTTAAGCAATTCGGGCGAGATTGGGTTTATACAGTTTTTCATTTTGCGTATCCTCCCGAAAAAAATTATAATACCTCATAATAATGTAATTAACTTTTATTTTATAACATATTAATAATAATGTCAATAAAAAACTGTTCACTTTACCAAAATTTTATTAAAATTACAGGAGAAGCATCAAATGAAAAGCCATCTGATTTTGACCGTCATTTTATTTCTTATATTAGTCTTTTTCCCTCTCATAGGCCTGGCCGATAACAGTGCTGACGAAGATAAAACCTCCGAAGTGCAGTCAGCAACCGAAAAAGAACCTGAAACCACGACACAGGAAACGGAAACCACAGCCTCCGAAACCGTTAGTCTTACCGTCTCCGCTACGGGAAAGGTGACAGAGATGAGTGTGGAAGAATATGTTTACGGAGTAGTATGTGCAGAAATGCCTGCCTCTTTCCACACGGAAGCGCTGAAGGCACAGGCCGTGGCCTGCTATACATATCTGAAATGGCTTAAGGAGAATGCAGATAACAGCGATGAAGGTGACATAACAGACAGCGCATCTGTACATCAGGCATACATCACCGAGGACGAGCTACGCGAAAGATGGGGCACCAGCTATGACATTTATTCGGAAAAGGTAAAGAATGCTGTTGAAAGTGTTTTGTTTGAATTTCTGACCTATAAAGGCGAAACAGCTATGACTGTTTTCCACGGCCTTTCACCCGGCAGAACGGTGAGCGCTTCTCAAATTTGGAAAACCGATGTACCCTACCTGAAATCTGTCACGGCTCCGGGCGACAGTCTTTCACCCGACATCACCGAGGAAATAACCCTCACAGAAAAGGATTTTGTAAAGCCCTTTAAGACTGCGGACGAAAAAGATGCTGACAGCATTTTTAAAAGCATTAAAGAAAATGAAAACGGATTTGTAAGTGAAATTTCTTTCGGAAAAGATACATTATCCCCTACCGATCTGCGCTCGGCCTACGGGCTGAAAAGTCCTCATTTCAAAGCCGAAAAAACCGAAAAAGGCATTTTGCTTACCGTTTACGGCAAAGGGCACGGAGTGGGTATGAGTCAGTACAGCGCAGATTATATGGCAAGACAGGGAAGCACCTACAAGGAAATCCTTGCCCATTTTTATGAGGGAACAGTCCTTAAAAAATGAGGTTTACAAAACGGAGAATTAGTAGTATAATGGCAAAAAAAGACAAAGGACTGATCAGATGTTCTCAAAGGTTAACAGTATCGGTATGCTCGGTATGAACAGCTTCGGTGTGGGTGTCGAGGCCTCCATAGATAACGGTCTGCCCCGCTTCGACATAGTCGGTCTCCCCGATGCTGCTGTAAGCGAGTCAAGAGACAGAGTGCGCTCGGCGATGAAAAACAGTCACTTCTCCTTCCCCGGCTCGAGAATCACCGTAAATCTTACCCCCGCAGACATAAAAAAGGAGGGACCCGTCTACGACCTTCCCATACTTATCGCCCTGCTGATGGCATCGGGTCAGCTTCGGTGCGACATCTCTGAAAGTGCCTTTATCGGCGAGCTTTCTCTTAACGGAAAAATCAGACGGATTAACGGCACTCTGCCGATGGTTATTAAGGCAAAGGAGCTCGGCTATAAGGAAATATTCGTGCCGAAGGAAAATGCTAACGAGGGCTGTGTAGTAAAGGGTATCGATGTTTACTCCCCCGATAACATAAATGAGCTGTTCGAGCATCTTACAGGCAAAAAAAGACTCGCCGTAGTGGATACCAAGGCCTTTAAGGAGGACAGCTATAATTTCGCTTTTCTTCCCGATTTCGCTGATGTTAAAGGACAGTACCAGGTAAAAAGAGCCCTCGAGGTTGCGGCATCAGGCGGTCATAATGTGCTTATGATAGGCCCTCCGGGCTCGGGTAAAAGTATGCTCGCCCAGAGATTGCCCTCCATCCTTCCCGATATGACCTTCGAGGAAAGCCTCGATGTTACTAAAATGTTTTCCGTGGCAGGACTTCTTCCGCAGAATGTTTCACTGATAACTGCCCGACCCTTCCGTTCACCTCATCACTCTATCTCTACTGCCGGTCTTACGGGCGGCGGCAGAATCCCTCGCCCGGGTGAAATCAGTCTGGCAAATCACGGTGTGCTTTTTCTGGACGAGCTGCCCGAGTTTTCGCGGCTTTCTATGGAGGCTATGCGACAGCCCATCGAGGACGGAAAAATCACTATTTCGAGAGTTTCGGGCTCCCTGACCTATCCGAGTCAGGTTATGCTCGTCTGCGCAATGAATCCATGTCCCTGCGGCTATTACGGACATCCGACTAAAGAATGCACCTGCAGTAAGGGCGCGCCCGCAAAATATCTTTCTAGAGTCAGCGGTCCTCTTCTCGACCGCTTGGATATTCACATTGAGGTTCCTCAGGTTGACTTCGAAAAGCTTTCAAGTGATGAAAAAAGTGTGAGCAGCGTAGAGATAAAAAAGCGCGTAGACAGAGCAAGAGAAATCCAGAACCGCCGTTTCAAAGGCACACCCGTTACCTGTAACGCAAAAATGACTCCGTCAATGACGAGAGAATACTGCAGAATCGACACAGCAAGTAAAAAGCTTCTCGAAAACTGCTTCGAAAAAATGGGGCTCTCCGCTCGTGCTTACGATAAAATCTTAAGAATCGCACAGACTATCTCCGACCTTGAGGGTAGCGATAAAATCAAGCTTGAGCACATTACCGAAGCCGTGCAGTACCGTTCACTAGATAGAAAATTCTGGGGAAGATAATAACAGTAAAAAAGACCTGTCCGAATTTAATCGGGCAGGTCAGATTTTTTAATTTTCCGATTTTATTTAATAAGGAATACTGTGAATGCAATAAGGAACTGTGCGAAGTAATAGGATGTATGGTTGAGAAAGAAGTTTACGGGTGTATTCTTCGTGCCGAAATACATAGACGAAAGGATGATGTCGGAAAGAAGGAAAAGTACAGCGGCGATAACAAATATTATGTACTGTGCAGAAAATCCCGACTGAATCATCGCCCATAAGGCAGTACCGGCCATAACACCGATTACGAGGCAGTAGACGGTGACGACAGCCTTGAACTTACCGAAGTGGCATTTGGTCGGCTTTTCGGTAATGAGAGTAAAGGCCGCCACTACGATGCCAACGATAACGGGAACGAGTAAATCCTTTAAGGCAAAGCCCATATTGAGGAAGATGGCACCGATGTAGAAAAAGTGACCTATACCGAAGGAGATAAAGCCTGCATAGAGGTAATTATCGTTGTGCTCGGGATAAACCCATTTCTGATCAAGATAAATGTCACCGAGCATACCGAAAACACCGCCGATGAGAATCAGAACTCCGTATTTCCAGAAGTCCTGATTATAGTAAATAGCAGTCGCTGTGGTAAAAAGGAAGAAAAGACTTGTGATGTTTTTAATGAAAACACCACCGACGCTTCTCTGTTTGTTACACTTCACCATAAAAGCAACCAGAGCAACCATACCTAAACCCATAGATAAATAAGTTAACATAAAAACCCTCCGTTCAAATTTAAGTATTCAGAATCATTCAGCGATTTCGATACCGCGTTCCTTTCTGGATGCAGCGAGCTCTTCAAATACCTTCTGCTTCTTTTCGCCTGTAAGGTCATAGAAGAAGAGAGGAATAGCACAGAGAAGAAGGCTGATACCGGGAACGATGGTAACGAGTGAGAACATAGCAAAATTCTGAGTGCTTGACATACTGTTAATGGCATCAACTACCTGCTGACCGGAGCCGACATTAAGCTGATTTACATCGATGTTTACTATCATATACATAACGATAATCATAACAGTAGCAAAGGCATTACCGATCTTATTTACAAAGGACTGACAAGCGGAGCCGAGACCTGTGTTTCTGAAGCCTGTCTTCCACTCCATAAAGTCGAGACAGTCGCAGACCATCGCGAAGGAAACATTATTGATAACGCCGAGAGGTATGCTGGAAATGAGCATAAAGGGAATGCAGAGAAGAAGATTCTTCGTGGTCCAGCCGATGATGAGAGTGAAGCAGCTGGCTACAAAGCCGCCGATACAGGAAACGATCATAATCTGCTTATACTCAAACTTCTTATAAAGCTTGGGAAGGAAGATCATAGCACCGAACATACCTACAGCGGCACAGACCTGAATAACGAGAGCGACCGTAGAGATATTTGAATTGTACTGCTCTACCGTTTCAGGCTTGGCTCCGATGTAGAAGCCTGAATAACGGGCTACATGGGGAGCGGCAGCCTGAAGCATATATCTGCCGAAGGAAAGCATACCCGAAACAACCACGAGCATAAGCGGCTTGCAGGTGAAAATTCTCTTAATAGAGGACGGCTCACCGGGTGCTCTTTTAGCGGCATTGGGAAGCTGGATTCTTTCCTTAATCTTAAAGGACGACATAGCGAAAAGAGGCATACCGATAAGCGACATGGAAATCGCCATAATCGCATACTTTACGATACCGGCCTTTTCGACATCCATATCAGCTACAACAAAGCCGACAATGATGGGAAGTGCTACAGTAACGGCAGAGCCGATACCGCCTACGGTTTTACCGTAGGAAATAAGGTTACCTCTTTCCTTCGGGTCGGGTGTCATAACATTAGGCATACTCCAGAAGGGAACGTCACTGGAGGTGTAGACCATACCCCAGGCGACATAAATAAAGGCAGTGAATACATAAAGCCAGATTGACTTATTATTCGTGTCGAAGCCGGGATTTACAAACATAAGAATGGTGAGAATAGCGATAGGAACAGCAGTTACGACGGGATAAGGCTTCATTCTGCCTTTTTTAAAGGAAACTCTGTCCATAACCATACCCATCATGGGGTCATTAATGGCATCCCATACTCGGGCAAAGAGCATAAGAAGAATAACGAACATAGCGTTAAGCTTAAGAACGCTCATATAATAGTCGGTTATATAGCTCGACATACAGCTGTAGACGAGTCCCTGTCCCAGAGCCGCAACGGCATAGGCAGTGACTTCTTTTTTTGGAACATATTTTTTCTGGTCCATAATATCCTCCGATGTGTTATATTTTTAATAATTATAACATATTCAGACAAATTTTTTAACATAAAAAGAAATTATCTTCCTGTTATAAATGTAGAAAATAATATGCCAAATTTGGCGCTTTTGACTAATTTTTTTAAAGTTAATTGAAATTAAAAAAGATATAATGTATCATATAATGGATTAAACCGAAAGGGGTTAACACAATGAGTAAAACGACGGAGTATTTCGTAAAAACATTCGGATGGAAAAGCGACAGTAAAACCGATGAAAGATTTGTTTTCGTAAAAAACAATGTTCGGTTTTCTCTGCTCACATCCAGACTTTTAAGAGTCGAATATAACCGAAAGGGCATTTTTACCGATGCGCCCACCCAGTCTGTTATAAACAGAAGCTTCGATAAGCCTGCCTTTAACATCGTGGAAGACGGCGATAAGGTTATCGTCATCACTACTAAAAGCATTTTCAGATACGATACCGCACAGAGAAAGATGCTCGGCATTTCTCTTAAGGGCGGTAAAAACCTCACCGAATACGAGAGCGGAAACCTTAAGGGCACCTACCGTACTCTGGATATGACAAACGGCGAAAGAGAAATAGGAAACGGACTGATGTCCGTAAACGGTGTAGCGGTATTCGATGACAGTAAAAGCCTCCTGCTGAACGAGGACGGCACCATCAGTGAAAGAGCCAAAACAAAGGATGAGTACTATTTCGCCTACGGCCACGACTACAGAGGCTGTCTGAAGGACTTTTTCTCACTTTGCGGTCAGGTACCTCTCGTTCCCCGCTTCTGTCTCGGTAACTGGTGGAGCAGATATAAGGCCTACAGTCAGCAGGAATATATCGACCTTATGGAAAAATTCTTCGAAAAGGAAATTCCTCTCACCGTAGCCACCATCGATATGGACTGGCACTGGGTAAATGTTAAAGAGCGCTTCGGCAATATCGGCGGTAAAAAATCCCTTCTTCCGAACACCACCGACTTTATTTTCCAGGGCGACGGCTGGACAGGCTACAGCTGGAACACCGAGCTTTTCCCCGATTATAAGGGCTTCCTTAAATGGCTCAAGGAAAGAAATCTCCGGATTACCGTAAATCTTCATCCCGCACAGGGTATCCGCTTCTTCGAGGATATGTATGAGGATGTAGCGAAGGCTATGGGTGTGGACCCCTCCACGAAAAAGAGAATTGAATTTGACATTACGGACCCCAAATATGTGGATGCTTACTTTAACCTCGTTCACAAGCCCTACGAAGACGACGGCGTAGATTTCTGGTGGATAGACTGGCAGCAGGGCAAAAACACCAAGCTTAAAAATCTCGATCCTCTCTGGGCGCTCAACCACTATCACACCCTCGCTAACGAAACAGGCGAAAAGAGACCGCTCATTCTTTCCCGCTTCGCAGAGATCGGCTCTCACAGATACCCCCTCGGCTTCTCGGGTGACACTCACATTTCCTGGGAAAGCCTTGACTTCCAGCCTTACTTCACTAATACTGCCGCCAATGTGGGCTATACCTGGTGGAGCCACGACATCGGCGGTCATATGATGGGCAATAAGGATGATGAGCTTTACACCCGCTGGGTACAGTACGGTCTTTACAATCCCATTATGAGACTCCATTCTACCAGTAATGAATTTATGGGCAAGGAGCCGTGGAAGCATAACTATCAGGCAGAGGCCATCGCCACAGGTTGCCTCCGTGAACGCCACGCTCTCATCCCCTATCTTTACTCGATGAACTACCGTACGCATAAGCACTGTATCGCTCTGTGCGAGCCTATGTATTACGAATATCCCGAAATGGATGAGGCTTACAGTGTAAGAAATCAGTATTTCTTCGGCTCGGAGCTCATCGTCGCCCCCATTACCCGCAGAATTAACCCGAAGACAAATCTTGCCTCCTCAGAGGTGTGGCTTCCCGAGGGCAGATGGACCGATATTTACACCGGTGCCATTTATCAGGGCGGTCAAAAGATTACTATGTACCGCGGTATAGAAAGTATTCCTGTTTTAGCTAAAGAAGGCGCCATCATCCCACTTTCAGCTAATGACAGAGATAATTCGTGCGATAATCCGAAGGATATGATTTTACGCATATACAGAGGTAACAGCTCCTTCGAGCTCTACGAGGACGACGGTATCAGCAACGAATTTAAAAACGGTAATTACGCTATCACGAAATATGTCGTCAGCGAAAAGGATAAGGAGCTTACCTTCAGCATTTGTCCCGCAGAGGGCAACTGCTCGTCAATACCCTCCCGCAGAAGCTACACTCTGCGCTTCGAGGACATTACCGATGCAAAGGAAATCAGCATAACCGTAAACGGCAAGGCCGTAAATCCCGAAATCAGAAAGCTTAAGGAAAGAATAGAAATCACGCTCAAGGGTATTTCACCCAAGGCTTCCGCCGAAATCAGACTTACCGGCATTACTGCAAGGAAAAACAAGGATAAAAGAGAAGCAGTAATTGACCTTGTTACAAAATATCAGATTTCATCAAGCCTCAAAAAATTAAAATACAATTCCTTCCTTAATGATGTTAACGGCGAAATTCCCGTTAAGGAAGAATGCTTCAGAGGCCCCATCGCAGAGATACAGAAGATGCTGTAAAAGAGTAGTCGTGTACACGGTACACTAACGCGCATTAAACAAAAAACAGATATGCTTCAGTAAAATGAAACATATCTGTTTTTCTTTATTTTTCAATTATCTGCAGACCTTTATTTTTTACTGCATTCAAAGCAGACCCATCCGCCCTCCGTGTGTCTTGCTTCGATGTTAAAGCCGTATTTTGCGAAGGCGTCGATGACATCCTGCTCACGGGTGTCGATTATTCCCGAGGTAATGAAAACCGCGCCGTCCTTCATAAAAGAGGCCACATCCTTACAGAAAAGGATGATAACATCCGCTACGATATTAGCCACTACCACATCAAACTTACCGCTCACCTTATCGGTAAGATTACCCTGCAGAATGTTATATTCGGGCGGAAAAAAGTTATTTACCGCGCCGTTTTCCAGAGCTGTTTTAACGGCAAGAGCATCAATATCCACGCCTGTTACCTCTTTAGCGCCGAGAAGAAGTGCAGCGATAGAAAGGATACCGCTTCCGCAGCCTATGTCCAGAACGGTGGTGTCCTCTTTAATGTGCTTTTCGAGGGTTTCGAGGCAAAGACGGGTGGTTTCGTGAGTGCCCGTTCCGAAGGCAAGTCCGGGCTCGATGTTCAGTACCTTTCTGTCCCCTGCCTCGTAATCGTCCTCCCAGGTAGGTCTGATGAGGAGCTTTTCGCCGACGGGAATGGGATGAAAATACTGCTTCCAGTTGTTTTCCCAGTCCTCGTTTTTACATTCATTGAGGATGATTTCATTTTCGATACCCTCGGCTGTGTAGCGCTCACGGAGAAATGCTACTGCCTCGGCAGGATTTTCCTCGGGGGAAATGTAAATATGTACTATCGCTTTGGTTCTGTCCTTTTTCAGAAGGTCTTCATCGATCAGATCAATGTGGGCTATTTCCCATGCTTCTGCTTCGAGGTCACGGTAATCCTCGATGTAAATGCCGTAGGGCACCACCATAGAGGCTATATCCCCCGCTTTTTCTGTATCGTCAGCATTAACGCTGATTTTTACCTCGGTCCAGTCACTCATATCAATTCTCCTTTTTTAATATTACGGCCCCGAGAGCTCCGAGCTTTACGCTCTGTCCCGTCATAAGACCGCCGAAAACTGCCTTTGAATTATGCCACTGCTGCGGCAGATAATAATCTATCTCGTGTTCATTCCGGTTTACGATTACCAAAATGCTGTCCTTTCTGTCTCTGCGCTCGAAGGCAAGACAGCCGAGCATTTCAGACACTGTGGTATATTCGCCCTGCTTAAGGCAAGAGCATTCCTTTCTGATTCGTCCCAATTCACGGTAAAAGTCAATAAGCTCTCCGTTTTCCTTGCCCCAGGGATAGCAGAAGCGGTTAAAGGGGTCCTTATAGCCCTGCATACCTGCCTCGTCTCCGTAATAAAGAGAGGGCACACCGGGAAGCGTATACTGTATAACAGCGGCAAGCTTAAGAAGCTTCACACCCTTTTCGTACTGCTCAATGGTCAGATGAGTTTTGCTCTGCCAGGACCTGTCTCTGTAATCACAGCTCTCACCCGCCAGCTGTGTAATGGCTCGCATAGTGTCGTGAGTACCGATATGATTCATAAGTACATCGATAACACATTTAGGATAATTCTCGAGAATGGTCAAGATTTTATCCGAGAAGCCCTCAACCTTACCCGTGCGGATAAAAGAGATGATAGCATCGGCAAAGGGATAATTCATAACGGAATCGAGCTGCTTTCCGCTAAAATAGCGGCGACGCTGACCGTAGCTGAATTTGTTCGAAGCGTCCTCCCATACCTCTCCGAGAACGAGTGCCTCCGGGTTTTCCTCCTTTACCGCTTTTCTGAAGCGGTCGAGGAAAATATCGGGAAGCTCATCTGCCACATCGAGCCTCCATCCTCTGACACCCATCCGAAGCCAGCGTGCGGCAATTCCGTTTTTACCCGTTATGAAATCTAAAAAGCCTTCGGACTCCTCGATTACCTCGGGAAGAATGCTGATACCCCACCAGGAATGATAACGGTCGGGATGATTAATAAATTTATACCAGCTGTAGTACGGTGATTTTTCAGACTGATACGCACCGATAGAATTATATCTGCCATATTTATTGAAATATATGCTGTCATCGCCCGTATGACTGAAAACACCGTCCAGAATGACAGATATTCCCTTTTCCCGTGCTTTTTCGCATAAGGATTTAAGATCCTCACCGGTGCCGAGAAGCGGATCGATTTTCGAATAGTCGGCAGTATCATATCGGTGATTGCTTTGCGCTTCAAATATCGGATTAAGGTAAAGGCAGGTTACACCTAAAGAGGCTATGTAGTCAAGCTTTTCCTCTATACCCTTAAGATCACCGCAGAAATAGTCGTTATTAAGCACCTTACCTTCGCTCGTAGGCTTCCATTCGGGCTCGTCGAAAATATCGTCGCGAAGCTTTCTGTCTGCGGGTACACCGTGCTTTTCCTGACCCGAGAAATAAAAGCGGTCGGGAAAAATCTGGTAAAAAAGGCCGCCCTTCAGCCAGTCGGGAGTAGTAAAGCTTTTAGAATAAACGGACAACTGCCAATCCTCTTCACCGGCTGACACTCTGCCGAGACAGCTTCCGCTGTGCTTGATGAAGCTTCTGCCCCAGGCCGTTTCAAATTCAAAATGGTAAAAATAAATGTCGGGGGCTTCGGCGGTGTAGCCCAATGCCCACCATTCCTCACCGTCACCCTCCATAGAAAGCCATTTCATAGGAAGATACTTATAACTTCCGCTGTCACTTTTGATAACAAGGTCTACACGGCTGACACCGAAGGAACGAGGCATAATCACCTTAAAAACTACATTCTCGCCTTCCTTGAGAGCACCGAATTTACTTTTATGAAGAGTATTTCGTGAATTATAAGGGATAAAATCCATAAAGCACATCCTTTAGATGGGTTATTAGTTCTAACTTTATAAATCAAACATATAAATTTACCAACGAAATAATGATAGGTGGATAAAAAATATGTTTGTTCTTTCCGTAAAATCCGATAAGGCGATAAAAATCGCTCTATGCTTTCTCATAGTCTGCGCCCTGACAATAGGAGCCGTTATTTCCGTAGCTATGGAAAACACTGTGCCCGTAAGCAATACAGGAGTAATATCAATGAAGGCCGAAACTCACGAGGAAAGAATGACCTTTTTTTCACAGTTCGGCTGGGAAATCGACGAAAATCCCGCAGAGGTAAAGGAGGTTATCATCCCCGAGGAGTTCGATGAAACCTACGAGGATTATAACGATATTCAGCGTCAACAGAATCTGGATTTGGAAAAATATAAGGGCGCAAGAGTGAAAATGTGGAGCTATAATGTACTAAATTACCCGGGTTATGAGGGCACCGAAGGAATAATACGGGGTAATATTTTAGTTTATGACGGAGTCGTCATAGGCGGAGATATATGCTCAAACGAGCTGGGTGGCTTTATGCACACCTTCACTGCCAATGACGGTGCATCCGCACTCACAGAAGATAGTCCTTAATTTCATTAATAAGACTGATTTCGACGGTGGCTTTCATATAAAGACCGTTCTCGCGGTACTCCTCAAATTCCACCACGCCCTCTTTTCTGATTCGTGCCGCCGCGGCACCTGCAGAAAAAGGAATAAGGAACTCCGCTTTTCTTCTCGTCGGAGGAAGCTCCTTTAAAATCGCGTTAAGCAGCTCATCAAAGCCCTTACCCTTAAGAGCCGAAATCATAACCGTTTTACCGAAGGTAGGCATAGAGTAAATGTCTCCCACCAGATCACATTTGTTCATAACGGAAATTATGGGCTTACCCGCACATCCGAGCTCCTCGAGGAGATTTTTCGTTACCTCCAGATGCTCGGCACTGTGTTCGTCTGAAGCATCGCAGACATTCAGAATAACCGTAGCGGTAGCCGCTTCCTCGAGAGTAGATTTAAACGCTTCGACTAATTTATGAGGCAGTCGGCGGATAAGACCTACCGTGTCGACGAGCATAACCTGTCTGCCGTCGGGGAGAATCAGTCCGCGAGATGTGGGGTCAAGAGTAGCAAAAAGCTTATTTTCAGCAAGTACCCCCGCATCAGTCAGAGCATTCATAAGAGTGGATTTTCCTGCATTTGTGTAGCCGACTATAGCTACGGTCTGCACTCCGTCCTTTTCTCTCCTTTTACGCATCTGATTACGGCGTTTTTCGAGCTGTACGAGCTCCTCCTGTAATTTCTGTATTCTTCGTCTGATGTGTCTTTTATCGCTTTCGAGCTTGGTTTCACCGGGGCCTCGTGTGCCGATACCGCCGCCGAGTCTCGAAAGAGCAGTTCCCTGACCTGCAAGTCGGGGAAGCTGATATTTAAGCTGTGCCAGCTCTACCTGCAGCTTACCCTCACTCGTTCTCGCTCTCATAGCGAAAATATCGAGAATAAGCATAGTACGGTCGATAACTCTCACACCTGTCAGCTTTTCGAGATTTCTTTGCTGTGAGGGTGATAGCTCACTGTCAAAAATAAGAAGGTCAACCTCATTACTCTGGCAGAAGGCGATTATTTCCAGAAGCTTACCCGCGCCTACAAAGGTAGCCTTTTCGGGAGCCTCCTTTTTCTGGATAACCTTGCCTACTACCACTGCTCCGGCGGTATATGCCAGCTCCTCAAGCTCGTCAATGGAGGCCTCTGCATCAAATTCTCCTGTGTCAACACTGACTAAAAGAGCCTTTTCCTGTTCTGTTTTATTCTCATACATCGGCATAATATACCACCCTGATTTATTACATTATAATACTATAAGCTTCTTTTCACATTCGGTGAGATTTCTGCAGCCGTCAGCCGTAACGAGAGCCATATCCTCGATTCTGACACCGAACTGTCCGGGCAGATAAATACCGGGTTCGACGGTTACGATGTGACCCTCCTCCAAAATATGCTTACCGGAGGGATTAAGAGTGGGAAGCTCGTGAATTTCCACACCTACACCGTGTCCGAGACCGTGACCGAAAAATTCACCGTAGCCGGCATCGGAAATAATCTTTCTCGAAACTGCATCTACATCTCTGCAGCTAATGCCCGCTCTGACAGCCTCTACACCTGCAGTCTGCGCCTTGAGAACCGTCTCATATACCTCAATCTGCTTCGAGGAAACCTCACCTACAGCGACAGTACGGGTCATATCGGAATGATAAAAATCCGTAACAGCACCGTAGTCCATAGTAATAAAGTCCCCTTTTTCGATTTTTTTTTCCGTAGGAACGCCGTGAGGAAGAGAGCTGTTTTTACCGCTGACACAGATAGTTTCGAAGGAAAGTCCGTCAGCACCGTTTTTAAGCATAAAGTATTCCAGCTCGAGAGCGATTTCTTTTTCAGTTTTGTCCGTGGAAATGAATCCTAAAATGTAATCAAAGGCTCTTTCGGCAATACGCTGTGCCTTTACGATTTTAGCTACCTCTGTCTCATTTTTTCTAATTCTTATGTCATCCACAGCGCTGTCAAGACTGCCGTCACAGATAACGGAAACACCGCGCAGAAGCTCTCTGATTTTATTATATCGGGAAACGGTTATTCTTTCGCTTTCAAGCTCGAGAGTTTTTATTCCGAGGCTCTCAATTAAAGGAACGAGCTCCGTTTCCATAGACTTTATCTGTAAAATCTCATCGCATGAGGTGATTTTATTCTGTGCGGCCTCAATATAACGGGAGTCGGTTAAAAAGAAGGACTTGTCCCCTGTTACCAGAAGATAACCGTTTGACGAATGGAATGAAGTAAAATAGCAGATGTTTTCCTCACTCATTATGAGCGCGGCACTGCGCTTTTCTTTAAGATATGCCTTAAGCTTATTAATCATAATACTACCACCTTAAAAAGAAAATCACCCAAAGGTATTAAGCCCTCGGGTGATTTTTGCAATTAAATTACTTAAATTTACGCTTACGAGCAGCTTCAGACTTCTTTTTTCTTGCTACTGAAGGCTTTTCATAGTGTTCTCTTTTACGAACTTCCTGAATGATACCATCACGTGAAGTCTGTCTCTTAAAACGTCTGAGAGCGCTGTCGAGTGACTCGTTCTCTTTAACTTTTACCTGACTCATTTATATTTCCCTCCCTTACCTGTTAGCAGGGGTATATTTCCGTTAAGGATACGAAAATTATTATACATTATTGATTTCCTGTTGTCAAGAGAAAATTTCAAACAATAACAATATATTTTCCGTGTTTTCAGTATTTTTTTCGAAAAAACCGTCAGAAAAGCTTATCTTACTACGATATTTACAAGTCTACCCTTTACATAAAGCTCTTTAACGATGGTTTTACCTGCGATTTCTGCGGCAATCTTTTCGTCAGCTTTTGCTACTGCAATAGCATCGGCGGCTTCGATGTCAGCGGCAACATTAATCTTTACCTTAACCTTACCGTTAATCTGAACTACGATTTCGATTTCGTCATCCACGCACTTTGCTTCGTCGAAGGAGGGCCACTGGGTTTCAGCGAGCATCTTTCCACCGAATACTGCGGCATTGATTTCCTCGGTTACATGAGGAGCAAAGGGATTTACGAGAAGAAGAAGCGTCTTAAGCTCTGCCTTGTTGATGGCACCCTTATTATAAATGCCGTTAAGAAGAGTCATAAGTGCAGCAATAGCCGTGTTATATTTGAGTGCCTCGATGTCCTCGGTAACCTTCTTGACTGTCTTGTGGAAGGAGGAGGAAAGCTCGGCGGAGTATTCGTCACCGTCAGTGAGGATTTCCTGGAGGTTCCAGATACGGTCAACGAAGCGCTTACAGCCCTTAACTGAGCTTTCGGACCAGGGAGCGGCCTGCTCGTAATCGCCCATAAAGAGCACGTATGTACGAAGCACATCGGCACCGTAAACATCTACTACCTCATTGGGATCGATAACATTACCGCGGGACTTACTCATCTTTACACCGTCAGGACCGAGAATAAGGCCCTGTGCAGTTCTCTTTGCGTAAGGCTCGGCACAGGGAACAGCACCGATGTCGTAAAGGAACTTATGCCAGAAACGGGAATAGATAAGATGACGGGTAACGTGCTCCATACCGCCGTTATACCAGTCTACGGGCATCCAATATTTGAGCTTATCCATATTAGCCAGCTCATTATCGTTATGAGGATCGATATAGCGAAGGAAGTACCAGGAGGAGCCTGCCCACTGAGGCATAGTATCAGTCTCTCTCTTTGCCGCGCCGCCGCATTTAGGACAGGTGCAGTTTACGAAGGAGTCGATCTTTGCCAGAGGGCTTTCGCCATCCTGACCGGGCTCGAAGTTTTCTACCTTGGGAAGCTTAAGCGGAAGCTCCGAATAAGGAACTGCAACCATACCGCACTTTTCACAGTGCACGATGGGAATAGGCTCTCCCCAATAGCGCTGACGGTTAAATGCCCAGTCCTTCATCTTATACTGAACACCTCTTTCGCCGATGCCCTTCTTTTCAAGCTCCTCGAGCACGCGGGCAATAGAGGATTTCTTATCTGTGTAGCCGTTAAGGTAGTCGGAGTTAACCATTTCACCGTCGCCTGTATAGGCCTCAACTGACATATCTCCGCCCTTGATAACCTCGATGATGTCTACACCGAATTTTTTAGCGAAGTCGTAGTCTCTCTGGTCGTGAGCGGGAACAGCCATAATGGCGCCTGTACCGTAGCCCATCATTACATAGTCGGAAATGAAAATGGGGATTTCTTTGCCATTAACGGGATTTACGGCTACGAAGCCGTCGAGCTTTACGCCTGTCTTATCCTTAACGAGCTGTGTTCTTTCAAATTCAGTTTTTTTAGAGCATTCGGTTCTGTAGCTTTCTACCTCACCGAAGTTTTTAATCATATCCTTATATTTGTCGAGCATAGGATGCTCGGGTGCCATAACCATAAAGGTTACACCGAAAAGAGTGTCGGGACGGGTGGTGTAAATGCGAAGGGTTTCCTCCGTATCCTTAACAGCGAAGTTAACGAAGGCACCTGTAGATTTACCGATCCAGTTTTCCTGCTGAAGCTTAACATTGGGAAGATAATCTACTTCCTTAAGACCCTCGAGAAGCTTATCGGCATATTCGGTAATACGAAGATACCAGACATCCTTTGACTTCTGCACGATGTCGCTGTGACAGATGTCACACTTACCGCCCTGTGAGTCCTCATTGGAAAGAACTACCTTACAGGAGGGGCAATAGTTTACGAGAGTTTTATCTCTGAAAGCCAGACCGTTTTCAAACATTTTAAGGAAAATCCACTGTGTCCACTTATAGTAGCCTTCCTCTGTGGTGTCTACCACTCTGTTCCAGTCAAAGGAAAAGCCTACTCTTTTAAGCTGACTTGTGAACTTTGCGATGTTTGTGTCAGTAACCTGACGGGGATGGATACCTGTTTTGATAGCGTAGTTTTCGGTGGGGAGACCGTAAGCGTCAAAGCCGATGGGAAAAAGCACATTATAGCCTTCCATTCTGCGCTTTCTGGAAATTACCTCGAGGCCCGAATAAGCCTTGATATGACCGACATGCATACCTGCACCGCTGGGATAAGGGAACTCTACGAGAGCATAAAATTTCTTTTTATCGGAATTATCCTGTGCCTCGAAAACTCCCGATTCCTCCCATTTTTTCTGCCATTTTAATTCGGCAACTTTAAAATTGTAATGCAAATTTATCACTCCGTTTAATTAATTTACTTATTAAAAATCAGTCTTCCGTAATAATGTCGGAAATGTCAACTGACTTTGCATCCTGCCATAATCTTTCGAGATTATAATAATCTCGGCTTTCGCCCGTAAACACATGGACGAGAACACCGGTGTAGTCGAGCAGAATCCAGCCTGTGGCTCTGCCCTCGATGTGATGAGGCTCTACCCCCTGCTGTGAAAGCTCGTACTCCACTTCGTCAGCCAGTGCCTTCACATGGGTGTTTGATGTACCCGAAGCGATTACGAAATAATCGGCGACGATGGAATGCTCGGTTATTTCGATAACCTTTATGTCAATCGCCTTTTTCTTATCGAGCACCTTCACTATTTCTCTGGAAAGTTCAAATTCTGTCATAGCTTTCTCCTTTGTTGATTATAAGTTCATTATAAAAATCGAGGCTGTCGGGATGAATTACCGTCTCTTTTACCGACAGAGCCTTCAGAGTGTACTGCAGTGAGTAAAGACAGGCTTCATCCAGTCCTTCCTCCATAGACAGCCTTCTCATAACATCCACATCAGGATAATTCCTTTCTTCGGAAATGTAATCAGCCACATAAATAATCTTATCAAAAAGGCTCATACCCGCTTTTCCTGTGGTGTGGTAGCGTACCGACGAGAGAATTTCGGAATCGGTGATGCCGAGCTCCTCCTTTAAGCAGACGGCACCCGCCATAGCGTGCCACAGCTTCGGGTTTGCTTTTTCGGTACGACTTAATATTATACCACCTTTTTTTATCATTTTCAACATATCTGCATTATTTTCATTCTTCATTATATCGTGAAGAAGCCCTGCAAGGTATGCCTTCTCTTCATCTGCTCCGTACTGTCGGGCAAGACAGGCCGCGCTTTCGGCCACATTAAGAGAATGAATAAAACGGTAATCGTCGAGCCTTTCTCTTAAAAGCCTTTTATAGTGCATAAAGGGACTATCGTAGAGAAGATTAAGTCTGATATAATCCGAAACCTCCGCAGTTAACACCTTGCGGCCCGATCCGTAGCTTTCGGCAAGGTAATCTCTTACGGCAGTCGAACTGCAAATCCACGGCTCTACATCGGAAATGATTATCTCACCTTTATTCCCGTCAAGTCCTAAAGCATTCTTTGCAAAGTCGGAAAGGTCAGCTGTTTTTACCTCATTATCCCTTACTGCTACGCAGAGAGTCACCTGTGAAAGAATATCCTCATAGCGATACCATCTGTCGAAGCACATAAGCATATCGGCACCTATTATAAGAAACAGCTCATCCTCGGGATAAATTTCCTTCAGCTCTGTAACTGTGTCAACAGTATAGCTTTTACCCTGTCTTTTAATCTCTATATCGCTGATTTCATAAAAATCATCATTAAACAGAAGCTCGCACATTTTAATTCGGTGAGCACTGTCTGCAAGGTCTTTACTGACCTTATGCGGAGGCGTACACGCAGGGATGATTATTATTTTATCAAGCTTTGCTTTAACCTTGATTTCTTCCGCGAGATGCTTATGACCGGGATGCGGCGGATTAAAGGTGCCGCCGAAAATACCAATACGCATTATAATCAGCCTTTCTTTACGCCTTTGAATGCAAGCTTTTTATTTTTCTCTTTTCTTAACGCGAGCTGCTTTTCTCTCTGCAGCTTGGCGGCCTTCTTTTTATTCTGCTCCTTTTTGAGAGCCTTTTCCTTAAGCTCGGGGCTTTCTCTGTAAAGCACGATTACGCCGCCGATAACCTGTATAACCTCCGCACCCGTAGCAGCGGCAAGCTCATCAGCCGTCTGTCTGGGTGTGATGGGTGACGACTCTAAAAGCACCTTAACCTTAATAAGCTCGCGTGCTCTTAAAGCATCGTCCGTCTGTTTGATTAAAGCATCGGACATACCGCCCTTGCCCACCTGAAAAAGTGGCTCGAGATGGTTAGCCTGTGCTCTGAATGCTGCTCTTTCTTTACCTGTCATTAGGTTATCTCCTTAATTTATATATTTATCATAATTTTTCCTCCAGCACCTTGAGTGCATTACCTCTGTGGCTGACGGCATCCTTTTCCTCGGCTGTCATTTCGGCAAGGCTCTTATCCCCCACCATAAATACAGGGTCGTAGCCGAAGCCGTTTTCACCTATCTTTTCATATCCTATTTTACCGTAACATTTACCCTCAGCTGTTATTTCCTTGCCGTCGGGAAAGCTTACACAGATAGAACAGGCAAAATATGCCGTTCTCTCTTCATCGGGAACACCGTCGAGTTTTTCGAGAAGCTTTACGATGTTACCCTCGTCGTCACCGTGTACTCCGCTGTAGCGTGCCGAGTAAACTCCGGGCTCGCCGCCGAGTGCATCCACACACAGACCGCTGTCATCGGCTATACAGATAAGTCCGCTTTCCTTACATCCGCTTTCAGCCTTAATACGGGCATTTTCCATAAAGGTAGTGCCCGTTTCCTCCACATCCGTTAGTTCTGTTCCTATATCCGTGTCGGTAACCACCTCGTACCCCATAGGAGAAAGAATCCGAGCCATTTCCGTAAGCTTATGCTTATTATGGGTGGCTATAAGAATTTTCATTCTCATTCCTCCTCGTTCGATGTGTCCTCAAAGAGAGCCTTCGCAAACACCTTGGGATTAAAGGGCTGTAAATCGTCAATCTGCTCACCGACACCGATGAACTTAACGGGAAGCTTTAGCTCATTTTTTATGGCAAGAACCACACCGCCTCGTGCAGTACCATCAAGCTTCGTGAGAGCGATACCCGTAAGCTCGGCCACATTCATAAATTCCTTTGCCTGGCTTACAGCGTTCTGTCCCGTGGTAGCATCGAGAACGAGCAGGATTTCACGGTCGGCATAGGGAAGCTCCTTTTCTACCACACGGTAGATTTTGGCAAGCTCGTCCATAAGATTTTTCTTATTATGAAGTCTGCCCGCCGTATCACAGATGATAATGTCGCAGTCGCGGGAGATACCTGCACTGATGGTGTCATAAACTACAGCGGCAGGGTCTGCACCCTCCTTATGCTTTACTATGTCTACACCGGCTCTGTCAGCCCATACCTCCAGCTGCTCGATCGCGGCCGCACGGAAGGTATCAGCCGCACCGAGGATAACCTTTTTACCCTCTTTTTTATACATAGCGGCAAGCTTACCGATGGTAGTGGTTTTTCCCACACCGTTAACACCGATTACGAGTATAACGGAGGGAATGGTTATAAGCCCCATATCCTCACCGCCGTCTATCATATCGGCTACGATGTCAGCGATAATCATTTTAGCGTGTTTCGGATTTCGCACCTCGTTTTTATTAACTCTCTTTCGGAGCTCTTCGACTATATCTGTAGCGGTTTTAACGCCTACATCACCCATAATGAGAGCTTCCTCGAGGTCGTCGAACAGGTCATCGGTTATTTCCTCATAGGCACCGAGAACATCCTCGATTCTGCCTGTCATACCCTCTCTGGTTTTTTTAAGTCCAAAGCCGAACTTTTTAAAAATACCCATTTATATTCCTCCTTATTCGGTAATACCAAGTGATTTAGCCAGCTCTGCCGTCTTCAGCTCGAGAAGCTTCGAAACGCCTTGCTCCTGCATCGTGATGCCGTAGAGCATATCCGCCTCCTCCATAGTGCCTCGACGGTGCGTGATGAGAATAAACTGTGTGTTTTCTGTCATTCTTCTCACATACTGGGCATATCTCGTAACATTTACATCGTCAAGAGCCGCCTCTACCTCGTCGAAAATACAGAAGGGTGCGGGATTAACCTTCATAATAGCGAAGAGAAGAGCTATAGCTGAAAGGCCCTTTTCACCGCCCGAAAGAGAATCCAGACGCTTAACATTTTTGCCCGGCGGCTGTAATTTTATGTCAATATTGCTTTCGAGAACATCGGCGGGGTCTTCGAGAATAAGCTCGGCCTTACCGCCTCCGAAAAGCTCACAGAAGGTTTCGTTGAAGTTGTGGTTGATTTTAGTAAACTGCTCTCTGAACTGTGTGGACATTTTATCGGTTAATTCACCGATTAAACGGATAAGCTCCCGCTTACTCTTTTCCACATCGCCTACCTGTGCAGACATAAATTCGTAACGCTCGCTCACTTCCTTATATTCCTCGATGGCACCTACATTTACCGAGCCGAGAGCACGGATGGAGCCTTTGATTTCGTGAAGACGCTTTCTGGCCTCCTTCGGATCCTCGGGACGCTCTGCCACCGTCTCTGCCTCACGCTTCGTGAGCTGATATTCGTCATAAAGCTTGCCGAGAGTATCGTCGTATTCTTTGCTCATCGTCTCTTTTCTTTCCTCGAGACGGGCAAGCTCGCCGCTGATTTTTTCTCTTTCGGCACTCTTTGCTCTTTCGCTTACGCGAAGAACCGAGGAGCGCTCTTCCTCTTCGCTTCTCATTCTCTGCAGGGTAACGATTTCCCGCTTCGACTTTTCTGCCTCAATACGATAGCTTTCGGCACAGTGAGAAAGAGCCTCAATTTCCTTTTCGATCTGCTGATTTCTCTCTTTTATAGCTTCGATTTCCTTATCAAGCTGTTTATCTCTGTCTTCGTGGTCGATAAGTCTCGCCTTAAGGAAATTAAGAGCCTGTGTACGGGCGGTTAAATCCTTATCCGCACCGTGAATATCCATATTAAGCTTCGAAACAGCGGCAGTGATTTCCTCTCTGCGTTCAGAAAGCTCACTTCTCTTTCTGCCGAGGGATTCACCTTCTGCCTCCTTATCTTCTATGGCCTTTGTAAGCTGTTTGACCTTTTCACCGGCCTCATCGCAGGAGTCCTGTATTCGGGCTATACGCTCGTCGGCACTGCTCTTTTCACCTGTCAGCTCATCTAAACCGCTTTTGGCGGTGTAGAACTGCTCACAGATAAGATTAAACTGTCCCTCGAAACGGATTTTTTCCTCCTGCGTAGCGAGAAGGCTCTCTTTTTCGATTTCCAGCTCACGGCCGATATGTGCCAGCTCATCATCTATTTTATCGTACTGACTCTGAAGCTCGGAAACAGTCTGCGAAAGCTTCTTTTCCTTTTCCTTTAGCTTTTCGATTTCATTTCCTCGGGAAAGAATACCGATATTCTGTATGGCGGAGCCACCGGTCATCGAGCCTCCGGGATTTACCACCTGACCGTCGAGAGTGACGATTTTAAAGCGGTGGGAATATTTTTTACCGATAGCTATGGCAGAGCTCAAATCCTCTGCTATTACTGTTTTTCCCAGAAGAGAGGAAATAATCTCCGTATACCTACTGTCATAGGTAAGCAGATTAGTAGCTATATCTATATAACCGTAGCAGTCCTCGAGACCCTCCTCCTGCAGGCTTTTTCCCTTGACGGAGGCTACAGGCTGGAAGGTAGCTCTGCCCGCGCTTGAGCTTTTAAGGTAATTTATGGCGGCCTTGGCATCGTTTTCGGTTTCCGTTACGATGTTCTGTACTGCGTTTCCGAGAGCTGTTTCGATGGCTACGGCATATTCCTCGGATACAGAGATAAGCTGTGAAAGTGTGCCGTGAATACCTCGGAGAGCACCTTTTTCGCTTTCCTTGATTATCTTTTTAACTGCTCCGGAGTATCCCTCCATACTCTTTTCGAGCTCCTCGAGCATTTTAATTTTAGATGAAACACGCTGTACCTCAAAGGATTTTTCATCAAGCTCCTTTTTAAGAGTATCAGCCTTTGCATCCTTGTTTTTAAATCTTAAGGTATAGCCCTCTACAGAATTAGTAAGCTCCTCGATTTCCCTTTCACAGTCGGAAAGAGCCTTTTCGCTCCGTGCTTTCTCCGCACTTAAGCTGTCTACTGCTTCCTGTCTCTGCTCAATAAGAGAATCAATTACCTCTACTCTTGCCTTAATTTCACCGATAGAGGAAAGAGAAGTAGACACGGAAACACGACAGTCAGCGAGCTCCCTGGTAAGAAGTGCTATGGTACGGGCGATTTCGTTTGACTCATCTAAAAGAGAGCCGCCTTCGCTCTGCATTCTGTCAAGCTCCGAATTAACTCCTTCAAGCTCTTTGGTTTTTTCTTCACGGATGCTTTTAATCTGCTGAATGAGCTTCTCTTCGTTTTCGATTTCTTTAAGAAGCTGATTCTGACTGCTTTCGGAATCATAACGGTCACGGGAAATTCTTTCGATAGTGTCATTATTATGCTCAATGGAGCTCTTCAGAACAGCCTGCTCGCTTCCGGCTCCCGCTGCCTTTTCCTCTAAAAGAGAAATAGACTGACGGATTTCATCAATTTTAATATTTATATTCTGGGTGTCGGCGATGCTTTTTTCGATCATACGCTCGATTTCGGAGAGTGCTTCCTCCGTTTCGGCATAATGACCCGATGCTATAGTGATATTGTCCTCCTGCCTGCGGAGCTCCTCGCGGATTTTATCGATATTATGGAGCCATAAGCCGATTTCGAGAACCTTCTTTTCCTCTGCTAAAACGAGAAATTTCTGTGCCTTTTCGCTCTGATGCTTAAGAGGCCCTATTCTGCTCTCGAGTTCGGTAAGAATGTCTCTTAAGCGAACAAGATTTTCTTCTGCCTGTCCGAGCTTCTTAAGAGAATCGTTTCTTCTGTAACGGTAGGAGGATATACCAGCCGCCTCCTCAAGCATTTCGCGGCATTCCTTGCCTTTTCCGCTGACCATATCGGCGATTTTACCCTGGCTGACCATAGAATAGCCGTCTCTACCGAGACCTGTATCCATAAACAGCTCATGAACATCCTTAAGACGGACATTTACACCGTTGATTTTATATTCGCTTTCACCCGAGCGGTAGTATCTTCTCGTTACCGTAACCTCGTCAGTTTCAGCACCCTTAATGGACCTGTCCTTATTATCGAGGCGCAGAGTTACCTGCGCGAAGCCGTGCGCCTTACGGATTTTAGTACCGTCAAAGATAACATCCTCCATTTTTGAACCGCGAAGTGATTTACTCGACTGCTCGCCGAGTACCCATCTTACAGCGTCAGAGATGTTACTTTTACCGCTTCCGTTAGGGCCGACTACCGCTGTTATTCCCTTACCGAAGGTAAGGACGGTTTTTTCGGGGAAGGACTTAAAGCCCTGCATTTCAAGTGATGTTAACAGCATTATCTTAACCTCACACTTACTTCATATTTTTTATATTCGTCATTTCCTGTTATCTTCGCCTCGTACCCGAGGAGTGAAAGCTCCTTTATATTCGACTTTTTCTGACCTGATGCCATCGAAATAAATCTGCTTCCGACAGTGATTTCTATTTTACATTTATTTATTCCGTGTCTGTTTATTTCCTCTTTAATTTTATCCAGATAAATTCTGCTTTCCGCCAGCTCTCTGAAGGCCGGATGATAGGCTCCTGCGACGAAGCCCTCCTCCACATTACCTCCCGAATGAAGTCCGAGTCTGATTACCCTTATGCCTGCCTTATCAAACATCAGCAGAAGCTCGGCACAAAGCGCAACAGCCTCTTCGGTGGTCTGCGGAATGTACTCTCCCGCGGCATAAAGCGAAGCCAGACGGGTATTTTCGAGCACGACTGTAGGATAAATTCTGGCCGTAGCGGGTGAAAGAGAAATGAGCTTACGGGCTGTTTCGACAGATTTTTCCTTCGTATCTCCATAAAGACCCGTCATCATCTGAACACCCAATTCAAAGCCGTACTCTTTGATTAAAGAGGCAGACCTCATAACATCGCAGGAGGTGTGTCCCCTTTCATTGAGAAAGAGCACCTCATCGTCCATACTCTGACATCCGAGCTCGATGGAGGTTACACGGTACTCCTTTAAAAGAGTAAGAATTTCTGCATCAATGCAGTCGGGTCGGGTAGAAATTCTTATTCCTTTAAAAAGGCCCCTATCCACATATTCTCTGCCCTTTTCAAGCAGTGAAAGCATATAATTTCTCTCAATGGCTGTAAAGCTTCCGCCGAAAAAGGCGATTTCTCCCTCGCCGCATTCCGATGAAGCAAGAGCGGTTTCCACGGCATTTTCGATGTCCTCCGGGGTTAGCGGCCTCGTCTTTCCGGAAATGGTTTTCTGATTACAGAAGCTGCATCGGTGAGGACAGCCCTCGTCAGGGACAAAGAGTGCTACATTAATGTGCTTCAAAGCTTGACACCCATCAGCTCGAGAGCCTGCTTGGCGGCCTGCTGCTCGGCTATTTTTTTACTTTTACCCTTTCCGCATCCGATGGTATTACTGTTAAGGTAAACCTCCACCTCGAAGCGTTTATCGTGGTCGGGACCGCTTTCCGCAACCACTGCATAAGAAAGGTGCTCATCGGGATTTTTCTGTATGATTTCCTGTAAAACCGTCTTATAATCCACAAAGGAAAGCTGTTCATTAGCGGCCTTTTTTACGAAATCGAGAACAAAGCTTCTCGCACACTCCAGTCCGCCGTCAAGATAAATGGCGGCGATTACTGCCTCGAAGGCATCCGCCAGAATGGAGGCGCGCTTTCTTCCTCCCATTCTTTCCTCGCCCTTGCCTAAATAAATGTAGCTTCCGAGATCTATCTCCTTTGCGAAGCCGTGAAGGGACTTTTCGCAGGCACAGGCCGCTCTCTTTTTAGTCATTTCACCCTCGGGAAGATGATTAAGATTATGATAAAAATATTCAGCAGTGATTATACCGAGCACTGAATCGCCTAAAAACTCGAGTCTCTCGTTACACTCACCGGACAAATGCTTTTCATTGGCATAAGAGGAATGGGTAAGTGCCGTCTTAAGCAGACTGCGGTTTTTAAATTCGTAGCCTATAATCTGCTCAAAAGCCTCTAAACTCATTTCACTTCTCCCCTTTCTTTAAGGTAGCTTTCAAAATCTGCAAGTCCTCTTTGGGACAAAGCCGTATATCTTTCTTTTTTATCTCTGATTTTCGGCTCGATGGGTGGCAGAACACCGAAATTAGCACCCATTGGCTGAAAGTTTTTTACAGTGGGATCGCTTATATATCTGCTCAAGGCACCGATCATAGTGGTTTCGGGAAGAATTACCGTTTCCTCACCCTTCAGCCGTCTGACTGTATTAATTCCCGCCATGATACCCGAAGCAGCAGACTCCATATAGCCCTCTACACCCGTTATCTGTCCCGCAAAGAAAAGAGAAGGTCTCTCACGGAAGCTGAAATCTCCGTCAAGAAGTCGGGGCGAGTCGATAAAGGTGTTTCTGTGCATTACTCCGTAGCGGACAAATTCGGCATTTTTAAGTGCGGGAATCATCGAAAATACCCTCTTCTGCTCACCGAATTTAAGATTGGTCTGAAAACCGACGAGATTAAAAAGCGTTCCTTTGCTGTTTTCCTTGCGCAGCTGAAGAACTGCCCAGGGTCGGTGACCTGTCCTCGGATCGCGGAGACCTACAGGCTTGAGAGGTCCGAAGCGCATCGTGTCCCTGCCTCTCGAGGCCATAACCTCTATCGGCATACAGCCCTCGTAAACATCCTTTCGTTTATCAAAGGAATGGATGTCGGCACTTTCGGCATTTATGAGTGCTTCGTAAAAGCTCTCATATTCCTCCTTATTCATCGGACAGTTTATGTAGTCATCCTCACCGCCTCTTTCATATCTTGAGGCACAGAAGGCACTTTCCGTGTCGATGCTTTCGAGCGTAACGATAGGCGCCGCCGCATCGAAGAAATGAAGTCCGCTTCCGCAGATTTCAGCTATTTTCTCGCTTAAAGCATCACTTGCCAGAGGACCTGCGGCGATGATTACATTACCCTCGGGGATTTCCGTTACCTCTTCATTAATTACGGTTATGTTAGGATGAGAGGTTATTTTTTCGGTAATAAGACGGGAAAATTCATCTCTGTCTACAGCTAAAGCACCGCCTGCGGGCACCTTACATTCGTAGGCACATTCTATGCATATTGAACCCAGACGCCTCATTTCTTCCTTCAGCAGACCTGCGGCCGATTCCACTCTCTCCGCCTTTAAGGAGTTTGAGCATACAAGCTCTGCGAAGGTAGGCATTTTATGAGCGGGAGAGAATTTCACGGGCTTCATCTCGTAAAGCTCTGTTTTTATTCCTGCATTGGCCAGATGCCACGCTGCCTCCACACCTGCGAGACCTGCACCGATTACCTTTACTGTTTCTCCGCTCATATTTTCACCGCCTTATTTAATTAATTGTTCGCCCTTCTTTTTGCGGGTTGCTTTAGCAGAATAGCCGCACTTTTCATCGAGACAGTTAAGCATACCGCCCTTTGCCTTGAAGAGTGATTTGCCGCATTTGGGGCATTTTTCATTAGTGGGTTTGTCCCATGTCATAAAGTTACATTCCGGCCATCTGTCACAGCCGAAGAAGGTATATCCCTTCTTTGATTTTTTAGAAATAACCTTGCCGCCGCATACGGGACAGGTTGCATCGGTTTCGATTACATAGGGCTTCGTGGTTTTACATTCGGGGTAAGCGGGACAAGCCAAGAATTTACCGAAGCGCCCTACCTTAATAACCATCATTCTTCCGCACTTTTCACAGGGAATGTCGGTTTCATCCTCCTTGAGCTGGATTTTAACACCGTCCATTTCGGATTTGGCCTTCTGGAGAGTTTCCTCGAAGTCTCCGTAAAATTCGTGAAGCATTCTGATGTAATCCTGAGTGCCCTCACCTACACGGTCAAGATCGCTCTCGAGCTGTGCGGTGAATTTTATATTTACTATGTTTTTAAACTTTTCTTTGAGAAGATTTACTATAGCCTCGCCAAGCTCTGTGGGAACGAGCTGCTTTGACTTTCTGACCACATATTCGCGCTTGACGATAGTGGAAATGATGGTAGCGTAGGTACTCGGTCTGCCGACACCGTTTTCCTCGAGTGTTTTTATGAGTGACTCCTCGGTATAGCGTGCGGGAGGCTGTGTAAAGTGCTGCTCCTTATCGAGAGCCTTAAGCTTGAGGGCTTCACCGCTTGTGAGTCCCTCGGGAAGCTTTGATTTGTCTTCGTCCTTATCACCGAGGTCGTAAAGGACGGTAAAGCCGTCAAATCTGACAGAATAGCCGCTGGCTGTAAACAGACAGTATTTATCCTCGCTGTCCTTCACGCCCTTAATTTCGAGCTTCTGGGTATTCTGTACGCAGGAAGCCATAAGAGAAGCGACGAAGCGATTCCAGATAAGAGTGTAAAGCTTCAGCTGCTCGGGGGTAAGGCTATCCTTGACCATAGCGGGGGTGATGGAAACGGTAGAGGGTCTGATGGCCTCGTGTCCGTCCTGTGCATTACTTCTCGACTTATAATAACGGGGCTTTTCGGGAAGGTATTTAGCGCCGTAATTATCTCTGATAAATTCCTCTGTAGTCTGTCTTGCCTCCTCGGAAATACGAAGAGAGTCAGTTCTCATATAGGTGATAAGACCGATGGAGCCGTAATTTTTTACGGTAACACCCTCGTAAAGCTCCTGTGCGATTTTCATAGTTCTTTCCGCTCTGAAGCCGAGCTTTTTCGAAGCCTCCTGCTGTAAGGTGGAGGTAATGAAGGGAGGAGCGGGATTTTTCTTTCTCGTGCCGTTTTTAAGTGAGCTGATAAAATATCTCGCTCCGTCCAGACGGGAAATGATTTCATCAGTCTGCTCCTGTGTTTTAAGCTCGATTTTACCTGTCTCGTCGCCGTAGAAGGAGGCGGTAAGGGTTTTACGGGAAACATTGAATTTTCCTTCAAGTGTCCAGTATTCCTCGGGATTAAAGGCACGGATTTCGTTTTCGCGGTCTACTATCATTCTGACAGCCACGCTTTGTACACGGCCGGCTGAAAGACCTCTTCTGATTTTCTGTGAAACAAAGGGGCTTAATTTATAACCAACGAGACGGTCTAAAATTCGTCTGGCCTGCTGTGCATTTACCAAATCGAGGTCGACCTTGCGGGGATTAGCCATACCGTTTTTTACACCGGTTTTGGTGATTTCATTAAAGGTAACGCGGTTATTCTTATCCAGGTCAAGACCTAAAATTTCTGCTAAATGCCACGAAATCGCTTCTCCCTCACGGTCAGGGTCAGTGGCAAGAAATACCTCGTCACTTTCGGCTACTGCCGCCTTAAGTTCTTTGACGAGCTTTTCCTTTCCTTTTACTATGCTGTATTTGGGAGCGAAATCGTTTTTAACATCTACACTTAATCTCGCCGCAGGTAAATCTCTGATATGACCCTTCGAAGCGACGATATTATAGCCTGTACCGAGATAGTTTTTCAGAGTTTTAGCCTTTGAAGGAGACTCGACAATAATTAAATCTGCCATATATTTTCACCTTTTCATAAATTTATTGATTAAGACGGTACCTGTTCGCACTTACCCTGGTGATAATGCCGTTCATTTCGAGCTCCGTAAGAGCCGAGAGAACCGTTTTTACCTCCAGTCCCGATTTACGGATTACAGCGTCAGAGTCACATTCACCGTCGGACATTATATTATACACTATTACTGCATTTTTAGAAATAGTTTCCATATTAATTTTTTCATTTTTCGGAGAAAAATTTTCTTCTTTTTCGATAATTTTTTCTCTTTTTTCTTTATCGGAAGATTTTTTCTTCCCTCTCTTTTTGTAAGAAGAGGCTTCCAGGTCAATATCCGGGAAAGGTTTTCCCGTTTTTTCAGCCGTGCTTCTGCTTATCTTTGCCCAAGGAATAATATCCTTGGCAGAAAAGACAGGCTTCGCACCCTCTGAAATTAACTGATTTGAGCCCTCGTAATTACCGCTTTTTATGTCACCGGGAAGCACAAAAAGGTCTCTCCCCTGCTTTAAGGCGTGTCTTGCCGTAGAGAAGGTACCGCTGAATTTAGCGGCCTCGGCAATAACCACACCGCTCGTCATACCCGAAATAATCCGGTTTCTTTGAGGAAATGAGCTGGGATTGACATTCATATAAGGCGGAAACTCCGTTACAAGTGCACCGTTTTCGGCTACCTGCCTTCTTAAGGAGCTGTTTTCGGGAAGATAACCCGAGCCGTGTCCGCAGCCCATAACGAGGACGGTTTTACCGCCGCACTCAATAGCTGTTCTGTGTGCCACCGTGTCGATACCGACCGCACCGCCGCTGACGATAAGCACACCGTTTTCGCAAAGCTGACTGACGATGGTGCTTGCCGCTTCTTCACCGTATTTAGACGGGGTTCTGCTGCCGATAACCCCGAGAGCATTCTCGGAATTAAGACAGGTATAGTCACCTCTTACATAAAGAGCGAGAGGAAAATTATCTGTTTCAAGGAGCCTTTCGGGATAATACTCGCTGTCGGGAGTTATGATGTGTATTTTATGCTTACGGCAAAAATCATAAATGTCGTAATATTTCTCTATATCCTCATCCTTAAGCCTGCCGATTACCATAGGACTTAAGGATGAAAGGTGAGCCGCATTCAGTTCACCCGCATCTGCCTCATAAATGCTTTTCGCATCACCGAAGGTGCTAATTATCTTTCGCACAGACTTCGCATAACCCAGTGCACCCTGCAGCCAGAGCCAATAAACTTCATTCTCCATTTTATCTCATCATCTCCCACATAGCTATAGCCGCCGCCATAGAAGCATTAAGAGATTCAGCATTACCCTGCATCGGTATGGTAACCTTTTCGCAAAGAGAAAATACAGCGTCGCTTACTCCGTTGCCCTCGTTTCCGATAACGCAGACTACTCCGCCATCCATTGACAGCTCAGTAATTTTCTGCGCCGAGGAATCGGGCGATGTGGCATATAGCTTCATCCCTTTGCTTTTAAGGAATCCGATGTCAGCACAAAGGTCATCACTCTCATAAACGGGAAGCCGCAAAAGTGAGCCCATAGCCGCACGCTGGCTTTTAGGAGAATAGCGGTCACAGCAGGAATAAAGTATCGCACCCTTAATTCCGAGAGCCTCTGCCGTACGGCATACCGCCCCCAGATTTGCAGGGTCCTGGATATTTTCTAAAGCGATGTATTTTCCGCTGAAATCAATAGCTGAAACAGGTAAGGCTTCCGCTCTTTCACAAAGGCAGAAAAAGCCCTGTGAGGTTTGTGTAAGTGAAAGCTTATCCGCTACCGACTCGGAGATAAGATAAGCTTCACAGGCTTTAGAGCAGATAAACTCTGCGTCTGCTTTGAACTTTTCGTAGGCCTTATCAGTAATAAAGGCGTATCTGACGGCAGTGCCTGTCAGAGCACTGTCGCGGCAGAGCCGAAGTCCCTCCAGAAAGAACAGACCTGTCTCTCTTCTGGTCTTCGCCGAGGAGGCTATTTTAACGGCTGTTTTAATTTTTTCGTTAGAAACGCTGTCCAGTCTGTTCATCATTTTACCTCTTTTCAGGTGATTTTCAGTTCCTTTTAAAAACACAAATACGCCCGAGAAAAAAATCTCGGACGTAAACCTTTGAAATTAAAGAGCTGCCTTTGCCTTCTCTACAAGAGCTGTGAAAGCTGCGGGATCAGCGATAGCAATTTCGGAAAGCATCTTTCTGTTAAGAGTGATGTCTGCTTTCTTAAGGCCGTTCATAAATGTGGAGTAGTTTGTGCCGTTAGCCTTGCAAGCAGCGGAGATTCTGGTGATCCAGAGACGACGGAAATCTCTCTTCTTCTGCTTTCTGCCGATGTATGCGTAGTTGCCGGACTTCATAACAGCCTGCTTTGCTGTTTTGAAGAGGCTGTGCTTTGAGCCATAGTAGCCTTTAGCGAGCTTTAATACTTTATTTCTTCTCTTACGAGTCATCATTGCGCCTTTGATACGAGCCATGATTAAGTACCTCCGTTAGTTATAAAATTTAGATGTTTTTGTGAATTATTTGTAAGGAATAAGACGCTTAATCTGCTTCTCGTTTGTCTTGTCTGCAACAGTAGTCTGACGAAGACCTCTCTTACGCTTTGTGTTCTTCTTTGTAAGGATGTGTGATTTGTTTGCGTGGTAACGGATGGGCTTACCGTTTTTGGAAAGCTTAAAACGTTTCTTTGCACCGCTGTGTGTTTTAATTTTAGGCATTGTAAATTCCTCCTGTTATTACTTTTTTGGCTTAGGAGCCAGGAACATCATCATCGATTTACCTTCGAGCTTCGGTGCCTTTTCAAGATTACCGAATTCCTGACAGGCTTCAGCAAACTGCTGCATAGTGGTGATACCGTGTTCAGTATGAGCCATTTCACGGCCTCTGAAGCGGATGGACACCTTTACCTTGTTGCCGCTTGTAAGGAAGCGTCTCGCGTGGTTTACCTTGGTTTCGAAGTCATGCGTGTCAATGTTAAGTGAAAGTCTGATTTCTTTGATTTCAACGACATGTTGATTTTTCTTTGCTTCCTTCTCGCGCTTGGTCTGTTCGAAACGGTACTTTCCGTAGTCCATAATCTTACAAACCGGCGGAACTGCCTGCGGAGCAATCTTAACAAGGTCAAGATTTTTTTCTTCGGCAATTTTTAAAGCCTCTTCTGACGACATAATGCCGAGAACCTCACCGTCACCGAGGATGACGCGGAGCTCTTTGTCATTAATCTCTTCATTGATTTGCATTTCTTTGATAGCGATGTTCATGCACCTCCAAAAATGTTTATCGGTTTTCCCGAATAAAATCAAAGCGTGAACAGCAAGCCGTTCACGCACCAATACACTACTTAAAAAAGAAGCTTATTGACCGACAGGAAACAAAATTCCGAAGGTGAGAACGCACTGCTCTGCTTTGTTGTGCAGATATATTATCACAAAGTGCTTCTTTTGTCAATAGTTTTTTGAAAAAATTTTATCAGAAATCTATTCCCTTTGATTCGAGATATTCCTCCAGGCACAGACCGCTGTTTTTAATGTCCTCGGCATACTCCACACCCACGAATCTCCAATGCCACGGCTCATCTACGATACCCGTTATACTCATCTTATCCTCGGTATATCTTAAAATAAAGCCGTACTTATGAGCGTTTTCCGTGAGCCATTTATACTCCTCGGTAAAAGCGAAGCTGTCCTTTGTGTTACAGATGTCCATCGCCAGGCCAAGATTATGCTCACTGGTACCGGGAGGCAGAATAACCGTAGCCGCCTTCTCTGCCGCCTCGGCACGGGAAAGTCCGTAATCTGACATATAGGTTTCGGTAAGACTTTTATAGTTGCGCTCCTGTCTCTCATAAGAGCGGTAGCCCGAATAAGGAGTCAGAACTATTCCGTCCTTTTTTGCCGCCGTGTACATCTGCTCATAAAAGGGTACTACCCTCTCATCCATATAATAGCCCGTAGAAAAAATTTCCGCCAGAGCAAGCTTATATCCGGGGGGCATCTCTCTGCCCATATTTACCACCACGAGATTCCATAAATCCTGTTCGGGATTTACGATAATTCTGCCTGTTTCCCCGTTAATCCTTTCAGCTTCGGTAACTGTCTGCGATGTCTCTGCTTCGGTGGTCTCGGTTACGGTGGTTTCCTCCGTAAAAGGCTCTCCGCCGAAGGGATTTTTCTCCGCAGATGAAAGCGTCTTTATAACCGCCGCCGAAAAAAGAAGAGCCGCCGCTACGGTTATTATCACGGTAAGTAAGGCTTTATTATTATTGTTTTTGTTTTTCTTATTTCTGTTTCCCATTGTCATTTTCACTGTCCGTATTTGTGTTTTCTACATTATATCATCTGCAGAATTACAAGTCAATTAATATTATCTTAAGATTATTCTGCCGAAAAAACAAGTACCGCCGAAGCGGTACCTGTAAACTGATTAATAACTGTCCTTAAGACCCTGCTCATCGTAAACGAAGAGTGTCTGGATAGCAATATCGAGACATTTTTCGATGGTCTTCATATTCATATTATCTGCCGTGTCACCTCTGGTGTGATAATATCTCGGCGGGCCGGGGTCCATAGAAGCGAGAGTAACAGCGGGGATGCCGAGCTTCTGAACAGCGGCGCCGTCAGATGCACCTACATAAACAGAGCTGTAAGGAAGATCCACGCCTGCGAGCTCACCGCCCTTTTTAACGAGAGCACACACTCTGGGATCCATTTTAACAGTACCTGTCATATCACGGGCATAAATAGCCATGCTTTCGTAGTCTCTGAAGGTTTCGAGACCGATGAAGGCAGTAGGAATAGCCTTAAGCTCGTCAAGGTGACGCTTTGTGTAGGCTCTGGAGCCGCGGAGACCGGATTCCTCGGAGCCTGCAGCGAGGGCCACAACCTCTGTGTTTTCAAAGCGGATGTTATTATCCTCAAGGTATTTCATAATGGCTACAGAAGCCATAGTACCCGTAAGGTTATCGTTAGCGCCCTCTACGGTGAGCTTGAAGTTAACGAAGAACATAACGAGGATACCGCCGGGAATACAGGCTATCTGGGCCCATTTGATTATTTCGAGAAATTCGGGTGAGCCGACATTAGCTACGATAAGAATGGATGAAACGAGAAGATAAAGCATACTGACTATGCCGTAGCCGCCTACAGCAAAAAGGAGCACCTTGCCGCCGAGACGGGTATATGTCCATTCGTGTGAGGAGTCTACATGACCGGAGAAGATGATTCTCTGCTTTGCTTCACCGCTTGCTTTTCTGACACCTGCGGTGTTATGGGACATCTTTTTCGGGAAAAGGAAATCATAAAATTCCCAATACATAAGAAATTCGCAGAATAAAAGAACAAGTGCGACGGCAGTGAGTCCGATGGCTACTGCGGGAAGTCCGAGTAACGAGCAGATAACACCGATGATAACCAGTGCACCGTCAATTCTTACCCAGCTCATAAAGGCTTCGGGGGCAAGCTTGAACTCTTCAATTTCGACCTCGTCACAGCAGGTCTTCATTTCTTCCGCTATGTACTTGTGTGCTTCGTATTCGGCATCACTGCCCGCTAAACGGGGTCCGATTTCTTTACAGATTTTTTTGATCGCTCTGACAGTGTAATTAGTATACATTCTTAAAGAAGAAGCATAATTCTGAACACTCTCTTCAGCTTTCATACATTATTCCTCCTTAATAGACAGTTGTCGCTTATCTGTATACGAAACCGCCTAAAATTATTTTTAATAATACTAACACAAAACTTTTAAATAGTCGAGTTATTTTGTGAATGTTTAATAAAAGTTCAAATAAGCGCTCTGTGTTTAAACAAAATGTTAACACTTTAATACGAACTTAAAACTCATAATCAACACTCGCTCTGCTTTCTTTAATCAGAGCCACATAGGAGGAAATTTTTTTATGCTCGGGATGGACACGGTAGCGTCCCACATCCTCGAGAGTGTCGAAGGTGCTCATAAGCACAGCATCGTACATTCCCTCTTTAGGATTTACATTAAGCTGTACCTGCATTTCTCTGATAAAGTCGATTTTTTCAGGCAAAGCCTCAAGCATTGACTTTACCTTTGCCAGGTTTTCTTCCCGTGATAACCCCTCTGCAAAGTCTTTGAATTTCCACATAACAATATGTCTTATCATAATTCTGCACCTACCTTGTCCATATCTGCGCCCTTGGTTTCCTTTACCTTAAGCACGAGCGTAACCACCGAAACAGCCACACAGGGAAGTGCGACGAGAAGACAGGTAAGCCATACCTCCATAAAGAGCATTCCGATGATGGTAAGAAGATAACCTGCGGCAAGACCGATAATAAGTAAGAGACCCTCTGCACCGACCACGGAGGCTCTGATGTCTGTGGGTACTTTTTCGGTCATCATAATATTCATATAATCTCTGCCTATCCAGTAGCAGCCCTGGTAAAGACCGCACAGACCGCCGACAAGATAAGGATTCCACAGCTGATTAATTCCCACAGCAAAGAGAATGAAGCCTGCCACACAAAGCACTCCTGCCACGGTAACTGTTCTCTTTCTGCCGATAAGGTCAGCCACAAAGCCCGAGCAAAGCGTAAGCACCGCATAAACCACCGGAAGAACAAAAAGAGATTTGGTAATGTCCTCGGTAGTCATACCTGCGATATGCATAGAGGATTCATAGTAAAGAGCGATAGCCGGCATACCCGCATCAAAAATGATGTGAGAGATAATCAGACTCTTCGTATCCTTATTGGCGAAGATAAACTTTACGGCATTAAATACACCCGCCTGGTTTCTCTGTGCCTTATTTTCTTCCTTGATTCTCTGCTTTTCCGCCTGTCTTGCCTCATAAGGAACGGACAAATAGGCTGTCCTTTCCTTTATGAACACCTTCGTATCCCTGGCAAAAACGATAATCAGCACCGTCGCAATAACACCGCAGACGGCAGGAAGCATAAAGATGCTTCTCCACTTCGTCGCGTCGTTACCCATCAGAAGATTCCGCAGTACGGGAATACAGACCACGCCGAAAATACCGAGGCTTTTCAGAATACTGTAAATCATCGCCCTACGCTTTTCGGGTGCTTCCTCGAGAATGTAGATTATCTGTATGTCGTGGCTGTAGAAAAAGCCGATAATTCCGTAGCCTAAAAGGAAGACAAGATAATTCGGTGAGTAATAGATAATAAACAAGCCTACGCTCATACCGAGAGTCGAAATGGCAAACAGCGGCTTTCTGCCCCATTTGTCGGCTAAAGCCTTATAAAAAGGTGTGATAATTCCGAACACATAGCTTATAACGCTGATGGAGGTATGCAGTGACAGACCCTCCTCAAAGGTGTAAGCCTTACCGAGAAAGCCGTTATTTACGAAAAACTCGGTAACGAAGGAGGACTGAACGGAAACGGAAAGATTACTCGTGACCTCATCGATGATGTTTACGAAGCCGACGAGGAAAAGAAGCATTCCGAAATAGCCCGCCCAGGTGCCCTTATTCTGCATACGGGTTAATTTTTTAAATTGACGCTGTTCCTTAAGAACAATTTTTCGGGTATCCTTCATAAATTACTCCTGTTTTTTTATTTGGCTGCGGGTACTTCCATTTCAATATCGGTCAGCGGGAAGGAGCAGCAGGGATGAATACAGCCGAATTTATAATCGGCAAGTCTTCTGTACTCGAGATGCTTCGGTACATAAACCTTACCCGAAATCAGATGTGAATGACAGAATCCGCATTCACCGCTTCTGCATCTGGCGGGAACGGCTATGCCGTTCTTTTCGAGTGTCTGCATCAGAGAATCGGCAGAATTACCCTCCACGGTATAAACCTTATCCTGAATCTTTACCTTAACGGTGATTTTTTCGGGTATTCCGTCGGGATAATCCTCCTGTGAGGCGGGATTATGAAATTCACCGAACATTTCGTGACGGATGTATTTTTTCTCGATATTCAGCTTTGAAAGCTCACCGTCGAGGAAATCGTACATCTGCTGCGGACCGCAGATAAATACGGAATAGGCTTCATTTTCGGGAGCGTACTTTTTAATGAGCTCTGCAGTGATAAAACCCTTTTCATCTCCCTTTCTTGCTCTCGCCTTACTGTCACTTATGACATTTATGACCTTTATCTTATCGCATTTTTTCTCGAGCTCTGCCAGCTCCTCGGCAAAGAGAACACTTTTATAATTACGGCTTCCGTAGAGGAGAGTGAGCTCGAAATCCTCGTCGCCGTCAGCTATGGCATTAGCCATAGAGATAAAAGGTGTGATACCGCTGCCGCCTGCCAGACAGATGACCTTTTCAGCGTCACGCAGAGGCTGATATTCGAAATTACCCAAAGGTGCTGAAACCTCTACTTCGTAGCCGACCTCCCAGTTATCGAAGATGTACTTTGATACAAGTCCTCCGTCGACAAGCTTTACTGTAAGAACATATTTACCCTCAAGTGCCTCCTTCGGTGAGGACGAAAGAGAATAGGCTCTCGTCACCGGCATACCCTCTATGGTTTCGAAAACGGTGAGATATTTACCTGCACTGAAATAGGCGAGAGATTTCGTTCTTTCACCGTCGGGTACGAGCGTGTAGCTTCTGCAGTCCTCTCCCCTTTCGGTAATGCTTTCTATTTTAAGATACTCACGCTTGGGATGAAGTGCCTTCGCCAGAACCATAGCATTATCCTCGATTTCGACCAGCTCTGCCTTGCCCTCGTTAAATCTGGCCTGTCTGTCGGGCAGCATAGCTAAAAACTTTTTTGATTTTAAGGATTTGAAATTGTCAGCCATAATTATTTACCCTCCTTCTGCATAGCCTTGACGACTATTCCGCCTGCTTTTTCACCTGTATAGTATGCACAGCCGTAGCCGTCACCTCTTTCCTGAGATGCACCGCAGAAAAGGAAGTTTTCAAAGGGCTGATCCTGCATATACTGGATAGTTCTGGGAAGCATACTGTCCCATTTTTCGAGCATATAGCCGTATGGTGTTCCCCAGGGAGTATTAAGATAACGGGCAAAGGTAGGTGGTAAAGCGATTTCTATTTCCTCGATGTAGGGCTTGATGGAGATATTGAGAGCTTTTTCGCAGGTCTCAATCATATCCTCCGCTACCTTGGTTTTGAATTTCTTATAATCCTGCGGCTTGATGTCCTTCATTACATCACCGAAGGTCATAGTGGTAAGGAAAAGCTGACATGTGCCCTCGGGAGTACAGTCGGGAATGATCTCATTGAGACAGTTAATGATGCAGTAGCCGCTGAAGTAATTCTGTGCCGCCTCATACTGCTTATCGGAATCGGAGTCGGGAGCGATAAATACGGAATAGTCGGTGATACCGAGCTCCTCCTTCGTTCTGTTCATACCGAGATAAACTGTAGTAAGAGTACAGGCAATTTTACGGGAGTTAAGCATCTTAAGCTGCTTTTCTGGAATGTCTCTTTCCACGAAAAGATCCTTCCAAACAGAGTTCGGCGAGGAATTACAGATGAAGTATTTACCGTAAACCTCCTTTTCACCGTTGATTACCACGCCCTCGGGCTTTCCGTGCTTCATAAGCACCTTTGTAACCTCGGAATTGTACCAGATTTCTCCGCCTGCATCACGGATAACCTTGTCAATAGCGAGACTCATTTCGTGACTGCGGAGCTTCGGTATGCCCGTACCGTTTTTAACATAGCTGTGAAGAACAGCCATATAATAAAGGAAGTCGAATCTGGAGCCGGGAGAGCCCATATAACACCAGTATGTATTAAAAATATCCTGTGCCTTTTTGGGCATACCGAGAGCGTCGAGAGCCTCGTTCATAGTATGGGAAACCATTCTCATAATGTCGGGCAGATCCTTCAGGCTTCCGGGTATTTTTTTCGGGTCATTGAGACAGTCAAAGGCTTTGAACATACGCTCGGACAAATCAAAGGCCTTCATACAGCTTTCGTAGGAGCCGGGCACGATTTCATCGAGCTTCTTAGCAAAAGCCTCAAAGCCGACGGGCATACGGGCATCAACCGTAACCTTCACACCGTTTTCATTTACGAATGTGTCCTTATCCCCCTCTTTGGCGGGAACGATAAGACGGAAGGTGGAGTCGTGTGTGTACCAATCCACATCACCTCCGAAGCGGTCAAACATATCCTTTATCTGACCCGGATCCTTTTCATCGCCGACACCTGCCAGCTCGTGAAGCGAGGGCTCGAACTCAAATCTTCCTCTGACAAAGGAAGAAGCGGAGCCGCCGGGAATGTTATGTCTTTCCAGCAGTAAGGCGGAAAGACCTGCTCTGGCACAGGTAGCTGCCGCGGCAAGTCCGCCGTTACCCGCACCGATTACGATTACATCGTAGGTTTTCATCTGATTTCCTCCGTTTCAATGTTTTCTTTTTTATCTGATTTGTTTTTTCTTTTATTATAAGCACCTAATGCAAGAGATGCCGCTAATGCGAAGATAAGAGCGGGAAGAGCGTAAAGATAAGACAGCGGATTAGTCAGGTCTCCCTTCGCGCCTACGAGAGTCCACAGAAAATTCAGCACAAGCATTCCGACATTTGAGGTTATAAAATATTTAAGGAAGGGTATGTTCATCGCGCCGAAAATAAGACTGCTCAAATCTGACGGTATAAGTCCTCCTGCCTTAAAAATAAACACAACAGCAGTAGAATTTGCATCGGTAAAATCATCGAGCTTTTTGATGGCCTTAAAGCGCTTTTTAAGAGAATTTACCATTTCCATACCTGTGAATCTGCCCAGAAAATAGGGTAAAACCAGACTGCAGGCTGTAGCCAGTGTATTGACAAGAAAGGCAGTAAGGAAATCCTCAAACACTACACCCGACAGCACAAACAGAACTGCCGGCGGAAAAATCAGCGCAAAGGATTTAACGATGCTGAAGCCGACGATTATAAGAATAACCGTAGCCGTACCGCCCGTAAGATACTGTGTCAGAGCATCCACATTACTGATGGAAATGTTATTTTCAGAAAGGAAAACTGCACAGAGAATAACCATAACCACCATAACCGCAAAGGATAAAATCTGCAGGCCCTTTACCAGACTGCCGTATTTATCCGCAGATTTGTTTTTATTCATAATAATTCCTCCTTCAAAACAATTCTAACAGTTTAAAGGTAGTATGTCAACAAAAAAAGAAAAGCCCGAAGACTTTTCTTTTCAGTTTATTCAGCTGTTCTGCATAAGAAGGTATCTTTCTTCCAATTCCTCATAATGAGCATAGCTTTCAGCCTGTCTGATGAGGCTGTCAGCGTCGGTGAAGGGCTTAACAGCTCTGTCGTAAACGGATTCCGCCTTAAGCCAGGCCTTGAGCTCACGCTTGATTTTTAAGCTGTCGAGGAAGTTTTCGGAGGCTCTGTTCATAATTTCCTCCTTGACCGCTTCATCAGGCTTTCTTATGCTATCGGCTCCGTACTTACGGATAAGTGAAGCTGACTCCTTTTTCATTCGGGCATTTCTGATAGCATCGGAGCGGATTTCCTTTTCGGCCTTTGTGCTCTTTGGCAGTTTTCTGGCCGCTTTAAGCTCCGCGCCTGCATTATCGTAAAGATAAATCATACCCTTCGATACATCAGCCTTCGCCTGTGCGAGTCTTGCACGGCCGGCATCTGTGGAAAATTTTCCGAGGTCCTCCATAACGATTGCCGCTCTTTCGATGGCAAGATTTCTGTTCTTCGCTTCTTTTTTGGCCGCCTTGTCTGCTTTTTTACTCACGACAGCCTTTTCCTTACCGTAATGCTCTTTAGCCTCGATAATAACCGACATAGCCTCCTCGAGCTCGTCATCCTCAAGCTTACCGAGAACATAATTCTCAAACATAGCGCGGATTTTGAGTACATCCACATAAGCCTTATGCTTGTTTTCCGTAAGGTCGTAGAAGCAGAACGGAATAAGATTAAAAATAGCACCGAATATGGAGCAGATAATAAGTACCTCGAAAAGGCTGTTTCTGACTGCATCGTCGTAAAGAACATTATAATCCTCTAAAAGTCCCATCTTTTCATAAACGGCGGGATAAAACATACCTGTAAAGAAGCCGATAAAGGTTCCGATGATTCCGAGAGGGCCGAAAAGTCCGTCAACTCTGACACCTGTTTTCCATTGGTGATAATCTCGCATATCGGCACTTATCTGATGCTGAACGATGTTCCAGAAGGTACTGACAAAGGAATTTATATACCAGAGAACGCATATCATCACCAGGTTTTTATAGGTAAAGTAAAGAATAGCCAAAAAGATTACATTGACTGAGTTTGACAGTATCAGAAGATTCCTTTTGCCCATAGCCTTGATAGCAAAGGGACAAAGAAGCATAGACCAAAGTGCCGCATTACCGATAACCGTATTTGCCACACCGAGAGATGCCTGGTACTGTCCGCCGTGGCCGTAAACGAAGGACCAGCTGAGAATAACGCCGTAGCCGGACTCCAGGAAAACTACCCAGGCCGCCGCCTGAATAATCCAGAAATACTTGTTCTTCGCTACCTCACGGATAGCATCGAGCATTCTTACGGGCTCCGGTCTCCTTTTAGGAAGAATGAGTCTTTCTTTTACCTTGCGGAAAAATACGGTACAGGCTATAAGACCCAAAAGAGTAAAGGGCGGATAAATGACTCTGTATGTCCAGATGTTATTAAGCCCCCAGGTCAGTCCCGCTATAAGCGGTACTACGAGATTAGTGATAGTGGGGGCAAGAGAGTAAATCACCTGCGATATGCTCATCACGTTGGCTCTTTCCTGTGAATTAGGGGTGATTATCTGCTGAAAATAAACATAGCTTTCATTGAAAACGCCCAGGAAGAAGTTCATCAGGAAAAAGACTATCCATACAGCTACGGCTTTGGCAGTATAGCTCATATTTTCGTAGGGAAGCCAGACGAAAACCGTAGCAAGAAGAACGATCGGAAAGCCCGTCATTTTCAGAAACGGCAGGAATTTGCCGCCCTTCAGATTATGATTATCGTAATACCAGGAGCGGAAAATACCGATGGGAATACCGATGACATTCGCCGCAATCGACATAATCTGTAAATCCGTGGGCTTAAGGCCTATACTGGCACCGACCAGCATATTTGAAGCACTAAGTCCGATGGCACTGGCCAGAAGCAGCATCCAATGAACACCGAAGCCTGCACCGCTGAGGCTTGCTACCTCCTTATAGGGAATATAATTTCCCTTGGCGGGCTCTGTCCAGTACTCCTTGGCTGTGGATAGGAAGCTTCTCGCTTTAGTAACTAATCCCGTTTTTTCTGTTTTCTCCATATAAACAACCTCCGATTTTTTATTTGTGACGGAAATTACCTTTTTCAGTATAGCATAAAGCTTTCGGTATTACAAGAAAAGATTGTAAATATGTCCTGTTTTTTTATGACTGTATTAATCCGAAAAAAATCTCCTGCGGCAGATGGATTATCTACCGTAGGAGATTCATTTTATCGGGTAATTTTTGCGATTATAGAAAAATTATAATGCAAGTGCTTTTTCGACGAGGTTATAAGCCTTCTTGACTACCTCTTCATCACCGTCTCCGAGAGGTAAAAGAGGAGCTCTTACGGAGCCGAAATACTTTCCTGTACGCATTTCCAGTACAGCCTTTGCCACGGCATACATATTACCTTTGGCAGAACACATTGTATAAATAACCTCGTTGGCGGCATTCTGGAGAAGTCTCGCTCTTTCGAAATCTCCGGCTTCGATAGCCTTATCGATTTCTACAAACACCTCGGGCATTACTGCATAGGTACCGCCGATACCTGCATCAGCACCGATAAGTCTGCCGCCTACAAACTGTTCGTCTGGACCGTTGAAAACAGCGATGTCCTTGTTTGCCATTGCAGCCTGTCTTTTGAACATCTGAATGTCCTGAATAGGCATTGAGGAATTTTTAATAGCTACTACGCGGGGATTCTTCATCATCTCATCGAGAAGAGGCAGAGTAAGAGAAACACCGGCAAGCTGGGGAATGTTATAAATAACGAAATCTGTGTCGGGTGCCGCCGCAGAAATATCATTCCAGTACTTCGCAATAGCCTTTTCCGGCAGACGGAAGTAAATGGGAGGTATAGCAGCGATAGCGTCTGCACCTACGCTCTGTGCATGAGCGGCGAGCTCACAGCTGTCCTTGGTATTGTTACAGGCGACATGAGCGATAATTTTGATTTTGCCCTTGGCTACTTCCATAACTGCCTCAAGGGTCTTCTTTCTTTCCTCTACGGAAAGATAAATGCATTCGCCTGATGAACCGCCTACATAAAGTCCTGCGGCACCTTTTTCAATAAGAAACTCTACCAGAGCCTTTGTAGCTTCGGTGCTGAAATTTCCTTCTTTGTCATAGCAAGCATAAAATGCGGGATATATTCCTTTGAACTTACTCATTTGATTTATCTCTTTTCTATTTCTTCTATCATTTTATCGACCATAATCAGACATCTGGGCACATGGAAGGGACCTTTGAAGGTAGAGCCGATACAGGCGGGAAGTGTGGGCTTTCCGTCTCTTCTCAGATAGCCGTACCATTCGCCGCAGGGAGCCGAAGCAAAGGCTTCCTTGCAGTAATCAAGTATTTTTCCGAAAATGTCAAGATATTTCTTATCGCCTGTCTCTTTATAAATCATAAGAGAAGCAATAAGTGCTTCATTATGAGGCCACCAAAGCTTCATATCGTGTTCATAGGCTTCGGGGGGATTTCCGAGACAGTCAAAGAAATAGAGTATGCCGCCGTATTCCTTATCCCATCCCTTTTCAAAGGCCATATCGAAAATCTCTACAGCCTTTTCAAAAAGTGCCTCATCATCAGTTGCCTTCGCTCTTTCCATAAGGAACCAGCTGCATTCGATGTCATGACCGGGATTAACCACTCTGCCCTCGGTAACATCGAGAAGGGGTGTACCGTCGGGTGCTACACTTTCCAGAGTACAGCCAAGCTCGGGTTTAACGTGATATTTCAGAATATCCTGTACACATTCGTCGGCTCTGCTGTTATAAAGGTCTGCTTTTTCGGGGTCAACGCGAAGAAGCACAGATGTAACATTGAGAAGAATCATCGGTATGCCCAAGGCTCTTCCCTGTCTGGTTTCGGGCTCGGTTTTAGCTCCGAGACCTGTGGGGTCAGCCATTCCGTGATTCAGGTTCCAGTACATATCGTAGGTCTTTCTCGCCCTCTCGAGATGCTCCTTTTCACCTGTTATGCCGTAATATTCTGCATTTGCGATACAGTAAAAGGCCTCTGAATAGCAGTATCTTCTCTGTCGGAGAGGTTTTCCGTCAGCAGTAACCGTAAAATAGAGTCTGTCCCCTGCATTACGGTTAACGCAGTATTTTTCGAGAAAATCAAGACAGCTCTTGCTGGCTTCAAGCCACTCATTTTTAACACCGTAAACATGGCAAAGATAAGCGAAAATCCATCCGCAGCGACCCTGCATCCATACGCTTTTATCGGTGGAAAAAACCTTTCCGTCCTTATCGAGGCAGGTGTAAATACCGCCGTTGACCTTGTCCATTCCGTTGGTGAGCCAGAAATCCGCTACAGATTCCAGCTCCTTCTGTATCCATTTTCTTTCTTCTGTAAGATTCATAAGCAAACTCCTTATGATTTTATTACAAATTCAGCCGACATCGATTATTTCTTTGAAGCGTTCTTTTCGGCAAGTCTATTTTCCTTCTGAGCCTGCTTTTCAGCCTCAAGACGCTTCTGCTCTGCTAATTTAGCGGCACGCTCCTCTTCACTTCTCTTTTTGGATTCTTCGTATTTTTCTGCGATGTCATACAAATGAGTGTAATTTTCAGCCTGCTTTACAAGTCTTTCAGCAACGATAAGGGGCTTCGCAATACGGTTGAAGTTTGCGTGCTTTTCCATTTCCTCGTTGATGGTCTTTTTAAGCTCTGCTTTTTCCTTGCTCAGAGACTTAATCTGAACCTTCTTTTCAGCCTTGAGTTCTTTGTCTGCCTTCTTTTCCTCAATATAGAGAGCTTTTAAGGCTTCGTCGATCTGATTTACTCTGTCGTAGTAGCCTTCAAGCACCTTGAAATCGGGCTTAACAATTTCCTCTGCGTCCTTATAGAACTTTTTAATGGTTTTATAAGCGGTTATCTTATTCTTTGCCATATCGATGGCGAAGGAACGATATTCCTTCTCGGCGGCATTGTTTTTACTTAATGCGCGGGCAGCTTTAAGCTCTTCCTTAAGCTCTGACATTTCTGCACCGATAATGCCCTTGATACCTACTGCATCGATTGCCTTGCAGATTTCAACCTGGCGCTGAACCAAAGGTGAAGAGAACTTATCAAGCTCGTCGCAAACGAATTTTGAAATGGTGATTTCGTCATTAAATTCTATATCGGCCTTATATGCCTTCTTTGCAGCCTTTTTATCCGTACTGTTTTTCAAGGATGCCTTAAAGGCCTTTTTATCTACATTTTTAGGCTCTGCTGCTGCCATTTCTCTGGCATTTCTGATGATATCGATACCTTCAACAAGAGCACTGTCATTTGTAACACCGTTACCGTAGTCCTCAAATAAAGCTCTTACCTTAAGAACACGAACCACTGACTTCTGCTTGATTTCGTTGAAATCGTAAGCGAAGAAGGGAAGAACATTCATAAATGCACCGAAGGCCGCTACGAGAACCAGAACCTTAAGAAGGCTGAGAAGAATATCAGGATCATAAAGGGCAGAATAAGCATTTGTATAGTTATCCTGACCGTTTGCAAGCTGATCGGCAAGAATCTGTCCTACGGTATTTCCGTCACCGAGAACTCTTGAGAGAATATTGGGATTAGATGTTACGAGCTCAGCATTGGCTTTAGTAATACCGCCTTTTTCGTAAATATAGGGAAGAACCGATGATGTTACAAGAGCGATAACCGTACCGATGGTGGTAACTGCCGAAAACATACCGTCGATTCTTTCGCCTGTCTTATACTGCTGATAATCACGGATGTCTGCCTGGATGGACGGATTAAGAATATGGGCAAAGGAGCCTACAAGAGCATTCATATAAAGACAGCCCATAATAAGCCAGATAGTACCGTTCTTGATCTCGGACAGGAAAGGGTACATCATAAGAATGAACAATATATTAAACAGATTAGTAACAATAAGAACTGCCTTTTTGCCCCAACGCTTAATACAGAAGGGAGCAAGAATCATACCCCAGAGAGAGGCATTACCGTAAACCGTAATTATGAGGCCGTATTCATTACCATTACAGGCACCGCCGTAGTTATAAAGCCATGCGAGAATGTTTGAATAAGCGGATTCAAGGAAGCCTATCCAAGAAGCAAGAGAAATAATCCAGAAATACTTATTCTTTGCCACGGCGCGTAAAGCGTCGGAAAATTTGATGTGAACAACATGAGTTTTAGCCTGAACGATTTTTTCTTCAGTATGCTTGTAAACAACGATACAAAGAAGAATACCTAAAACGGTAAGGATGGGATAAAGAAGTCTGTAAACACGGATATCTGTTGTGTTTGTGTGGAAAATGTTCTTTGCGATAATGGGAGTAAAGAGATTTACAACTGTAGGGGCGAATGAGTAAACAACGCTCTTTATTGAAGAAACCTCTGCACGCTCCTGTGAATTGGGAGAAAGAACGTGAATAAGATTCTCGTAAGAATCGTAGAAGAAATAGAAGCAGAAGTGAAGCAATAAGTTGAAGATCATTATAATCGCACATTTTGCCACATAAGCTCTTGTTTCACCGAAAAGCATACCTTCGCCTACTATGAGGGGAAGCTTATCATAGGGGAACCACACCGTCGCAAGACATATAATCGCAGCGGGGATTGCCATTGTTACAATGTAAGGTCTGTACTTACCTGCTTTGTTTCTTGTGTTATCAATAATGTTAGCTCTTATGCCTGTAAAAGGGATGTTTGCAAGCACCGCGATAACATACATTATATACATATCTGTGGGGTTGATACCTAAAGTACTCGAAAGCAAGGTGTTGTTTGTAGAAAGGATACAAGCATTACCTATCATCGTAATAGCGTAGGCACCGATACCGCCGCCGCAATAAGCGGCTATTTCCTTAAAGGTAATGTACTTACCATGCATAGGAACGTTCCAATATAATCGGACATCCGAAAGTATGTTTTTGATTTTGTCCATTTGAGTTTCTTCCTCCATTTTTATTAAATGCCCTTGATCCAATCAAGAGAAAACTTTGTGAACCATATATTCTGACACTCCAAATCAGGCTCAAACAATACACCGATATTACCGTCGGGAAGCTGTGTCATTGAGCTGTAAACGAAAGAATCCGGTTTCAGAACACGGCTGTACTTAAAGGTTTCACCGTCATCTTCAGAGAGTCTGACTGTTCCGCACTTTCTTCCCTCTCTGCTGGCTGGATTCAGAAAAATGACATAGGGCTTATCCGCACCCTCGACACTGATTACGGAAGACTGACACACAGGCTGGGGAAGCTCATCGTCAAAACGGAAATCCTCCCAGCTTTCACCGCCGTTTTTACTGTATGCCACGGCCACACTTCTTCGTTTCTCGTGATTTCTCATAAAACACTTAAGTGTGCCGTCCTGCTGCTCGAGCACCTGCGACTCCGTAAGCATTTTACTCTGAGTGATGAATAAATGATTAGCCTTAAAGCCGTTTATCTTTCTCGTGTTATTAGGAGTCTCACCGAGAGACCAGCTAACACCGTTATCATCGCTGTAAATAACACAGCAGGAAAGACAAAGGGGCCATTTCCGTGTACCGTAATAAATGGGAACTACTATTCTTCCCTTATATTTTCCGTTTTTGATGACTATGCCGCAGCCCGGTCCGGGTCCGATAAAGCTCATATATTTTCTCTTAACCTGTGTATTGAGAGACACGGGCTCCGACCAGGTGAGTCCGTCATCGTCACTGTAGCACATCATCAGAGATGATGTACCTAACTGGCGGTAATCCGTCGAGTTAAAAATATTTCCCACGGTCTTTCCGTCTTTCGTCACACAGCCGTCGTCAGCTACTCTGAAGTCGGTCTGTCTGCCGCTTTTTGTGTAAAGACTTCCGTCCTTAAGTATGTATTTTTTACCTAATTTTCCTTCGACTATTATATTACCGTCCTTCGTTTCACCGATGCCTCTTTTACAGTTAAGAATGCCGATTCCTGCGGGTGTGTGGCAGTAGTGCATATAAATCCTTCCCGTATCGGGCACATAAGTAAGCACCGGGTCTATGGCCGCTGAAGCCTTCATCATTTCCTGACCGTATTCCTTTACGGCGATAATGTAATCGCTCCAGGTTTCACCGGAATCAAAGCTTCTTCTGACGACCTTGTCTATTCTGTTCGGATTATCCCTGCCGGTGTAATATCTTGCATCAGCGCAAGCAACAACTACACCCGTCTTTGTAGTTATTACAGACGGTATTCTGTAGAAGTCGGAAGGTCCGCCTGTATTCGGACCGAAAACAGTTTTAAATTCTTTCATAAGAAAACTCCTCTAACAAAGCATTCAGTCGGCTTTGACCTTTACAACTATTTTTTTCACATTACCGGGCTTTCCGTCGAAACAAAGTCCAGGCTTATGAGCATCCCACGGGAAGAATATACCGTACTCCCCTTTTTGAAGAATCGCCATACTCGCTTTCTCATAATCCTCGAGGAACATTATATCTTTTTCAGCATTATATTCCTCTCTGACTGTAAGATAAGAAGCATCAGCCGAATAAATAACCTCTGTGCCCTCCGCGATAAACTGTATATCGATATAATTCTTATGTGCCTCGAAGGTTGAATCGGTCTTTGAGGTATATTCCTGAATGAAAGCGAATACTCTGTCACCGTCTATTTCGTATCTTCCCGCAGGAAGATTATCTTCTACTGCCTTCTCCAGAAAATCAAAGCCTTTATGTGTTTCACGGTACTGATGGGAATTACTTAAACCTCTTTTCTGTCATAATGCAGGGATGTATTACAGTCCCCCATTACAGCAGTCGGAAAAATATTATTTAATTTTAGGTAAGCTTGCCGCGGCGACAGACTGTCCTACACGGCGGGAATTTTCATCGGGTATGTGAAGACTGATTTTCTTTGCAAGATCAGGAAATTCCTTTTCGAGAACCTCACGGGTTCTTTCGAGAAGGATAACACCGCCGTCACCCGAGGTTACGCGTCCCATAATGATAACGTGCTTTATGTCGTAGAACTCGGCATAGTATGCAATAGCATAGCCGAAATAAGCACCGATTGTGTCATAGATAGCGGCGGCGCGTTCATCGCCTTCAGACATAAGCTTCTGCACTACCTTGAGCTTTTCAGCCGGTGAAAGGCTCTCGTCGAGCTCGATACCTGCAGCGGGAGCGAGCTTAATTACGCTGTCCTGGGAGAAATATTTAACACCGCAGCCGTAGTCACCTGACCATTCGTCAACCATAGATTCTTTGCAGTAATCTACAGGAACGAAGGCGAGTTCATTAAGCCAGCCGGTAATGTTTCCGTTAGAGTCGATGTATCCGCCTGCCTCACTCGTACCCATAGCTACACCGAGAACTGAATCGTCATTGAGATCCATAGCACCGGCAAGAGCTGTAACATCGCCGTCATTTGCTACTACGATGGGAATATTCTCGCCTATTTCCTTCGCTACATCAAGATACATATTCTTTACTCTTTTTTCGCAGTCCTCATCGCTTACCTTGATAAAAAGAGAAGCGGCCATAATGCGGTTATTTACATAAATACCTGCGGAGGAAACACCGATGGCATCAACTCTGGGCATTTTAGAAGCCGCAGTTTTCATAGCGGAGAGAATACCCTGATAGTGATATTCGGGGTCCGAATTAAGCTTCGGGAACCATACCACCTCTTCGGAGTAAACACTCTTTCCGTCGATAACGGCGCTCACCTTTCTGTCACTTCCGCCGGCATCGAAGCCGATACGGCAGCCGTCGAGATGTCTGCCGAGAGGTGCGGCTGATGATTTTTCTTCGGGAGCCTCCTCTAAAGCGCAAACCTCAACCACGAAATCCTTCTCATAGGTCTTTTTCATATGACCTACATCGAAGGAACGAAGACCCTCGGGAGTGTATGCCTCCTTGATTCTTTGTCCTACGGTGTCGGCACCTGCGATAACGAGCTTATATGCGCCTGCCACCCAGACGAGAGATTTGGCGATACGCTCGATAAAGCGGAAGTTTTCTTCGTCGTGGCCCGTACCTTCGGGATAAATCCTCGTTCTGTAAACAGTAGTGTACTCGTCATTTCTGACCGCCGCGATAATAACATCCTGTCCGTTTTCTTTGGTTGCTTCGCGCATTTCACGCACTACAACTGACATCGGCTCAAACTGCGGATCAAGTTTTGCATTTACCTTAAGCTTCATATCAAAAGTCTCCCTTATAAAATTTTTTTACTATTCTATCAAAAAAGATTTTTTATTTCAATAGTTTTCTGCAAAAGAATACACAAAAAGAAGAATATGCTTCAGTTTATGACGATTGACAGTTTATTCTATAAATGATATAATTATGTTCGTATTTTCTATACCCCATTTTTCTGTAGAAGAAAGCACTAATTTTAGTTTACGAGGTGATATACTTTGAAAAAAGCTTTACATATAACAGCGGAGCTGGCCATCATTTTTGCGGTTTGTCTTCTCGGCGAGCTTATCGAGGACCTGCTCCCCTTCAGCTTTTCGGCAAGTGTATTAAGCATGCTGATTCTTCTCGTGCTTCTTATGGTCAAGGCTGTTAAATACGAAAGCATCCGTTCTGCTTCGGATTTTCTCACATCAAATATGTCTTTTCTTTTTATCCCTTACGGAGTAAAGCTTCTCCGGTATATTGACATAATAAAAGAGAATCTGGTTCTTTTTATGCTTATAGTCCTCGTAACCACACCCGTGGTTTACGGTGCAACGGCACTGACGGCAGGACTTATTATAAAGCTTCAGAAGGGAGATGATGAATGATGGATGCTGTTTTCGCTTCACCCCTGTTCGGTTTCTTTCTCAGCGTTTCTGCTTTCGGAATAGGAAGCCTGCTTTTTTCGAAAATCAAAACACCTATCCTTAATCCTCTGCTTTTTGCGATTATATGCTGTATTATTTTCATCGAATCCGGTTTAATTTCCTATGAAAAATATATGGAGGATAACGCCTTTATCACTAACCTTTTACCGGTCGCAACCACACTGCTTGCCGTGAATATCTACAAGCAACTCAAATCGGTAAAAAAATATGCAGTGGCCATCGTCGTCAGCTGTCTGGTCGGCTCGGTTACGAGCATTTTAGCCGTTATAGGTCTTTGCAGATTATTTCAGGTCGATAAGGCTATCGAGGCCTCCTTTATCGGAAAAAGCTGTACTACACCCATAGCACTCGATGTTTCTCTTATGAACGGCGGAATGGAGGGAATAACGGTAATAGCGGTTATCTGCACAGGCATCGTCGGAGCTGTCGCCGCACCGTCCCTCGCAAAATTATTCAAAGTAAAATCCCCTGTAGCCGAGGGTCTCGCCATAGGCACCTGCAGTCACGTTATCGGCACATCGAAGGCCATCGAAATCGGTGAGATTCAGTCAGCCTTAAGCAGTGTCGCTATCGGCATCAGCGGTTTGATTACTACTGTTCTCGTTACGCTGTTTTACTGACCGCAAGGCTCTTTTCACAGACTTACCTAAACCGAATTATCCTGCGAATATCAGAAAGTCTCAACAGTACGAAGGAATAATGCACAAAAAGAAAAGCCACACTACAGTGCGACTTTTCTTTTTTTGTTTAAGGTTTGAATCGGCAATAGCTTTATTAATTGAAAGATGTCGGACAAAAGCCTGTAATAATGCAGGGGCGTGCATTGCACGACCGTTTAAATCGAAAAATCACGGACGACCAATGGTCGCCCCTACGGCACACCACACAAATTATTATTTATCGGGTTAATTATATAGCTCTTATTAAAGTTCGCAGTTGGAATTAAGGAATACAGGTTTTAATTTTTCGTAGTTTTATTCTCTTTGATTTCAAAGCTTTTATGCAGATTTATTCGGGAAAATGCTGATATGTAATGTCCTCATACTGCATTGAAACCTCTTCACGGTTAAAGCCGTCAAGGTTATATCTGTCTGAATAATAGTTATATTTGTCGATAGTAAAGCTTGTATCCGGCTTGCAGGTAATCATAGTACAGCCTCTTTGTGAGCCAACCTTATCGATGCCCGAATATGCGAAATAGTCAATGCTGTAGCCATAGCTGAAGGTAATACCCTTATATTCAAAGGTGGTATTATTAATGTGGTCGTGGCCGTTGAACATAGCCTTTGTAGAGTCGAGCTCGAGCATTTTTTCAAAGAGGTCATCCTCACCTAAACCGCTGTAAACCAGTCTTCCGCCTTCAGCAATTATACCCTCAATATATTTAAAGTCGTCTGTGTCTTCATATCCGTTTTCCGTAAATTCAGTCCAGGCATCAGCCATTTCTACCAAGGGAATATGGAAGAAGGCCATTGACCTGACTGTTTCAGCGTTTTCATCGATACTCTTGTTTTCGGCATCCATACGCTTAATTTCATTTTCGTACCACTGCACCTGATTTTCGTGGATGTTGTCATAAGTACCCTTTATGCTTTCGATAATATTATCTTTAATATAAGCCTGGGAGTCAATCAGTATTATAGCCTGAGTGATTACGCCCTCGGTGTTCTTTACTGCGATAGTATGGTTACCTATACCGTCAACATCCTCGGGACCCGACTGAAAGAGGCAGTACTGAAACTCCTCTCTTTCATAAAACTCACCCATTGCTTCTCTGTCAAAATATGAATATGCTTCGGCATCGTGATTACCGAAGGTTACATCCCAATACACACCGAGGCTTTCCATAAGGTTTGCAAAAGCCATCGCACCGCTATGGTTATTGAAGGTACCGGCAGTGTACGGCACAGGGAAGGCAATATCTCCGGTTGCGATAACAAGGTCCGGCTTTTCTCTTGTCACCATAGCCGCAACTGCGTTAAGTGCTTTTTCATCCACATCCTTTGACATAAAACCGCCGCCGATGTGAATATCCGTAAGATGCATAACCTTGAAGTCTTCATCCGTAGTGAAATACCAATTGCCGTTTTCGTCCTTTTCGGGTACAAGCTGCTTTTCGATTTCAACCTTACCGTAACTGCTTCCCACTTCGAGAAGATGCTGAACTGATAAATAATTGAGTCCTGCAATCAAAGCAGAAATCACAACAATCACTGCAACAAACAGCAATAAAACTTTCTTTCCCTTTTTAGATTTCTCTTTTGCCATAAACGACGCTCCTTTTAGTAGGTAAATTCAGAATACTGCATATTATAGATTCATCTGTAAAACTGTTTATATCATATATGTCAAGATTTTACAATCGGGTGCGGCAAGGAAAAATCAAGGCAGAGCCCTGTATATCATCAATTCCACAGTAATTACATATCATCAAGCCGACAATAATACACACCTACGGTGTGATGATATACGCCGCACAAGTGCGGCGATGATATACAGCCCTGTCGGGCTGATGATATACCAAGCCTGTCGGCTTGGATAAAAAAATATCGAAAGCTAATGCTTTCGGAATTTTTTGTGTTTACAGCTTAAAATGGCAACATCTCGACAAATTGGAATTTGTCAATTACATTGGCATCATAGTATTGATGGCTACCATATCATCATTCTGTTTTTTTAATTTTTCCTGTTCTTCTTTTGTAAGCACAACTTTTAATCTTTTACCACACTCGGAACACTTTTTTGTTGCCTCATCAAACTCTTTATTGCAATGCACACATATTTTTTTCATATTACGAATCTCCTTTGTCAAATTCTTGTTTGTCGAACTGATTATATCACACTTAATATGAAATTACAATCGGGTGCGGGTGTCCCGCCCTAACTTATTCACTATTCCCTATTACTTCTTACTTCCAAAAATCGACCCAAAGATTAGTGAAAAGTGAATAGTGAAGAAGTAATAAGTAAAAATCGACAACCTTCTGTCGAAGATTGTCGATTTTTGGCAGGGATGGCAGGATTCGAACCTACGAATGCAACAGTCAAAGTGTTGTGTCTTACCGCTTGACGACATCCCTATAAAAAGAAAATGGGGTGGATAATCGGAGTCGAACCGACGACCTCCAGGGCCACAACCTGGCGCTCTAACCAACTGAGCTATATCCACCACTTACTGGCGCGCTTGAAGGGGCTCGAACCCCTGACCTACTGCTTAGAAGGCAGTTGCTCTATCCAACTGAGCTACAAGCGCATATTCAATTTGTTACAAAAAAACTGGAGCGGGTGATGGGAATCGAACCCACACGACCAGCTTGGAAGGCTGGGATTCTACCATTGAACTACACCCGCGAACCGATGCAACGTTGACTATTATATACAATCAACGCTGCATTGTCAAGTCTTTTTTAAAAATTAAATGATTTTTTTCGGTTATATATGAGAGAGCACTAAAGAGCCTTCTTTTACCTCTACGGCGATGGCGCTGACGGGAGAGTCCGCATTATCGATGATAATGTTAGCGATGCCGTCCTCCACCTCTTTACGGATAAGATTCCGTAAATCTCTGGCACCTCTCGTGCCGCCCTCTGACTTTTCGGCTAGATAGACATTGACCTCCTGAGTCCATTTAAGCTCGATGCTTTTTTCCTTAAGAGATGCCTTAAGCTCGCCGAGAAGAAGCTCGGAAATCTTTTTATAATCCTCTGCAGTAAGAGAATTAAATACTGCTACCTCATCTACTCTGCCGATAAATTCGGGACGCAGGAAATCCGAAAGAGCCTTCATTACCTTTTCTTTGGTAGCCTCTCCCTTATCCTTGCCGAAGCCGATGGAGCCTCCCTTCCTTTCGCTGCCGGCATTAGAGGTCATAATTATAACCGTGTTTTCGAAGTTAACCGTTCTGCCCTGCGCATCGGTAATTCTGCCCTCATCGAGAATCTGAAGAAGGATGTTCATTACATCGGGGTGAGCCTTTTCTATTTCATCGAAAAGAATAACGCTGTAGGGCTTTCTTCTGACCTTTTCGGTGAGCTGTCCCGCCTCGTCATAGCCTACATAGCCCGGAGGCGAGCCGATTATACGGGAAACGCTGTGCTTTTCCATAAACTCACTCATATCGAGTCTGATGAGTGTTTCGGGAGTAGAGAAAAGCTCCGCAGAAAGCTGTTTGACGAGCTCGGTTTTACCTACGCCCGTAGGTCCTACAAAGATAAACGATGCAGGTCTGCGGCGGGGGCTTATCTGCACCCTGTTACGCTTTATGGCGGCGGCGACTGCCTTTATGGCATCGTCCTGACCGATAACCTTGCTCTTAAGCTTTTCCTCGAGACCGGAAAGCTTTTTAAGGTCACTTTCGATTATCTTTGAGGAAGGAACACCTGTCCAGAGCTCGATAACCTTTGCGATGTCCCCTTCCGTTACGGCATTATCGTTAGCCGCCTCGGTCAGAGAAGTCATATCGCTTTCGCACTTGACGATTTCAGCTTTAATTTTAGCTATCGCCTCATAATCCAGAGCTTCGGAGTCGTTCATAAGATCCTCCTCGTCCTCCTTAAGCTCTGTGAGCTTTCTTTCGCTGATTTCAAGGTCGCTGATAGCCTTATTACGAAGATTAGCACAGGTGCAGGCCTCATCCAGAAGGTCGATAGCCTTGTCGGGAAGGAAGCGGTCCGTGATGTATCTCTCTGAAAGCACGACTGCTTTTCTGACAAGCTCATCGGAAATTCTTACTCTGTGGTAGCCCTCATAGTATTTTTTTATTCCTAAAAGAATCTCCGTAGCATCTGCGATAGAGGGCTCCTCGATTTTAACCGGCTGAAAACGCCTTTCGAGAGCCGCATCCTTTTCAATATTCTTTCTGTATTCGGTAAAAGTGGTAGCTCCCACTACCTGGATTTCACCGCGGGAAAGTGCAGGCTTGAGAATATTCGCCGCATTCATCGAGCCCTCTGCATCACCCGTACCTACCAAATTATGAACCTCGTCAATGAAAAGAATGATGTTACCGTTATACTTTACCTCATCAACGAGATTTTTAATACGGCTTTCGAACTGACCTCTGAACTGTGTACCTGCCACCAAAGCAGTAAGGTCGAGAAGATGGATTTCCTTATCAGCGAGCTTCGCAGGAACCTTACCCTCTGCGATTTTCTGTGCGAGAGCCTCGGCGATAGCGGTTTTACCTACACCGGGCTCACCGATGAGGCAGGGATTATTCTTCGAGCGTCTGCAGAGAATCTGAATCACTCTTTCAAGCTCCTTATCTCTGCCGATGATGTTATCTATCTTACCGCTTTTAGCCTTTTCGGTAAGATCAGTGCAGTAAAGAGAAAGGAATTTACGCTTCTTTTCATTATTCTTTTTTCTTTTCCTTCCTGTTCCCTTCTGCTCTGCAGAGCTCTGTGCGGCTTTGGCAGGACTTTCTCCGCCCTCATTCTTTACCGTAAGACTGTTTGACAAATCCCCGAAAAGGCCCTGCATAAAGGGCATAGTCGGTGAGCCGCCGGCCTCGAAGCCGCCATCCTCATCCGTTTCGGGAAACATATTTGAAAACTGTTCGCTGATGGAGTCCACATCCTCCTCGGAAATGCCCATTGTCTCCATCATCTGCTTTATGGGGCCGATGTTCAGCTCCATAGCACAGTTCAGGCAGAGACCCTCGGGAACAGTTTTTCCGTCGATTATTTTCGAAATAAATATGACTGCAGGACGCTTTTTGCATCTGCTGCAAGTAATCTTTTTCATTAGTAAATGCCGTCAGACTGCCGGAAAGCAATCTTTCCTTTCTTGAGTTTTTTGCCTTTGTTATGCCTTGTTTTCCTTCGAAAATCTTTCCTTGAACTGTCTGAAGGTTTCGGGCATATAGCTGGCGAAAGCAACCAGCGTCATAATAGCACAGATAACTACAATAGCGCCTGTGATGAAGCTCGGAAGAGTGAAATACCGGCTGAATGCACCTACCTCGGGGCCGAAGAGAAGGATAACTACCATACCTACATAGAAGCAAAGAGTAGCAGCTTTACCGTAAATTTCGGCAGCACCGGGTCTGATACCGAAAAGCAACATTACGAGACCGCCGATGAGCATAACTGCTTCCTTTACCAGGAAAACGATGAAAACATAGCCGAATGCCTTCATAAGAGGATCGGTAGCATTATGGAACTCGATGAGAAGAATAACAGCAATAGTAATCTGCTGTATTTTATCTGCTACCGGGTCTAAAATTTTACCGAGTGCACTTACCTGATTGAATCTTCTGGCTATCTGTCCGTCAAAGGTGTCGGAAAGAGCAGAAATGGCAAGAATAATAACTGCGGGGATTTTCATATCGCTGATGAAAAGGTAAGCGATTAAAGGAGTAAGAAGAATACGGGTCAGTGATAAGAAATTAGGAATGGTTATGCAGCCTTTAAATAAATCTTTCATATTATTTTACCTCACTTTTTTATTTTAATACAGCGCCGCTGAAGGACGACATAAGATTTTGCACAGCAGGGATGATGACCGAGCTGTTAACTGCCTGGATTATTTCCTCGTTTCCGATGAAGCTTACGACGGTACCGATAAGCATAGAAACGATAATTACGGTGATAAAACCGCGGATAACACCGATTACTATTCCGAGTCCTTTGTTCAGACTCTTTACTACGGGAAGCTTTTTGATAATGAAATCGAGGAGCTTTACTACTATTTTAAGAGCAAGAGTAAGCACCACGGCAAGAATTACAAAAAGCACAAACTGAATAATAGCGGTGCCGACAGGGGTAACGATATTTTCCATTATGTTATCCACCAAATTTCCCTGTGCAAGCTCCGAAGCGGAAACCTTTTCGAGAATAGCCTGCTTATCGATGCCGATAAGATTCATAATTCCGCTGAAGGAATCGGGAATGGAATTAACGGCACTCTCTACCTGTGCACCGTAATCAGTAGTGCCAACGGTACCGAGAGTATTGGTCAGAGTAGCTCTTGCCGGCTCCTTAATAAACATCTCAAAGCCCTGCGGAGCGAGAGAGGCAGAAAGCACTCTTGCCATAAGGACGGAAACGAGGGTTCCGATAAGGTCGAAGAGACTTCTGAAGAATCCTTTTTTATAGGAAACGATGACGGTAATTAAAAATACCGCAATAATAATTATATCAGCTATGTATGTCATTAAATACCTCCTGATAAAGAAATTTCTGCTATTGTATCACATTATTTTAAAATAAACAATAGTATTATCAGCTGTTTATGTCAACTGTGCCCGTAGAATGATAATAAAGCCTGCTTTTGCAAATCACCAGCCCTTCTCCCGAAATTTCCTTGGTACCGACAGGCTCGAAGGTGCCGTCGGACAGGGATTCATATATAGCCGTATCGGTAAGAAGATAAACCTTTTTACCGCGGCAGATAACATCGACGATTTTTTCATCGGTGAAACCTACATAACTAATGGTATTGTTTTTATTGTAAACGGTTATTTCGTTAGTGTCAAAGGAGCCGACCTTATTGGTAACCACAGCTGTATTGCCGCTTTTGTCACAGGCGAAGGAAATGATTTTAGAGGGATAAAGCGCTGTTTCCTCCGTGATACCGCTGCTTCTGACAGTAAAGACACTTCTCGAATTATTACAGGTGGCTATCACTTTTTTACCTATAAGCCTTACATCGACGACCGCATTATCCTCCACGGTCATTTCCTGTACACCGCTGTCGGAATAGGTTTCAAGCAGGTAGAGCTTCGAGTAAACGGCACCCTCGCGTGAGCCGACAGTACCGCAGAGTATCTCGCGTCCGTCCTCGGATAAATCCACGCTGACACCGTATTCCTCGGCACAGGCCCAGATGTAAAGCACCTCGCCCTTTTTATCCGTGAGAGAAACACGGCAGGCCGAATCGTCACTCTTTGTAACCAGAGCCACATCACCGCGGTTATTGATTTCAGCCGTTATGATATGCTTTTTATTCTCCGTTTCTCCCTCATATATGACACCTCTGCTGTTAAAGATGAAATACTTTGAGGAGGCTCGGTCATAAACAAGGCCGTATTTTTCGCTGACAGTCATTTCGGGATCAGAAAAGGTGAAAATATGATTATACTTCACCGCTCCTCTGTCTGAAAGACAGGTAAGAATCTTTTTACCGAGAACGAAAATCCTCGAGGAAAAGGCCTCGACACGGATAATATCGTTATTTGAAAAGGTTACAGGGAAGCCCATCTCATCAGTGCTGACAGTAGAGAGAAGCTCGCTGGCTTCGGCTGAAACCGTGTCGTCGGAAATCACTCTGTCTGCGGAAAAGACGGCAGCTCCGAGAATTATAAGCACTGCTGTGAGCAGTACGGCTCCCGAGAGAAGATATTTATTCCCCTTCTGCCCTTTCTTTTTATTCTTTTTTCCCTTTGTCTTTTTTTTTGAGGGTACAGGCTTTCTCTGCACCTTTTTGTTTTCCTTAATCATAATTTACTCCTGTATCAGTAAAAAACCTTATTGAGATAAAGTCCCTCGGGTCTGACGGTTATACCCGCTCTTATTCTGTCCTTTGAAAGTATAATTTCTGGTATAGTGTCCTTTTCGATTTTTCCGTTATTGATGTAAAGAAGTGTGCCGACCATTATCCGCACCATATTATAAAGGAAGCCGTCACCCGTAACGGAAAAGGTAACAAGGTCACCCTCTCTTTTAACAGAGAAGTCTTTTATCGTTCTGACGGTGTCCTTTACGATGCTTCCCGCGGCGCAGAAGGCAGCAAAATCGTGAGTTCCGATGAAATCCTTCGCCTGTCTGTCGAGAAGCTCCGCATCCAGCTCATAGGGATAAAAGAGCGAATAGCGGTTCATAAAGGGATTTCCCGTTTTAGCGTTCCAAACCTTGTAGATATATTCCTTTCCCTTACAGTCAAAGCGGGCGTGAAAGTCAGTATCAGTATATTCACAGCGGAAAACCCGTATGTCCTCGGGAAGCTGTGAGTTCATACCGAGGATTATTTTATCCTCCGCACGGTCACCGTTAAAGCGGAAGTTACAGCAGAATTCATTAGCGTGTACTCCGCTGTCGGTACGGCTGCAGCCGTTTACGGAAATTTTCTGGGAAAAGATTTTTTCCGCCGCTTTGGTTATACATTCCTGCACCGTAACGGCATTTTCCTGCATCTGCCAGCCGTGATAGTCCGTTCCGTCGTAGGTGATGAATAGTCTGATATTTTTTTCCATCTTAAATTACCACACCGAATAATTTATTAATAATAAGCACTCCTGCCATACCCGCGGCAAATAATGCCAGAGAAGCTATGTCGGAGGTCTTAAGCTTCATCTGCTTCATTCTCGTTCTGCCGTCTCCGCCTCTGTAGCATCGGCAGTTCATAGCGAAGGCAAGCTCATAGGCCCGTCTGAAGGCAGAAACAAAAAGAGGAATGAGTACAGGCACGAGAGCCTTTGCGCGGTCGGTGAAGCTACCGTTTTCGAAGTCAGCACCTCTCGCCTTCTGTGCATTCATTATTCTTTCGATTTCCTCGATGAGAGTAGGAATAAAGCGAAGGGCTAAAGTCATCATCATAGCGAGGGTATGCACCTGAATATGAAAGACCTTAAGCGGCGAAAGAAGCTTTTCGATGGCATCGGTGAGTATAGTCGGTACAGTAGTGTAGGTAAGAATGGAGCTCGACATAATGAGGAGAACGATTCTCACAGCCATAAACACTGCAGTGAAAACACCCTTCGAGGTTACGGTCACGAAGCCGAGAGAAAAAAGCTCTTTCCCCCCACCGATGTAAAAGATATTGATAACAGCCGTAAAAAGCACTATGGGAATAATAGGCTTAAGGCTTTTAAAGAACATTTTAAAGGGTACTTTTGAAGCTAAAACGGATAGGACAAGAAAAACTCCCGTGAGCAAAAGCGAAAGAAAGTTTTTACACATAAAAATCATTACGATGAAAAGTACGGTAATGAGTATTTTTATGCGTGGGTCCATTTTATGAACGAAGGAGTCACCCTTATAATACTGACCGATGGTGATGTCGGATATCATTCGGCTTTTCCCCCTTTCAGCAGAGAGAGAAGCTCGTCTCTTGCCCCCTCGAGAGTGTAGATGTCCGTACGAACATCGTAGCCGTTTTCCTTCAGCTTAAGAAAAAGAGAGGTCAGCACGGGTATATTCAGTCCCATAGCCTTAAGCTCCTCGCTGTGGGAGAAAACGCTGTCCACCGTGTCGTAATAGGCAAGCTTCGACTCATTCATAACGAGCACCCTGGTAGCTATTTTCGAAATATCCTCCATACTGTGAGAGACGACCAGAACAGTACTTCCCGTGTTTTTTCTGTAGTCCCTGATAAGAGAAAGCACCGTATCTCTGCCTCTCGGGTCAAGACCCGCGCAGGGCTCGTCTAAAATGAGTACATCGGGCTCCATAGCCATAACGCCTGCGATGGCTACCCTTCTTTTTTCACCGCCCGAAAGGTCGAAGGGCGATTTATCCAGGTAGCTCTCATCGAGTCCTACGAATCTGATTACATTTCTGACTCTGCGGTCTATTTCCTTTTCATCGAGCTTCATATTGGCAGGACCGAAGGCTATATCCTTATAAACCGTCTCCTCAAAAAGCTGATATTCAGGATACTGGAAGCAGATGCCCACACGGAAACGGACATTACGGATTTTGCTTTTATCCTCCCATATATCCTTGCCGTCGAGTAAAACCGTACCCGATGTACCCTTAAGAAGACCGTTAAAATGCTGAATAAGGGTGCTTTTACCTGAGCCTGTGTGTCCGATAATACCCACAAGCTCGCCCTTTTCAATTTTAAGACTAATGTCTCTGATAGCATCCACCTGGGATGTGGTACCCTTCGAATAAACATGGGTAAGATTTTTCGTTTCTAAAATTGATACGCTCAATTTTTTTCCTCCGTGAGTCTGACTAAATATGAATAAAGCTCATCTGTATCGAGTATATCCTCGGGTAAATCGATTCCCTTGCCGATAAGCAAATGTGTTAGCTCCGTAGCCTCGGGAACATCGAGACCGATTTTCTTTAAGGTGTCTATTCTGACGAAAACCTCCTTCGGCTTTCCGTCAAGAACTATTTTACCGTTATCCATAACGATGACACGGTTAGCCTTTACGGCCTCGTCCATATAATGAGTGATGAAAATGACGGTGATGCCGTATTCCTCATTAAGGCGTTTTACGGTAGCCATCACCTCGCGGCGGCCTCGCGGGTCGAGCATAGCCGTGGGCTCATCCAGCACGATGCAGTCAGGCTTCATAGCAATAATGCCTGCAATAGCCACTCTCTGCTTCTGACCGCCGGAAAGCTTGTGAGGCTCAAAGCTTCGGAAATCATACATACCCACATTTTTCAGCGCCTCGTCCACTCTGCGTCTGATTTCATCAGGCTCCACGCCCAGATTTTCCGGGCCGAAGGCTACATCGTCCTCGACGATGGTGGCTACTATCTGATTATCGGGATTCTGGAAAACCATTCCCACTCTCTGCCTTATATCGTAAAGCCTGTTTTCATCTGCCGTATCGATGCCGTCTACATAAACCTTGCCGCTCTGCGGCACTAAAATGGAATTACAGAGCTTGGCAAGGGTGGATTTTCCGCAGCCGTTATGTCCTAACACAGCTACAAAATCTCCCTTTTCAATTTTAAGGCTCATATTTTCGATGACATTCTCCGACGCAAGATTTTCTTCTTCCTCATAAGCGAAGCTCACGCCGTCAAATTCAATAAAATTTTTCATAATAACCTCTTATTTTTCCCAGATGGCGGAAGCACCGCAGGGAAGAATCATACCTGTCTCCGTTACGGGAAGGCCGATTTCCGAAGATGAAATTTTACCGCCGAGCTTCTTTTTTACTACGGCGCCTAAAATGTATTCCATAACCGATGAGGAGAGACCTGTGGTGTAGGAGTTAATGAGCATCATAAGCGAATCCTCATATAAAAGCTCACTGCACAGCTCTACGAAGCCGTAAACCTCATCCTCTAATTTCCACACCTCACCGCCGGGGCCTCTGCCGTAAGAGGGAGGGTCCATAATGATAATGTCGTATTTGTTACCGCGACGGATTTCACGCTGTACGAATTTGATACAGTCGTCAACTATCCATCTTACGCTGCCGTCAGCCACACCCGAGGATACAGCATTTTCCTTCGCCCAGGCAACCATACCCTTCGAGGCATCCACATGCACCACCTGTGCATTTTCGCTCAAGGGCGCGATAGTGGCACCGCCCGTGTAGGCGAAAAGATTAAGCACCTTTACGGGTCTGCCCGCCTTTCGGATGATTTCACGGGTGTAATCCCAGTTAACGGCCTGCTCGGGAAAAAGTCCCGTGTGCTTAAAGCCCATAGTTTTAATATTAAAGGTCAGATCCTTATATTTGATGCTCCAGAAGGGCGGCATTTTACTTCTGACATCCCATGCCCCGCCTCCCGACTTTGAACGGTGATAGTAGGCATTCGCCTTTTTCCATAAAGGGTTAACCTTCGGAGTTTTCCAGATAACCTGCGGGTCAGGTCTGACGAGGATTATATCTCCCCATCTTTCGAGTCTTTCACCCGATGAGCAGTCAATGAGCTCATAATCCTTCCAATCTTTAGTATATCTCATAATTGATTTATTCTCCGTTAAAATAATTTCTGCTGTCCGGGCATCGGTATGCTTAAATGCTCGTACGCCGCCGCAGTGGCTACTCTGCCTCTCGGTGTTCTGCCGAGGAAGCCTATCTGCATCAGATAGGGCTCATAGACATCCTCTATCGTAATGGCCTCCTCACCGATGGCCGCGGCTATGGTTTCGAGACCGACAGGCCCGCCACCGTAATTTTTAATCATAGTCGTGAGCAGGAGTCTGTCGATGGAGTCAAGACCGATATGGTCTATTTCCATTTTTCCGAGGGCAAGATCAGCACTTTCCTCGTCGATAATACCGTTACCGACCACCTGTGCGAAATCTCTGGCTCTTTTCAGAAGCCTGTTCGCAATTCGTGGGGTGCCTCTCGAGCGTGAAGCGATTTCCAGTGCACCGTATTTTTCGATATCTATTCCGAGTATGCCCGCACTTCTCGTTACTATCTGTGCCAGCTCCTCGGGAGTGTAAAGTTCGAGGCGCAGAATCACTCCGAAGCGGTCACGCAGCGGTGCGGAAAGCTGTCCCGCACGGGTGGTCGCGCCTACAAGAGTGAACTTCGGAAGGTCTAATCTGATAGAGCGTGCCGAGGGTCCCTTTCCGATGATAATATCGAGGGCATTATCCTCCATAGCAGGATAAAGAACCTCCTCTACGCTTCGGTTAAGGCGGTGGATTTCGTCGATGAAAAGCACATCGCCCTCGTTAAGATTAGTAAGAAGTGCCGCGAGATCGCCCGGCTTTTCTATGGCCGGACCCGAGGTAACGCGGAAGTTTACATTCATTTCGTTGGCTATGATACCCGCAAGAGTAGTCTTGCCCAGACCGGGAGGTCCGTAAAGGAGCACATGGTCGAGGCTCTCCCCTCTTTCCCGAGCTGCCTTGATGTATATTTCGAGATTTTCCTTCGCCTTTTCCTGGCCGATGTAGTCAGTAAGAATTTTAGGCCGAAGGGAGGTTTCGATGTCACTGTCAAAGGAGGTAACATCGGGAGCTATGATTCTTTCTTCAAATTCCATTTATTTTCACCCTAAAGATAAAAGTTTAAGTGCACCCTTGATAAGACTCTCCACAGAAAGAGTGCTGTCGAGCTTACTGACGGCCACAGCCGCGTCAGACTGCGTGTAGCCGAGCATAGTCAGAGCCGCGATCGCCTCGCTCGTATTCGGCATATCGGCCGTAGCGGAAACCGCTGTGATGTCTGCCGAAGAATCGGAGGAAGGAGCGATGCCCTTTACCTTGTCCTTCAGATCGAGAATAATTCTCTGCGCTATTTTCGGGCCGATTCCCTGCGCCTTTGTAATAGCCTTTACATCAGAGGCTGAAATGCAGAGAGCCAAACGGTCGGGAGAAAGCTCCGAAAGGACAGCCAGAGCCGCCTTCGGGCCTACACCGTTTACGGTGATGAGCATTTTAAACCATTCGAGCTCATACTCGGTGGTAAAGGCGAAAAGGTCGAGCGCATCCTCGCGGACATTAAGATAAGTGTATACTGTCATTTTTTCGCCCGGTATAATCTCGGAAAGAGTGGCAAAGGAGCTCTGACAGCGGAAGGCTACACCTCCGCATTCCACGGCAAACTCCGTCAGTCCCTTATAAACCACTTTACCTGTCAAGCTGTAAAACATAATTATATTCCTCGTCTTATTCTCATATTCTGCATCAGTGAGCCGCTGGCGTGTCCGTGACATACAGCCATAGCCAATGCGTCTGCGGTATCGTCGGGCTTTGGAACCTTCTCAAGATTTAAAATCCGTCTGATCATTTCCTGCACCTGCTTTTTCTCGGCTCTGCCGTAGCCCACCACACTCTGCTTTACCTGTAAGGGGGTGTATTCGTAGGCGGTAAGCCCCTTTTTCTGCGCCGCAAGCATTATTACTCCTCGCGCCTGGCTTACATCGATAACGGTTTTAGCGTTACTGTTATAAAAAACCTTTTCGATTGCCATAGCTTCGGGAGAATATTTTTCTATTATGGCTGTCAGCTCATCATAAATAATTTCAAGTCTTTCGTTAAAGGGTGTTTTCGCATCGGTGGTAATGGCGCCGTAGTCAATAACAGAAAAATGATTATTACGGTAGCTGATAACACCGTAACCGACTATCGCATAACCGGGGTCAATTCCCAAAATAACCATAAACAAACACTACCTCATAATAATTATTTAAATATTATAGCATAGAGTAAAAAATATGGCAATAGTAAATATGTAAAAAGACAAGAAAAATCCCACTCTTGCGAATGGGATTTGATATTTTATTCTATACTGCATTATTATAATTTGAACAGCATTTTTATAAGTGACATAAGCCACTCAATAAGTGATGCTACCGCTACGAAAATTTTACCGTATTTATCTGTGGGATTATCGATTTTTTCATCTGCCTCCCAGTTCTCCGTATCACAGTTTTCAGCTGTCATTGCTTCGATTTCTCCGTCACTGTCCTCATCAGGATTAGTGTAGGAATAAACCACGAACTGCGAAGGCCAGCAGGAATTATTTACGGTTACGCGTTCTTCAGAGCTGGCTATATCATAAAGCAGACGGAGCTCCCAGTCAGACCAGTTGGAATGACTTGAGCCTTTGATAAACCAGGTGCTGTCCGGGAACAGACAAGTAGATGCATCTATCTGCCCGTCGGGAGAAAGATATGCACCGTAGCCTTCTTCTATTCTCGAGGCAATGTAATCCTCGGAAAGGTCATTATAAATCGTGCCTGTAGTAGCACCGAAAGAGGATCGACCTACTGATGCGAACTGATCCGAAACGAGGTAATTAGTCTCACAGATGGGAAGGGTCTGGAAGCCGTATTTTGAAACTGCACCGAAATTGACACCGTTTTCAACAGTCTGTGTAAGGATTTCGGGGATTCTCTGACGAACCACCTCATTATAATTATCAAGCTTTGCAATAAGACCCGCATATTCGGTTCTCTTTTTGCTTTTCTCGGGTCCGAAAACATACTCGATAGCAGTATCGTAATCCTCGGGAGAAACGCAAGCCCAGTAATTTGGCCAGGTATAGAAGGTGGAAAGAGCGAGAGCCGAGGTAACGCCTTCTACTAATTTATAGTAAATCCAATCCTTCGTTTTACCGATAACTGCATCGAGAGCTCCCGTTCTGTCGAGCATTTCGAGAGTGGTATTGATAAAGCTGTCAATATCAAACATACCGATTGCGCCGCAATCAATAAGGGTTCTGTTTATAGCGGCGGCATCAATATTAAACTTACCGCTGATGGCCTCACTGAGCATCTCTGCACCGCCGACGACGCTTCCGTCAAAGGCAACACCTCTGATGTGCTCGGATGCGTGCTCGGGATAAACTGCGAGATAAGCAGTAACCACATTAGTACCCAGACAGCTGGCGATAACGCCAACCTCACCGCAACCGGTGGAGGCACATATATCGTCTACATAAGCTTTAAACTCACCTGCAGTCTCTATGGGGTCAAGTCTCCAGTCATAATAGAACCAATATCTGTCGTGAACATAGAATTTACCGCTCTGTTCATTTGACCACATCTGGTCATTATGTTTTACATTATTCATTTTGTCTATTCTTTCCTGGCGAAGGCCGGTACCGTACTGCGGATTACCGTTCTTATCCAGAAGGGAATTTTCAAAAAGCTCGCTGATTTCCTTCTGAAGGTTTTCATAGTAAGGCTCCCAATTATCATTGAGAAGTCCTTCAATAAGAAACGGCATTAAAAGATTCGCAATGGACTCAATAAGTGAGCCGTCATCCTCTTCTTCCTCTTCGTCATCCTCGAGAAGTGATGCGAAATCCTTGTAATGGAAAACCTTTTCTCCGTTTTCATCTACAAGCTTCTCACCGTCACCCGAAATACGGATAACGGGAACATCACTTAAGCTTTGTGAAATCCACATCGTCTCTTTAGCAAAAGCAGGTACTGCAAGACTCATAAGCATAATGAGTGCCAGCACAAGAGAAAGTACCTTTTTAAAATTTCTTTCCATTGTCTATTCCCCTTTTATATGCAAATTTTTACAGATAGATTATATCCGATTTTAACATTTTTGTAAAGTCTTTTTTTACAAATCAGAATTGAAATTATCAAAAAAAATAAAAAGCCACACTGTAGTGCGACTTTTCTTATTTTGGTGCCGGTGGCGGGGGTCGAACCCGCACGGTATCGCTACCAACGGATTTTGAGTCCGCCTCGTCTGCCAATTCCAACACACCGGCTCATTGCTCACTATTATATAATACCCTCACACCGTTGTCAAGATGTAAGGGTGATTAATTTTCATTTAGCGTAAAGCATTCCGACTATGTAATTTCTCACCGAGGACGGGAAAATCTTACAGAGAACGGCTAAAAGCTTATATGTCATACCGATGGCATAGGCAGGCTTAACCCTGCGCTTAAGAGCGATTTCAGCTATGTACTCTCCTGCCCTTTCGGGGCTCATACCCTTTTCCTCGTCTCTTTCCATTCCTGCCACACTTCTGCCGATTCTGCCCTCGTAAATGTCGTCACCGGCGAAGGATTTTTCTCTGGCAGCGGTGAAGCCCGTGGCTATGTCACCCGGCTGAACTGCGGTTACGGAGATACCGAAGGCTCTGACCTCATTGGCAAGACAGCAGGTATAGCTTTCAATGGCGGCCTTGGAGGCGGAATAGTAGGTCTGAAAGGGTATATGCGCCACAGCGGCTACGGAGCTGACATTAACTATTCTGCCGCTTTTTTGCTCTCTCATAAAGGGAAGAACTGACTTCGTCACATTTACCGTGCCAAAGAAATTCACATCGAACTGCTTTCTTGCCTCGGACTCCTCCGTAAACTCTACAGCACCCGAAATACCGAAGCCGGCACAGTTAATGAGGATGTCAATTCTTCCGTCAGCATTGATTATGCTTTCTACGGCAGTTTTCACTGATTCTTCATCTGTGACATCGGCCGTGAGATGAAGGATTCCCTCCGAAGGAATATGGCGGCGGCTGATTTCGTAAACCTTACAGCCCTTATTTTTAAGCGATAAGGCAGTGCATCTGCCTATACCTGAGCTTCCGCCCGTTATCAGCGCTATTTTTCTGTCAGTGTTCATATTTTCACCTTCATACATCTTCATTAAAGTCTTATCCGTGATCAGTTTTCAGGTTGCGCGTTTCTAACCACGGTAGGGACAAACCTTCATACATATTCCGCAGACTGCGCCTCTGCCGATATGCTTGAAGTGAGTTTTCATATATGTGCTGCATTTTTCGGGGTCAAACATTTCCTCCCGTGTGGTGCTTTCATCCCAAAGCTTACCGAGAATGGCACCGGAGGGACAGGCCTTAACACACTCGTCACAGTCAAGACAGGGTGAAACATAATCTGTTTTTTCCGTTTCAAAGGGGCAATCTGTAGCCAGGGTGCCCAGTCGGACCTTTGCGCCGTATTTACGATGAAGAAACATAGAGCTTTTACCCACCGTACCGAGACCGGAAAGACAGGCGGCCTTTTTATGGGAGTATCTTCCCTTATAGTGCCATCCGTCCTTATTAATACTTTGAGAAGCGGCCACGGTAATATAATTATACCCTCTGCTCTGCAGAAAAAGCCCCGCCTTTAAAAGAAGCGAATCAATAAAAGCGTTCACGGAGCGATAATGGTTAAAATAGGTGTGTGTCGGCTCTGCACCGATTTCGTCCACGATGCCGTCGGAAAGACGGACAGCTATGCTCACAGCGTATTTACATTCACCGAAATCACCGTCGGGAAGACAACAGAAGCCTACATCCGATGCGCCCTGTGAGAGAAGATATTCTTTTAATTCGTCCTGTATTTTCATTTTATCAACCTTTGTAATAAAACATTCTTTTACTTGCTTCGATTTTATTCTCGTCGCTGTTTTCAAAGGAAATAGTACCTTCGCGGCTTTCGTCATTAAGAAGGCCCTTTTCCTCGAGACAGGCTCTGCAGTATCCTGCGGCACCCTTGCTTCCCTCGAAAACGAGAACCTTATCGCCTAAAATTCTCTGAATACACTTACGGGCAAAGGGAAAATGAGTACAGCCCAAAACTACTGCATCCACTCTGTTTCCCGCATAAGGAGCCAGAATTTCCTCAAGATAGGCTATTTCCTCGGGTGAGTCAAGATTACCGCTTTCGATGAACCTGACAAGCTCGGGAGCAGGTAATTTTATGAACTCTGCCTTACCCTCAAATCTTGCCATAAGTCGGTTAAATTTTTCCTCCTTAAGAGTGAGAGGTGTGGCGAGAACGAGAACCCGCGGATTTTCACCCGAAAGAGCCGCAGGCTTAAGCGCAGGTTCGAGACCGATAAAGATAAAATCGGGATATTTCTCACGAAGATATTCAGCGGCGGCACTGGTGGCAGTATTACAGGCAATAACCACGGCCTTGGCACCGCGGGCCATAAGTGCCTCACAGGCTCTTACCGTCAGCTTTCTGATTTCCTCTTTTGTTTTCACTCCGTAGGGAGCATTCGCCGAATCACCGAAATAAATGTAGTCCTCACCCGGCATAAGCTTATAAAGCTTGCGAAGGACGGTAATACCGCCTACGCCCGAATCTACGACAGCGATGGGGCTTTGTTTGTTGTATTTCATAATGATACCTTCTCAATTATTCAACGGACATATCTGAAATGCCCTTAACTCTTTAAAAACCTTGGCTGACAACCTCTAATCTGGAGGCAGTACCAAGCACTACCAAAACTATTATAACCCAAAGTCGTATGTTAAGCAAAGGTTTTATGCTTTTATTTTTTAAAGAACAGTATACTGCCGTCACCGATAAGCCGACTATGACCGTAGCAGGCAAAGCAAAATACAAGGTCAGAATACTGAAAACGACAGAAATATTTGACATAACGGCAACAGCGCCGTACAGCTCTGTTTTCAAAAACACAAAACAGAGTATTCCGTATATTATTTCCGCAGATGAACATACGCAGACGGGCACTGTAACAAATTTCAAAAAATTCTTATATTTATCTTCCTTCATATTAATACCTTTTTGCATCCTTTGCGGACGGACAGTCCTCGCCTCTATTATTCATTAAGGGGCTGCATAACAGCCCCCTTAACATTTATGCTCTGTGCCATTTGACACCCTGGGGTGTATCCTCTAAAACAATGCCCTGTGCCTTGAGCTCATCTCTGATGCGGTCAGCCTCAGCCCAGTTTTTGTTCTTTCTTGCCTCATTACGGGCGGCTATGAGTGCTTCGATTTCATCGTCGAGGCTCTTATCCTCTTTATTACGGTTATAAAGTAAGCCGAGAACCTCCATAAGCTCATCGAAAATCTTTACGGCATATTCTACGAGTGCCTTTGACTGTACACCCTCATTAACATTGGTATTGATGTCGCGGACAAGCTCAAACACTGCACCGAGAGCCTCACCCGTATTAAGGTCGTCCTCCATAGCCTCGATAAACTTATCCTTTTTACCGTCAATGAGAGCCACGATTTCAGCATCCTTCTCCCCTGCTGCCTCGACTGCGTTTTTAAGTGCGAAGTCAAGATTATTACGGCAGGTATAGAGTCTTTCCAGAGAAGCCTTGCACTGTGCGATAGCGTCGAAGCTGTAGTTAATGGGGCTTCTGTACTGACAGGAGATCATAAGATAACGGATGGGCTCATAGCCGTACTGCTCGGCTACATCACGGACAGTGAAGAAATTACCGAGAGACTTTGACATTTTAACCTTGTCTACGGTGATAAAGCCGTTATGCATCCAGTATCTGGCAAAGGGCTTACCGTTACAGCATTCACTCTGTGCCACTTCGTTTTCGTGGTGCGGGAACACAAGGTCCTGACCGCCGCAATGAATGTCGATGGTTTCACCGAGGTAGCGTCTTACCATAGCGGAGCACTCGATATGCCAACCGGGTCTGCCCTGTCCCCAGGGAGACTCCCAGTAGGGCTCGCCGGGCTTTGCACTCTTCCAGAGAGCGAAATCCATAGGCTCTCTCTTTACCTCACCCACATTGATACGGGCGCCTGCCTCGAGATCCTCGAGAGGCTGATGGGAAAGCTTACCGTATTCTCCGAATTTCTTTGTGCTGAAATAAACATCACCGTTTACCTCATAGGCATAGCCCTTCTCGATGAGAGTAGATACGATGTCGATGATTTCACCGATGTTTTCCGTAGCCTTGGGATGTACTGTAGCCTCGCGGACATTCATACCCTTGGCATCGGTCCAAAACTCCTCGATATACTTTTCAGAAATATCCTTGAAGGTTACACCTTCTTCGTTTGCACGGCGGATAATCTTATCGTCAATGTCAGTGAAATTCTGCACGAAATTAACCTTATTGCCTCTGTACTCGAGATAACGGCGCATTACATCGAAAACGCAGAGAGGTCTGGCGTTACCGATATGGATGAAGTTATAAACCGTGGGACCGCAGGCATAGATTTTATATTCGCCTTCGGTAATCGGGATTAATTCTTCCTTTTCTCTGGTGAGAGTGTTAAAAATTTTCATTTCTTTTCCTCCATTTGCTTTAATTGCTTTTCTAATTTTTCTATTTTCATTTTTAATACACATATTTCCTGTGAAAGCGGGTCGGGAGTGTGAATGTGGTCGAGTCTGTCGACCTTTTTTCCGTTTCTCCTTACCACTCTCGCGGGAGTTCCGACGGCTGTACAGTTATCGGGGATTTCCGAAAGCACCACCGAGCCTGCGGCTACATTTGAATTATCGCCGATACGGAAGGGACCTAAAACCTTGGCACCCGCACCGACTAAAACATTATTTCCCAATGTGGGATGCCTTTTACCGTGATCCTTACCCGTACCGCCGAGGGTTACACCCTGATATATAGTGCAGTCGTCACCGATAATGGCGGTCTCACCGATAACCACACCTGTTCCGTGGTCGATAAAAAACCGTCTTCCTATCTGTGCACCGGGATGGATTTCGATGTTTGTCTGCTTTACGCAGTGCTGTGAGATAGCTCTAGCCAGGAAAAACATTTTATGTCTCCAGCACCAATGCGCTCTCCGATAAGCTCTGACCGCCTTATAGCCCGGATAAAGCAGCATTATTTCGATATTGCTTCTCGCCGCAGGGTCGCGGTCCTTGACACACTGCAGGTCTTCTTTTAACCTGTTAAACATATTCTATCACCTATTTACAAAAAAATAAACCTCTGTACCGAAAAAATTTCGGTACAGAGGCGTAAAAACGCGGTTCCACTCTGACTTATCACTCAAAAGCTACACTATGATAGCTCTGCCGTTAACGCCGACCTACGCCCTCGGATACTGAAAAGCTTCCCCTCGGGTGCTGACGGGTGCATTTCATCACTTCTTCATCGGAGCACTTTCACCTTACTGCTCCTCTCTGGGATGAAGGGGTATGTGATTACTTCTCCCTTTAAACGCATTTGAATATTTGTTTATTATATTATACACAGCAGAGGCTGTTTTGTCAACTGATTTTACTTATAAGATTACTCCTCGCCAAAAGAAAAGAAGCCGTAATAGCGACAAATTTCCGCTCTAAATGTAAATAATCTGTCAGTCTGTCTTCTCACCTACGAGGTCACAGTCATCCACAGCGATAATTTTCACTCTGATGAACTGACCCCGCTCAAGCTCGTCCTCGGTGGAAATGATAACATTGGTATCGATTTCGGGAGCATCCATATAGGTTCTGCCCATATAAAGAAGGTTATCCTCGTCGAAGCCGTCAACTATTACGGTCATTTCCGTACCGACACGGCTTTCCTGCTTACGGGAGAAAATCTCGTACTGCTGCTGCATAATGATTTCGGCACGGTGATTTTTCACCTCGTCCTCGAGCTGGTTTTCCATTTTAGCCGCAGGTGTTCCCTCCTCGGGAGAATAAGCGAAGCATCCGAGACGGTCAAACTCATTTTCCTTTATAAATTCGGCCAGAGTCTCAAACTGTTCCTCACTTTCCCCGGGAAAACCCGTGATAAATGTGGTACGGAGAACTACATCGGGGATTTTCGCTCTTATCTTTTTAATGAGAGCCGTCAATTCCTCCGCAGAGCCTCTGCGGTTCATTCTCTTTAAGATTTCACCGTCGGCATGCTGTAAGGGAAGATCAATATAATTACAGATTTTATCCTCCTCTGCTATGGTATCAATAAGCTCATCAGTCATACATTCGGGATAGCAGTAGAGAAGCCTTACCCACTCGATACCGTCGATTTTACATATTTCACGCAAAAGTGCAGGAAGCTTATATTCGCCGTAAAGGTCGATACCGTAGCGGGTGGTATCCTGTGCCACGACGATGATTTCCTTTATGCCGCCCCCTGCGAGCTCTCTCGCCTCGGCTACTATGCTTTCCATAGAACGGCTTCTGAATTTGCCGCGGATGGAGGGAATGGCACAGTAAGTACAGCAGTTTGAGCAACCCTCGGCTATTTTAAGATAAGCCCAGTGCGAAGGCGTGGTGAGCATTCTTCCGCCCTCGAGAGCCAAATCGTATTTGGACGGAAAAAGGGCGCATTTATCCCCCTTGAGTACATTTCTGCACACCTCGGCTATTTTTCCGTTAGCACCGATACCGATACAGGCATCCACCTCGGGAATCTCGTTCATAACTTCCTCACGGTATCTCTCGGCAAGACAGCCCGTAACCACGATGCCCTTGATTATGCCGTCGTTTTTAAGCTCTGCGGCATAAAGAATATTATCTATAGCCTCTTTTTTAGCATCATCAATAAACCCGCAGGTATTGATAATAACCACATCAGCCTGCTCTGCCTCGGGTACTATCTGAAAGCCCTCGTCACAAAGCGAGGAAAGGAGCATTTCAGCATCTACCTGGTTTTTCGGACAGCCTAAAGAAATCATTCCTATTTTATTCATCGGACACCTCAAAATTTAATTCTTCATCCTCGGCTATCCTGCCGAGAGCAGACCTTATCTCACCGAAGGAGTAGCCCATTCTCATCAGGGAAGCCACGGTTTTCTTTATTCCTTTTTCGTCAGAGAGATAACGGAGATACTTCCTGTTTATGAGAGCACACAGGTCACTCTCGTCGAAATGAGCCTCCTCGAGGACAAGAGAGATAGTTTCTCTGTCCACACCCTTTCGGTAAAGCTCCTGCTCAATACGCCTTTTACCGTATTTTTTTATGCTTATGAGCTCTCTGACATACATTCGCGCAAAGCGTTCATCATCCACATAGCCTTCACTGCGAAGTCTCTCCACCGCATATTCTGCGCTTTCTCCATATCCCTTCTGACGGAGCTTTAAAAGAAGTTCTTTAGCTGAATGGTCACGGCGTGACAGGTAGCCTACGGCACAGTTATAAGCACGGCGCTTTTCCGCGCTCTCACCCAAAGCGGCCAGCTCATCACGGCTGACCTCTTTTCCCTGATAAATGCCCATAACAGCAAAATAAGCCTTGTCGACGGTGAAATAATACTCACCGTCAACAAGAACGTGGATTTTATCGCCTTTGCCTTCTTTGAAATTCAGTTTCATTATATAATATACAGTTCGGATTAATCGTCATCGTCTACAGCGATGTCAATTCTCGCTCTGACGCTTGACGGACTTCTTTTAACGGGAGTAGGAACGAAAATTTCAGGCTCCTTTTCTTCATTTTTAACGCCTGCCTTTTCATCCTTCAGCTTTTTTACACAGTCACGGATTTTATTTTCGATTTCGGCACAGAGTGACTTTTCCTTCTGAAGAAGCAGCTTGACATTGTCTCTGCCCTGTCCGAGACGGGTTTCACCGTAAGAGAACCAGGCACCGCTTTTTTTCACGATGTCGAATTTTACACCGAGGTCTACGATTTCACCGACCTTGGAAATACCTGTACCGTACATAATATCGAACTCTGCTTCCTTAAAAGGAGGTGCAACCTTATTCTTTACGACCTTTGCGCGGGTTCTCGCACCGATAAATTCATTTCCCGGTGCCTTCAGCTGCTCGATTTTTCTTACATCAATTCTCACTGATGAATAAAACTTAAGAGCACGGCCGCCTGTGGTAACCTCCGGGTTACCGTAAACCACGCCTACCTTTTCACGCAGCTGATTAATAAAGATAACGAGTGTGTTTGATTTAGCAACCACGCTGGTAATTTTACGAAGAGCCTGTGACATAAGACGAGCGTGGAGACCCACATGGCTGTCGCCCATTTCGCCCTCGATTTCCGCACGGGGAACGAGTGCGGCTACAGAGTCCACTACGATTACATCCAGAGCACCCGAGCGTGCCAGTGCCTCCGTAATGGAGAGAGCATCCTCACCGTTATCAGGCTGTGAAACGAGAAGAGAATCCACATCTACACCGAGACCCTTCGCATAAACAGGGTCAAGTGCGTGCTCTGCATCGATGAAAGCAGCCTCACCGCCTGCCTTCTGTGCTTCAGCGATACAATGGAGAGCGAGAGTGGTTTTACCCGAAGATTCGGGACCGTAGATTTCCACGATTCTGCCCTTCGGAAGTCCGCCGATACCGGTAGCAAGGTCAAGACCGAGGGAGCCCGTGGAAATAGCCTCCACATTCATTTCGGTGGTCTGACCGAGTCTCATAACGGCACCCTTACCGTACTGCTTCTCTATCTGCGCCAAAGCGGCATTCAATGCGCTGTTTTTATCTGCCATAATTTTATCCTCCGTGTCGTACAAATGTTCGATGAATGTATTATACATTATTTAAAATGAAAAATCAACAGTTTTTTTAAAATAGATTAAAAAACAGCTTTTAAAAAATTAATTAAAATATTTTCAAAAAACACTTGCATTTTCGATTCTTTTCTGCTATTATATCTCTGCTTATGTATGTTTAATTATTTTAAGGAGGTGCGGTACATGGCAAAATGCGAATATTGCGGTAAAGATGTTGCTTTCGGCATCAAAGTTTCCCACTCACACAGACGTTCTAACAGAACATGGAAACCCAACGTTAAGCGTGTAAAGGCTATCGTAAACGGCTCACCCAAAAGAGTTTACGCTTGCACACGTTGCTTACGTTCAGGTAAGGTTACTCGCGCTATCTGATTTTAGTATATCGGTAATCCTTGGACTTTCTCAAAAGAGAGAGTCCTTTTTTCTTGCCTTGCTCTTTCAAATCAGGAAAACTTTTAATATAAATATTAATTAAATGTTAAATGAGTGTCGGCGCTATTGTCTGTATACCGCTTTAGTGTTAACATTATTAATAGTTTATTAAACAAATACTTCAACGGAGGTTTTATTTATGAAGCTTTTCAAAAAATCCCTGTGTCTGCTTATGGCAGTCATTATGATGCTTTCCTCTGCCGCTGTCGCAGTAAATGCGGCGGGCTACAGCTTTATTATCGACGGTGAGGAAATCGACCATCTACCGCAGGTTTATGTTTCGGGCTTTCAGTCGCTCGCCATTTACGACGAAAATGACCCTGAACGGAAATCCTTGTTTACCGTGAATTTCGATCTTCTGACCGAAAATCTTACGAAGATTACCGATTACTCTGCGGCGGCTCTGAAGAACGGCAATTATAACCTGCTGGATAACTACCTTTATTCCGCATTCTACGACACCTTCGGTCTGTACGCTCTTAAGGGCGACGGAATCTCTCCCGTCAATGAAAATGTCGTATGTGAGGAGGCTCAGTTTGTTCACGAGGGTGACGGTCTTTACTATTTCGAATACGACAGCCGTCTGAGCCCCATGGATCTTGCCGAGCAGCTCAACGAATTTATTAAAAAGGTTCAGGAGCATTCAGGCAGCGAACGCTTTGAGCTTGTAGGTGCCAGCTACGGCGGAACCATAGTCGCCACATATCTCAACGAATACCCCGAAATGCACCGGTACATCGATTCCTGCCTGCTGAGCGTGCCCTCCTACGGCGGCTTCTCTGTTCTCGGCGAGATTTACAGCGGTGATTTCTACATCGACCACGATACCCTCAATCAGTATGCTTATGTCGGACTGGATAACGAGGACCTCGGACTTTTACTTTCCGTTCTTAATAAGAGCGGCTTCCTCGAGCTCTTCCTCGAGCTTTTACTCATTCCCGGTGCAAAGGCTATCGTAATGGATACCGCTAAAAGACTTATCCACGATACTCTCGGCACCATCCCCTCTTACTGGACCTTTGTTCAGGAGGAATACTTCTATGATGCGATGAAAAATATTTACGGTGAAAACTACACCGACAGCGACCACGAATATGCCGGATTAATCAAAAAGGCGACCTATTACCAGGAAGAAATAATGCAGAGACTTGACGAAATCTATCTTGACGCCGCAAACGACGGCATCAAAATGAACATCATCTGCAAATACGGCAGACCTCCTATGCCCATCAGTGAAAAGGGAAGCTTCCAGAGTGATGGTTCCGTAGACGTAAAGGATGTAACCCTCGGCGCTACCGCCAGCAAATACGGCGAAACTCTCCCCGCAGATTATGTACAGAAGCGCTACACCGAACATAACTTTATGTCAGCTGACGGCTGCATCGATGCCTCCACAGGTATCGATCCCCTTCACACCTGGTATGTAAAGGGTCTCGAGCACACCATAAAAAATAACGGCTTCTATGAGCTTATTGACTACATCGTTTACGAAGATCCCGATGTTTTCTCCGGAGATAAATTCCCCCAGTACACCTACGCGACGGAGGACGGCGGTCTCGCACCCGTGACAGAGCCCGATGAGAAGGAGGAAACCTCTCTCCTTACCGATTATTTCAGACTCATTAAGCGCATTTATGAAATTATAATCGAAGCAATCAAAAATCTTTTCAAAAAATAATTTTACCGATGACCGTCTTATGCAAGGCATAGGGCGGTCTCTCTTATTTAAAATTAAAATGCCTATTTTACCGTAAAAAGCACCCGCTGCAGACTTTCCGTGTCCGTAGCGGGTGTTACTGTTTATTAAGGCTTTATTTGTTCGAATTAATAAAGTCGATAATCTCATCTTTCGTGTGAAGACCTACGAGTCTGTCCTTCTCCTGTCCGTTCACGAAAAGTACAAGGCAGGGAATGGACATAATGCCCATCATAACAGCGTACTCGTTTTCCTCCTCACAGTTAAGCTTACATACCTTAACCTCACCGTCAAGCTCGTCGGCAAGCTCCTCTATCGTTGGACCGAGCATCAGACAAGGCTGACACCAGGGTGCCCAGAAATCCACGAGAACGGGCATTTCCTTTTCCTTGGTAACCTCCTGTACGAAATTCATTGAATCAAGCTCGATATATGACATTGATATTCCTCCTTTGTATTTCTGTTTTTATGAATTTATTATACTATATTATTCTTCTTTAATCAATGATTATTATAAGAAAATTTAAGCTGTTAAGATATACTCCCTATAAAGGAAAGACGAAAGGGGCTGTTTCAGTAAGATGCAGAATACATTATTTTTCCCATATAACAAGTAAACAGATGTGTTTTTAAAGTCAGAAGCAACTTAAACACATCTGTTTTATGTTTTTCTTTTTGGTCTGCGTTTAATGCCCTTTAGCACTTAAGCGCAAGACAGCTTTACTTCTTTCCGAAAAGCTTCGCAAAGAAATCCTTGATAGCCTTTATGAGCTTCTGGAACCAGTTAAGGGATTCCTCCGCATCGGGAACCTGGACCTTATAGCCGAGAGCACCGATAAGCATATAACCGTTTACGGTCAATACCAGATTTCCCTCATCGTCGGGCTCTACCGCCTGACCGTTTACATAGAAGGTAAATGCATCGCCCGTAAGGTCGCCGACTCTTACGATGATCTCCGTGCCCTGCTCGACCTCGTAGGTCGAGTTACCGAAAACCGTGTCAAAGGTCTTTCCGCCATCCTTCGATACCTTATACCATCCGATTCCGTCGGTTTTACCGAAAAGAATGTAATGCTTTGGTTCTCCGTTTAACGAACCGCTTGAGCCAGGCTCATCGGGATTTACGGGCTCGTCGGGTGTATCGGGAGTAACAGGCTCATCCGGAGTATCCGCAGCTTCCTTTTTAACGAAAATGTAAGTGTAAACCTCCGTGTCTGTTCCACTTACGGATGAGGGCGGTATAATATCCCAGGCACCGTTTTCATAGCCGTCATTTGCTGTCATATCAGAGGGTGCGGTAAGAGCTGCCGTACCGTCTATGCTGTAAATGCCGTCCTTTTTAAGAGTAGCATATCTGATAATATCTTCGTCATCAGCACCGTTCCAGGTACCGTTTACGACACGGAAAATAATCTTTTTCTGATATTTGTCAGCGATACCGTCGCTTTGACCTCCGTCAGCACCTACGCCTACCTCATCGGAGGAATAGTAGAAGGTAATTACATTATTTTCTGTGTCAATTATAATAGTTTTAGAGCCGTCATCTACGAGAACATAATCGTCTATAGGCTTTGCAGTCTCCGTCACCTCATCTTTGTAGGTGGCTACCTTAATGACATCGGCTGAAAGCACCTTATCCGTACCCTCCTCACGGTAGCGTACTGTGTAGTCATAGCTGTCAGCGGTGTAATACAGAATAATTTCATTTTCACCCGTACCGATGACAAGGCTTTCGGTGCTCGCTGAATCATAAGAATAGCCCTTAAAGCTGCCGATGAGACTTTCGGCAGTAACTGCTTCACCGAAAATCTGTCCGCCTATGATTTCGGTTCCGAGTAACTCGTCGGTATATTTAACCTGATGCTTAACCGTAAGCTCGAGGTCTGCTTTCTTTTCCCACTGTGCATAAACCGTAGTATCCTCTGCCACGGAAGCGGCGATGGTCTCTATCCTGTTTCCGTTTTCGTCGAGCCAGCCGAGGAAGCTATAGCCCTCGCGCACAGGGATAACGGTGTTATCCAGAACAGACTCGTGACTCCACACATGACCGCGGGGAAGAACGGCTTCGGAATTACCCTCTGCATCTGTTCCGCCGTTAAAATCATAAATGACATTATACCACTTCGGAATCAGAGTTACCTTCAGAGCATCGGTCGGTGCCTGATTATAGGGGCTCCAGCGGACACTTTCTCCGTAGACTACGATTACAGGCCATTCCTCCGGGTCTTTTCCGTCAAGCTCCGTAAGATTTGCCGTGTAATCATAAAGGTTACCGTTAAACACCTTTTTCCAGATTTCACAGCCGTAGGCTCCGTCCTCTCTGTCGGGATTTATACCGTTTGTACCGCTCACGGTATCCATTCCCACTTCCACACCATAGGGATAGGCTGTATGCTGAACAATAACGCTGTAATCCTTTTCAGAACCGACCTCCTTGCCGAGGTATTCCACGAGAGCACTTTCGGGTCTGAAGCCTTCACCGATTCTCACGGCATCGACCTCTACATTCTGGAAATAGGTCTCGGGCTCGAAATGCAGGAAGATATTTACGAAGGTTTCGAGTCGGCTGTCGGCAGTGTAAACCGCTCTGTAATCATCCTTACTGTAATCGTCGTGAATGTCGCCGTTACCGTTTACGACAGTCTGTGAATTCTGATAAGCGGCCTCATAGTTTACGAGATAAACATCCACTCTGTAGTCCTTTTCGGGGTCAAGACCTTTGAACATATACTCTGCCGGCTCACTGAAATGCCTGTCGGGAGTCCATACGATTTCAACCGTCTGTCCTGCGATATTATAAGTACCGTCAGCAGTAATTTCCTCGAGCTCGATGAGAGCGTGAGTAGCACGGTCCTGCTGATAAACGATATGCTCACTGTCATAGTAACCGTCTACAATAAGTGTACCTGTGAGAACACGGTCCCACTTAGCGTAAACAGTAATATCCTCGGTAAGAAGAACACCCTCTTCGGCAGGAATTTCACATTCCTTGTCGAGATACCATCCGAGGAAGCTGTGATTTTCCATCACGGGAACATAACCTCCGAAGTCGGGTACATAATACTGGTCTTCGGCAGTATCTGTATCCCCGCCGTTTATCTTGCCGCCCTGTGCATCGAAAATCACATCGTATTTCTCTACGGTGATTACACCGTCAAGCGTACCCTGCTGTTTATCCGTATCACTGTTATAATAAGCTCCGTAAAGAGAACTGCTGTACTTTTTACCGTCGGATATGTCACCCATAGTAGCGATATAGTTTCCGTCGGTATAGGTGATAATTACGCTGCCGTCAGCCTTTGTGTGGTCCTTTTCGGCAGGAACGACGATGGTCGAATTATCATAGATAAAGCCTGACACTACTGCGCGGTAGCCGTAGGGATTATTTTCGGCATCGTATTTCCAGACAGGATAAGAGCCCTCACCCTCACCGTTTTCATCAATATCAACCCTTACACCGGGTCTGACGGTATTTTCGGTAGTTCTCTGCTGTGTGATAATAACCCATTCGTTTTTTTCCGTATCCCAGCAGGCGATTTTTACGATAACCGCATCGGGATAAAGCTCCTCCGGTACATCCTCGTCCATTCTCACACTGAATCCGAGGTCAAAGTCACCGGGATTATATGTAAGAGGAATATTTATGGTCCAATTACCGTTTTCATCCTTAAGCTTCTCTATGTTTCCTACATCATAGCCCGACTTACTCAAGGCCACACCGAAGTATGAGCTTTCGGAAAGTCCTTCATAAGTAGGAGCAAGAGCCGTATATTTGGTTACAAGGATTTCTTCGCCTTTTTTCTCGGGAATATAGCTGAAGGCCTTTTCATTCCCCTTTTCGTCGGTCACGCCCTCCTTCGAGAAGTTAAGTACATCACCCGTTTCGACGAATGCAGGTGAGCCCTCCTTCTGCTCGAGAAAGCTTACTGTAAGCTCGTCCTTATTTTCATTTGAGTCAAAGCCGCCGTTTACCTTATGGTCGATGGTAACATTGATTGTGACATTGACAGCCTTTTCCCACTGTGCTGTGAGAACAACGGGAGCAGTGATACGGGATGTAACCTGTTCACCCGAATTAAAGCTCTCTCCGCCATACTCCCATCCGGTGAAAATATAACCCTCACGGACAGGAACATTTTCCGTAGCCGTAACTTCCGCACCGCTCGAGAAAACCTGCTTTCCGACTTCTTCGCCGTCCTTAAAGGTGCCGCCTGCAGTATCGTAAACCACGCTGTAGTGATGCAGGTCAAGCTCGGCATTGGCATTTTCGATAATCAGCTTGTATTCTCTCGCCTTATGGTAATGGTCGCCTGCCTCAATGTGCCAGGGATAGTAAATTCCGTTTTCCACAGCGGCGGTATATGTACCCTCTCCGCTCTGTGAAAGGCTGATATATGCTGAATTTTCCTTATCCTCGTGAAGATAAAGAGTAACATCATCACCGTGAATATCGGAAATATCCGTCAGTTCTCCGTCAAGATAGGTACGCACCGTAGCCTGATAGACAGGCTTCGTAACATCATAAACATAAGCATAGGCATACTTGACATTACCGTTATTGTCCTTATATTCTCCGCGCACCTCTACCGTGTAGCTCGTATTGGGTGTAAGGCCCGTGAAAATCACGGTGCCATCTGCCTGTCTTGTGCCCTCTGTACCGCCGATAAAATAATCACTTCGGTCATCGAGATTACCGGTAAGAGTCAGAGTGGTGGTAGTTGTTTCGGTAACAGGCTTTTTGAAAACGAAAACAGTAGTAATTGCTGTACCGCTTGATTCATTATGGAATTTACAGTTACCCTTTCTGATGTTAAGGTTAACCTTCGCATCACCGTCAGAATCGGTGCTTGTGCCTGCTACGGTGCCTTCGATATAATAATCTCCGTCACTCTCTTTGGTAAGGCTGATGTGCTCGGAGCCGGAAACTATCCTGCCGTCCGCCACGGTGCTTTCCACACAGGTTATGTGCACTACCGCGCTTTCACCGAGAAGGTCTTTGACATTTCTTTTGTCGCCCTCAAATAGTCCGAGAACCACATTGTCCATATCAGCGTCAAGATTATAATTAACAAATCCGCTGTTTTTTCTGTTAGAGTATTTACCCTCGTGAGAATCGGTGGCGAGCAAATTACCGTTTTCGTCGTAAACCTCGACAGTAACCGTACCTACGAGAGAAGTGCTTCCTTTGAGACCGGCACCGTAAACCGAGGCCCAGGCATAGCCTACACCGCTGAATTCTTTATCGTAGGTTCTTCCTACCATATTCGAAAGACCGGCCATATTTTTATTCGTATTATGAATTTCTATTTCGCCGTCAGTATTATTTATGTTATACATATTATGGGAGTTATAAACATAAAGATAGGTTCCGAGTGTGCTTTTCCATTTATAGGTAAGCTCACGGACATTACCGTCGTAGCCCTCCACATGAGCCTCTAAAAGCTCACTGGAACGAAGGTCAGTCTGTTCACCTCTCATAAAGCTGATAATTTTCACGGTTACCTCGGAACCGTCTGCCGAAAAAGCCACGGAAGCAGTACCGAAAATCAGCACTACCGAAAGCAACAGAGAAATTACCTTTTTAATTCTGCCAGTCATATAATACAACCCCTTTAAAATTGCTTCTATGATAATAACACATATTCGCAGAATAATCCATAAAAATATAAAATTTAATAGTTTCTTCCTTAAACTAAAAATATTACTGCTTGACTGTGTTTTTTATGAAAAACGAAATAATTTTTCATATACGGGAGGCTAAAGATTTTTTGTTCACAGTTCAGTAACATTTTCACTCCAAAATATGCTATTATACAATTAACAGTATATTTTCAAAGGAGAGATTTCTATGAAAAAATTTATAAGTCTGCTTCTCACACTTGTGCTTGTCTTAAGCTGCGCATGCTTAAGCGGCTTCGGTATGCTTGCAGGTGCCGAAAGCTTCGAAACCGAAAGCGGTGTACAGGTGGATATAGCCTCATTCCTTTACAAATCCACCCTTTATCAGATGGAATTTCCCAGCCATCAGTCCTATGAAATCAAAGAGAAAAGCATCGCAGGAGATTACGCTCTCTCACGCGAGCTTAACGACCTTGCCTACACCTTCGTTTTTCCCGCAGGCACTACCAAAATAGAGTGTAACCTGTCTCTCGACGGAGAAAGCAACTGGCGCGGCTTTAACATTAACTCCACCGATAATGCAAATTATTGGGAAAAGGACGCAAACGGAAATGTGGACTACAGTAAGCCTCTCACCTTCAAGCGTAATGAGATTACTGCAGAGCGCGACGAATACGGTGTTCAGTACAGAGATTTCCTCAAGGATGCCGATGTAGGCGGCTTCAGAGATTATGATAAAATTTACTGGAGACTTACCTATATCTGCGGCGGTGAAACCTTCGTAGATTATTTCGACATCGACCTTTACGATTACGATGCAGCCGAAAAGCAGACCGTCAAGGCTGTAAACTTCAATGTGGCAGGTCTCCCCTTCGCCGCTTTAGGCGGTGAGGATGTGGCAGGAAACCAGAAGGCTGCCGCAGAATATCTTTCCTCAAACGGCTTCGACATCGCGGCTGTCCAGGAGGACTTCAACTATCATAAATATCTTGCCGATAATCTCAAGGGCTTTGATTATATGACTAACCACACAGGTAATATACCCGGCGGTGACGGACTTAACATCTTCACAAAGGGTATGGCTGTTTATAACGAAACACGAGTTCCCTGGAATGACGCATGCGGCATACTTTCAGACGGCTCCGACGAGCTCACTCCCAAAGGCTTCATTTATACTGTAATCGACATCGGTAACGGTGTTTATGTAGATTTTTATAACCTTCACGCTGATGCTTACGGTGGTGCAGGCTCCGTAGCCGCCAGAACCAGCCAGTTCAGACAGCTCGCCGAATTTATTCAGGCTCGCTCCTCTGAAAATGACAGACCCGTGATCATTACCGGTGACTTTAACTACCATTTACACGGCCGTGAGGATAATATGTCTCTTTATACCATCCTCTGCGAGGAATTAGGCTTTAAGGACGCATGGGTAGAAAAGCTCAACGGCGGCGACTATTTCAATATGAGCGAATGGTATGCTACAGGCCTTCCTGCCTGGGGTAACTGGGACTCTGTAGAAAGATTTATGTACAGAGCAGGCGGCGGTGTCGATGTTACCGTAAGTGACTTCAGATATGTGGATGTTACCGACGGTAACGGAAAAACCGTTTCAGATCACGCTGCTGCAGAGTGCTATTTCACCTTTATCAAAACTGATGACTTCGTAGAAAACACACAGAAGCTTCAGACAGTAAAGGCTCCCTTAAGCGATTTCATTTACCGCATCAAATGGTTCATAAAGGCTCTGACGATGATTCTTTCTGACCTGGGCAACCTTCCCGAATTACTTAAGGAATTATAATAAAGTAAATTTTAAGCCACCTTCGGGTGGCTTTTTCTTTGTATCAAGACATTATAAAAGACCTGTAATACGCGATTACAGGTCTTCTTTTTATATTCTGCGAATTAAAGCAGCTGTGCTTCAGCTGATAATTTCGATTTCGTCTCCCTCGTAAACCCTTCCGCCTTTAATTACCTTGGCGAAAATACCTTCACGGGGCATCACACACTGACCCACCAGCTTTTTTATGGCACAGCCGTCGTGACACTCCTTGCCTATCTGGGAAATTTCGATGATGCACTCCCCTACCTTCAGACAGGTTCCTACGGGAATGGTAAAAAGCTCGATGCCCTCTGTAGTGATGTTTTCCGCAAAAACGCCGTGACAGAGTCCGTCTGTGGGAAGTCCCTTTGACTTTTCTATGCTTTCTTTAGCGAGAAGGCTTACCTGACGGTGCCATTTACCTGCATGGGCATCACCCTCAAAGCCGAAATCCTCTATAAGCACACCGGGATTGATTTTCGTTTTAGGTGTACCCTTCTTTTCACTTATGTTGATAGATAAAACCTTTCCTTTCATAACTTAACCTCCTATTTTATTCAGTCCGTGGGATGCGCCGTAGCCGCAGGAGAATTTATGCTCCATAGGCTTGGAAAGAATGGCATTCCTCACAGCTTCTGTCAGCATCTTTTCATCGTCAAGATAAGGCCTGATGTCGTGCACCTTATCAGAGCCGAGACATACCTTTACCTTTCCGTCAGAAAGAAGTCTTATGCGGTTACATTCACTGCAGAATTTATCACTTATGGGGGTAATAAAGCCAATTCTGCCCTTAAAGCCCTCGCACTCGTAATATTTTGCCACGCTTTTTTCGAAGGCTGTCCCTTTTTGTGTAACAGCTTTAAGAAACGGAAAGCGCCCGAGAAGCTCATCGCTTTTTATTACGAGCTTTTCATTGTCGCCCTCATCGGAAAAGGGCATAAGCTCGATGAAACGGACATCGATTTTTCTGTCGCGTGCGATGTTTATTAGACTTTCAGCGTCAGAATCGTTCTGCCCTCTGATAAGCACGGCATTAATCCGCAGAGGCGACAGACCTACTCTTTCACATTCATCGATTCCCTCAAAAACCTTATCCAGTCCGTCATAGCCGGTCAGGGCTTTAAAACGCTCCTTATCCGTAGTGTCTAGGCTGATATTAACTGCCGAAACGCCCGATTTTTTCAGAGCCTCGGCACACTCCTTAAGCCTTATTCCGTTAGTGGTAAGGGCCAGCTTTTTAATTCCCTCAAGCCTGCCGATTCTTTCGGCTATGTCGCAGATGTCCCTTCTTACCAGAGGCTCACCTCCGGTGAGTCTGACCTTATTTATACCGCACGAAGCAAAGGCTCTGACGGTTTTTTCGATTTCATCGGCCGTAAGCTCATTATGCTCTTTTTCATTCTGCGCTCCGCAATAGGTACAGTTCAGATTACATCTTTTCGTTACGGACACACGCAGATAATTTATTTCTCTACCGTAGCTGTCAATCATTTTTAAAATCGCTCTTTCCGCCTGTTTTTTCGAGAAGTCTTACCTCTCTTATTTCCATTTTTCTGTCTATGGCCTTACACATATCGTAAACAGTAAGCGCCGTAACCGATGCGGCAGTAAGCGCCTCCATCTCTATCCCCGTTTTGTAGGAGCATTTAGCCAGAGAATAAATGTACAATTCATCCTCACCGTTATCATCGAATGTAATCTCTACGCTGTCGATGGGAATATTATGACAAAGAGGAATAAGCTCACTTGTACGCTTCGCCGCCATAATTCCCGCTATTCTCGCCACGGCAAGTCCGTCACCCTTTTTAAGCTCTGCATTTAAAAGCTTCTGCAGAGTTTCCCTCTGCATTTTCACCTTGGCAAAGGCCTTTGCCGTCCTCTGTGTGACCTTCTTTTCTCCCACATCGACCATAACAGCCTCGCCGTTTTTATTAAGATGAGTAAAATCAGCCAAAGGTATATCCTCCCATCTGTAAAAGTCTTTCTTTGAACTCCTCGCTTTTCAGCGCTTCGAGGAAGCTCTGTACCTGCGGTGTACCGTAGGAGCAGTCGTCTATCAGTATATCGTATTCCTCTATGCAGATTTCTATAAAGTCAAGGTCATACATTTTCGCCGCCGAATAAATGCCGAGACCGCAGTCCGCGTTACCGGCAGAAATCAGAGCGGCCACAGCCGTATGAGTAAACTCCTCGTTACGGTAACCGTCTATTTCGTCTTTAGTCATACCGTTTTTACTGATAAGGTAATCACAGAGTATTCTCGTACCCGAGCCTGTCTGACGGTTAACATATCTGCCTCTGACTATGTCCGAAAAGCTCTTTATACCCAACGGGTTTCCTTTTTTCACCATAAGCCCCTGAACTCTGCCCACGCCCTTAACGAGCCTTACTCCACCGTCGGGGAAGTACTTTTTAACATAGCTTTCGTTATACCTGCCTGTTTCTGTGTCGAGCAGATGTATGCATCCGAGATGCGCCTGACCGTTTTTAAGTGCGGTGATCGCTCCCATACTTCCCATATGACTCGAGGTCACAGAGAAGGAGGAAGCTCCTTTTTTAAGCATATCGGAAAGCTCATCGATAAGCGGGTCGTGACTTCCCGTCACTATGAGCGAGCTTTCTATCTCCGAAAGAGGCTTCAGAAGTCTAATTTCCACTTCCTCTCCCGCCTCAAAGCCTTCGCTGTTTTGGGGAACTGTAAGTATGCCGTCAGCCTTGGTAAAGCTGGTTATCACGCCCGCTCCTCTGCCGAGCGGCACCGCGGCAAGAGTGTCTCCCACCTTGCCGAGAGTAACACGGATGTATTCCCGGTATTTAAGTGAGGAAACCACTCTTTTACCGAGCACGGCCTTAACAGCGGGTGTATCGGCTTTGCCTCTGCCATACCATAAATCTACTGTATTTTTCACTATCTCATCCATAATAACTATGGCTGAAACGGGATAGCCGGGAAGACCTATCACGGGGACACTGCCCACCGAGCCAAGCACGGCAGGCTTACCCGGCTTTACTGCTATTCCGTGAAAAACTACCTTGCCGAGGTTCGATATAACGGTGCTCGTGTAATCATCTCTGCCTGCAGAGGAGCCCGCGAGCACGAGCAGAATATCACATTCATCCGTGCCCTTTTCCACAGCTTCCCGAAGAAGCTCCTTTTTATCCTTTACTATGCCGTATACTTTAGTCTCTGCACCCCACTGATGAAGCATAGACGAAAATATAACAGAATTAAATTCGATTATTTCGCCCTTTTCGGGATTTTCTTTAGGAGATACGATTTCGTCGCCTGTGGGAATTATGCCGACCACAGGCCTTTTTATTACCTGTACCTCTAAAACTCCGCCCGCTAAAAATGCACCGCAGAGAGAGGGAGTAATCTCCGTGAACGAGGGAGCAATCATATCTCCCATACAGATGTCCTCGCCAACCTGACGGACATTCTGCCAGGGATGGTGAGCATAAAGTATGCTTACTCCTCCCCCTTCAAGCTCCGTCACATCCTCTACCATAATAACCGAATCAAAGCCGTCGGGTATGGGGTCACCCGTATCAACCACACAGTACTGCTCCGATGTCAGAATTACGGGACAGGCCTCACTCGCTCCGTAGGTGTCTGCGGCTCTTACGGCTATTCCGTCCATAGCACTCGCATTATAATGAGGCGAACAGATAGAGGCATATACCGCCTCGGCGAGAATCCTTCCCGCACTTTCGCAGGAGGGTATTTTTTCGGTTTTATGTACAAAGGAGGAAGCAGAGAGAAAGTCGAGATATTCCTCTCTCGCTTTTTCTATCGGTGTGTTATCCAGATAATTATGTCGCATAGTCTTACCTCTTAAAACAAATGTATTTCCGCTTCTTCGCCGCTTTTCATTCCCTCACGGTTACGGTCAATGATAATGTAGCCGTCACTTTCGGATAGCAGAGAGATTACTCCGCTTTTAGCGAAAACAGGCTCCGCAATACCCTCCTTCAGCTTAACGCATACTATTTCCTCTCTTCCGTTATTCGAGGAAATATTCTGTGAGAGAGGCGCTTTAACCGTTCTTTCCTTTACTCTTCTTCCGAAAAAGGCATTTATGAGAGGAGCTACAAACCGTAAAGAAACGAACCAGCCGGCCGCCGGATGTCCCGGCAGTCCGAAAACAGCCTTGCCGTAGATTTTACCGATGATGGTGGGCTTACCCGGCTTAAGAGCTATTCCGTGAACATAAACCTCACCGAGCGAGGCTATAATCTGCGCAGTCATATCTCTCGTTCCTGCAGAGGAGCCGCCCGAGATGAGAACGATGTCGTTTTCGCTTACCGCCCGCACCACAGAGGCATATATATCCTCATAGCAGTCCCTTACTATTCCGTATTCCGTACACTCACAGCCCATTTCTCTCATAAGAGCAGAAAAAATGTGAGAATTAATGTCTCTGATTTTACCGAATGAAGCATCACCGTCTATCGGTACGATTTCATCACCTGTAGATATGATACCCACACGGGGCTTCACGGAAACAGGCACCGAAATTATGCCCAGGGAGGCCAGAATACCTGTCTCACGGGAGGTAATCAGAGTGCCCTTATGCAGAACAGTGTCCCCCTCTTTTATGTCGTCGCCCTTTCTCGTTACATTTTCGAAGGGACTTACCGCCTTATAAATGAGGCAGAGAGAATCGAAGCTGCAGTCCGTATGCTCCACCATTACCACGCTGTCTGCGCCCTCGGGAAGCATACCGCCCGTAGAAATTTTAATGCACTGACCGTCCCTGACAGCTTCAGAAGCTTTTTCTCCCATCAGTATTTCCCCGATTATGTCGAGCTGTGCGGGTATGCTTTCTCCGCAGCCGTAGGTGTCCGAGGCCCTAACAGCGTAGCCGTCTACGGTGGAACGGTTAAAGGCGGGAATGCTTTCCCGCGCAACTATGTCCTCTGAAAGAACTCTGCCCAAAGAGTCAAAAAGACTTACTTTTTCAGCCGCCTTGTTTTCAAAGCTGAATTTTTCATTTATTATCCTCAAAGCCTCGTCACTCGAAACTACCTTAAGCACACTTACACCTCTTATTTATCAAATTTCCATAAATCAATAAGCCTTTTACCCCACATACTTTTCGGTGAAGCCAAAAGCTCATCGGGCGAGCCCTCCTCGGCTATCTCACCCTTATAAAGTATGATTATCCTGTCTGCGAGCCTTCTCGCCTGCCCGGGAGAATGGGTGGTCATAAGAATACCGCAGCCCGTCTTTTTCTTATATTCCGAAAGAGCCTTTTCTATTATCTCCGTGCCCACGATGTCGGCGGCACTCGATGGCTCATCCAGGAGAAGAAAATCCCCCTCATTTACGAGCACTCTGCCCAGAGAAAGCCTCTGACATTCACCGCCCGAAAGTCCCGAAGCACTTTTGTCGGCAAGATCAGTCAGGGAAAGCAGAGAAAGGATTTCGTCGGCTCTTTTTTCCTTGTCTTTTCCGTCCTTTACGGAGAAAAGAATATTTTTTCTGACGGATTTTCCGAAGGGTATGCTCTGCTGCGGAAGATAATAAACTGTGCCGTCTACAGAAAATTCGCCGTCACTTTTCGGTAAAATTCCCGAAAGAATTTTAAGCAGCGTGCTTTTGCCGCTTCCGTTAGGACCGACAATAACGACGGTTTCACCCTTTTTCAGCGACAAATCTCCGATGTTCAGCACTGTTTTGTCGCCATATTTTTTAGTAAGGTTTTTAATTTCTATCATCATTTATCCTCCTTCGTAAGAAGTGATGCGAGGATATTTACTGCCAGCGAGATAAGCAGAAGCACGATACCCAGGGCCAGAGCAAAGGTAAAATTACCCTTATTGGTTTCGAGCATAATTGCTGTAGTCATAACTCTGGTTTTCCACTGTATGTTACCTCCTACCAGACTGACGGCACCGACCTCGGCGATGGATCTTCCGAAGGCAGTCAGAAGGACAGATACGAGTGCAAACCTGTTTTCCGTAAGAAGTAAAAGAGAGGTCTTTCTTTCGGAGAAATTAAGTCCCTTCGCTGTTTCTGTGAGAGACTTCACATTTACGGAAATAACAGATTCGGTGAGATTTATCACTACAGGAATTATCAGCATACACTGGGCAATTACCATCGCCTTAACGGTAAAAAGCAGTCCGAGAGAGCCGAAGGGGCCGTACTTGGTAAAAAGCAGATAGACAATCAGGCCTGCCACCACAGGTGGCAAGCCCATAAAAGTACCGGTTATTTTTCTGACTGTCCTTTTGCCTTTAAAGCTGCTCTTTGCCATAATCACGCCCGTCGGCATACCGACCATGCAGGAAATCAGAGTGCTGAAAAATGACATACGGAGAGTTACGCCGATAATCTGTAACAGCTCCCTGTCCATATTCAGAAGCATTTCAAAGGCTTCACCGAGCTTTTCCAATACTGATTACTGTCCGAGATAGAAGAGAGCCTGTCCGTACTGCTCTTTACCGTATTCAGCGATAAGAGCGGAGGCTTCATCGCCCATCATCCATTCGATGAGTGCTTTGGCGCCTTCGGTGTTTACTCCGTCGAGCTTTTCGGGATTACATTCGATAAGAGAATATACATTCTTCATATCATCGCTTTCTTCCATAATGATTTCGAGATTCAGAGAATCCTTATTTGAAAGGAAGGTAGCCTTATCGGTAAGACAGTAGGCACCCTTTTCACTAGCCATAGTAAGGCAAGCGCCCATACCCTGTCCTGCATTTATGTACCATTCTTCCTTTTCGGCATCGGGAACATTTTCGCCCCAGATTTTAAGCTCCGCCTTATGTGTGCCGCTTTCGTCACCGCGGGAAACGAAGACAGATTTGGTATCGGATATCTTTGCGAATGCTTCGCCTGCATTTTCAGCGCCGTCCTTTAAGCCTGCCGGGTCAACCTCGGGGCCTACGATTACGAAATAGTTATACATAAAGGGCTTTCTTTCCACGCCGTAGCCTTCATTGATAAACTCCTCCTCGGATGCTTTGGCATGAACGAGGATAAGGTCAGCGTTACCGTCCTTCGCCTTCTGAATGGCGGCGCCCGTACCTGCTGACTGTACCTCTACGGTGTAGCCGGTAGCCTTTTCGAATACCGGAAGAAGGTAAGGGAGAAGTCCCGAGTCATTTACTGAAGTGGTGGTCGACATACGGATTACTGGATTAGCAGGTGTCTGCACGGTAGCATCCGGTGCGGTGGTTTCCTCTCCGCCACCGCCGGCGCAGGCCGCAAGAGCAAAGAGCATAAGAGCCGAAAGTAATACTGCGAGAAGTTTTTTCATAATTCATTCTCCTTTACAATCACGGAAGGCATAGAAGTTTCCCCCTGTACCCTTGACCGGTACCTGTATTTTTCCTCTGACAGGCAGTGTTTTTTCGGTCACGCGCGGCATTTCATAGATAAGACCCGTAGAAAATCCGCGTCGGAATATGAATTAAAGCGGCAAGCCGCCAACTTCCGATAACCAATATATTTATTTGATAAATTTTAATAAAATTATCAATAAATTGTTGTAAATTTTGTATCTTTGTGATATATTATATATCAAGCAAAGAAATATTTCAAGTAGGGAGTGATAAAAAGTTTGATTTTTGCAGTTTTATGTGTCAGCGACAGATGCTCCAAAGGACTGTGCGAGGATAAAAGCGGACCGCTGATAAAGGATTATCTTGCCCCCTACGGAAAAACTAAAGAATACTTAACCGTACCAGACGAAAAGGATGAAATCGAAAAAGCCCTGATTTATCTGTGCGACGATGTATGCGCGGACATAGTTTTTACCACAGGTGGCACGGGCTTCGCTCCGAGAGATGTCACACCCGAGGCTACGAAAGCGGTTATCGAGCGTGAGGCTCCCGGAATAGCCGAGGGTATCAGACAGAAAAGTATGGAAATCACACCGAAGGCTATGCTTTCCAGAGCCGTGTCGGGAATAAGAAAGAGCTCTCTTATCATTAATCTGCCCGGAAGTCCGAAGGCTGTCAGAGAATCTTTGGAATTTGTGCTCCCCGTACTCCCCCACGCCGTAGAGGTTTTAAGCGGTAATGCTCTTAACTGCGGCGGTAACTACGGAAGGGGCGGTGATTGATTGAGTCTGAAAAATGTAACACAGCTTTTCAGCATAGACGACAAATCAGTCTGCATCGTAGGCTGCGGTGCACTCGGCACCAATGCGGCGGTGCATCTGGCAGGTGCGGGAGTCAGAAAGCTTTATCTCTGCGATTTCGACACCGTCAGCCTTTCAAATCTTAACCGTCAGTTCCTTTTCGCAAAGACTGACGGAGGCTTTTACAAATGCAAGGTGCTCAAGGATAGGCTTTTCCACTATTCTACGGAAACGGAATATGTTCCCGCCGTAAAAAAAATACTGTCTGCGGATGACCTTTTATTCGCGAAGGACTGTGATATTATTCTGTGCTGTGTGGACAATGCAACAGGCAGAAAGGCCGTAGCAGACTTTTCGGTCAAAGAAAAAATCCCTGCTGTTTTCGGCGGAGTGGACGGCTTTTACGGAACGGCCTATCTTTATCTTCCCGACAAATCCCCCTGTCCCGACTGTGCCGGCATAATTAACGATATTTCCGTCAGAAGCTCCGTTTCATCCTCTGCGGGACTTATCGGCTCTATGGAGGTTAATCTTGCCTTAAGGTATCTCCTTTCGGGAGACGAGGAAGCGGCAGGAAAAATCTTCGTTTTCGACGGCAATTTATGGGACACCCTTAAAATCAAAGCAAATAAAGAATGTAAAATATGTAATACATCCGAGGTGAAGGTATGACAAACTTAAAAGGCTATATGGGTAAGGTTCTCTTCGTTGACCTTACCAAAAAGACCTACAGCGAATTTCCCTGGACAGACGAAGACAGAAAGAGAACCATCGGCGGTAAAATTATGGCGGCCGACATCCTTCTTCAGCACATCAGACCCGGAATGAAGGCATTTGATGAGGATAACTGGCTCGTTATCACCACGGGTCCTCTCACCCGATGCAAGACTCCCTCCTCAACCCGCTTCAATATTTCCACCGTTTCGCCTCTTACAGGCATTCTTACCTCCTCTAACTGCGGAGGTCCCTTCGGCAGAAGACTGAAAAAATGCGGCTGGGACGGTATGGTTATCACAGGCAAGGCAGATGAGCTCACCTGGATAGAAATCGTGGACGATGAGGTCACCTTCCACGATGTACCCGAAATGAAGGGTATGCTCACAGGTGAGGTGCAGAAGCAGTTTAAGGGAGGCTCGAGCCCTCTCACCATAGGCCCCGCAGGTGAAAACAAGGTTCTTTATGCGGGCGTATTCAGCGGTGAAAGAACAGCCGGCCGAGGCGGTGTCGGTGCAGTTTTCGGCGATAAAAACCTCAAATTAATCACTGCAAAGGGAAGCAAGGATCCCGAAATTCACGATAAGGAAAAGCTCGACGAAATCACGGAGCAGTGGAAAATGCAGCTTCTTCGCCATCCCATCACGGGCGCCCAGCTTTCAAAGCTCGGCACGGCAGGTCTGGTAGCTCCGATGCAGGCTCACAGAATACTCGCCACAAAGAATTTCAGCGACGGCAGATTTGATGCCTTCGAAAAGGTGTCGGGTGAAGAGCTCGCCGAAAAGTATCTGGTCGGTAACGGTAACTGTTATTCCTGCCCTATGCGCTGTGAAAGACGAGTTAAGGTAGACGGTAAAAATGTAAAGGGTCCCGAGCTCGAAACTCTCGGTCTTTTCGGTCCTAACATTCTCAATGACGACATAGAAAAAATTCTCCGCTGGAACTATGAGCTTGACGAGCTCGGTATGGACACCATCTCCTGCGCAGGCTCCATAGCCTTTGCTATGGAATTACAGGAAAAGGGACTTTGGGACAGCGGTCTCGAATTCGGTAAAACAGACAATATCAGTGATGTGTTTAAGCTCATCGCCCACAGGGAGGGCATCGGCGACATTCTCGCTGACGGCACCAAAAGAATGAGTGAAAAATTCGGCGGCAAGGAGTTCGCCATCCATTCGAAGGGCATGGAGCTGGCCGCTTACGAGCCCAGAGGAGCAGTAGGACAGGGACTCGGCTATGCCACCTCAAACCGCGGCGGCTGTCACCTCAATGCAGGCTATATGGTTGTACTCGAGGGTCTCGGTCTTAATATGAACTCTTATACAGCCAAGGGTAAGGCAAGTCTTGCCATAATGTTCCAGAATGTTATGGAGGCCGCTTCTGCGGCAGGCTGCTGTGTATTTACCTCGTATGCCGTTCTGCCCTGGTTCATCGTGGCAAAGCCCACAAGTATGCTTACGAGAATAGTTCAGCAGGCCTTTAAATTCCTCACACCGATTCTCTACATAGGTATGCAGTTCCCCGAAATTCTCGCTCTTAACATTCCTCTGATTCAGTATCCGAGAGCCATCAATGCCGCTACAGGCCTAAAATACACTATGGGTACCTTTATCAAGGCAGGCTCCTACGGATACAACACAGAAAGAGTGTGTAATATAATTTTAGGTCTTCCCGTAGGCAAGGATACCGATACACTTCCGAAGCGACTTACCGATGAAGAACAGGTGCCCGGCAACAAAAAGACGAAGGTACCTCTGGCTAAAATGAAAAAGAGCTACTACATCATACGCGGCTGGAAGGACGGCGCGCCCACGATGAGAATGATTAAACGGTTAGGAATCAAGCTTCCCGACTGTGCAAAGGAGGTCTATCCTTATGGTAAAGGTTAAAATTTTCGGTGTTATCCGTACCACTACCGGCTTCAGCTATCTCGAAGCCGATGCTAAAACCGTAAATGACATTTTTGAGGTTATTTCGTGGAGAATGGCTCAAGGCTACAAGGAGGACAAGGAAGAGCTGGAAAAAATGAAGAACGATCCCAATGTCAAATATATCAAGCCTAAAAATCCCGCTCTTGAATATCACGAGAGACTTCAGTTCAAGGATGCCGTGGTTTATGTAAACGGCGAAAGATGTATGAGAAAAGGAAAAAAGCTTACTGACGGAGACGAGGTATGGCTTCTTTCTCCCGCGGCCGGCGGATGATTATCCCCCTTGTTACATAAGTCTTTATTGCAGATGATGAATAAAAATAAAAAGACCGTGGCCTTAAAGCGTTCAAAGGCTACGGTCTTTTTAACTGTTCGGATGGTGGTGCGGGTGTCCGGTGGACACCTCTGTGCGCAGCACAGAAGCACCGACCGAGGCGGCAGCCGAGACCTTGAACCTGCGGCTACCTCTTGCGGTTCCCAAAATCGTTTCTCGGCTTGGAGCGCCGAGCGATTTTGACCGCTGCGCCACAATCACCCTCCCTTCCTCCGCCACCGGCGGCGGTCGGGTTCTGTGCCTGACCCCCAAGGGGGTCAATCGGCCTTAATAAACAAAAAAAGAACCGCTCTCTCAAGCAGTTCTTCTTTAAATGGTGCGGATATTCATAACACAAGTTCAATTCTCCGGTAACACACATTCGCCGTGCTATATAGATTTTCCTCATACACGGAGGAATACATAATGTCAAATATAATAGAAGAATTATTCTACGGAAACCTTGAACCGCAAGAACTCACTACCGAAATTACACCAAAACTCAAGAAAAAATTAAACGAGCTTGTGAAGAAGGAAGAAGAACTATCTTCAAAACTCTCTGATGAAGAAAAAGAGCTATTCGCAAATTATGTGAGTGCATATAATGAGTTTTCAAGCATAAGCATTTCTGACGGCTTTGTTTCAGGCTTCAGGTTCGGTGCGAGATTTTCATATGATACTTTTGCAAAATAATAATCTCATACATTCGACAAAAGTCAAGTCGGAAAAAATTGATGAGTATTTCTTATGCACAGATGTATCTTGCACAAATTAATTTTTTGTGTATAATTATTAGAGGAAATTAGGAGCTGAAACGGAGGTGCCCTTGTGAAAGAATTAACAGCCGCTGAGAAAATCCAGCAGGCCTTAGTCGAATGTCTTAAAGAAAAAACGGCGATTGAAAGCATAACCATTTCATATATCACAGAAAAAGCAGGTGTAGGCAAAAGCACCTTTTACAGAAACTACAAAGATATTTACGATGTATATGAACAGCTGGTTGCCGGTTTTGTTGAAAGATGCGAGAATGTGATTTCAAGAATTTTCTTTGAAAATTCTATTACACTAAAAGAAGTAGCTCGTATTCTCATTAAACACGGCATACACAAAGATAATGAACTGTTTTATCTGAAGGATTACTTTGTGGTTAAATACGCCATTGAAATGAGTGATACACAGGTATTTGACATTTTGTATGACAAAATGCACGCTATGATTGTCCAGATTGCAAAAAAAGTTTACGATGACGATGAAGCGGCTGATTTCGGAGCAACCTTTATACTCAACGGTAACATGATTCCTATGCTTTTAAATCTTCATTCAAACGGAATAATTAATTTTAAAACTGTTATGCTGTCCTTTGAGCTTTTTGAAATGGAGGTGGAAAAATGGAAACAGCATCAGCCTCGTTAAGCCGAAACACCAAAACCCACCGCCGCCTGAGAAAAGCCTACTGTCGCCTTATCAGAAAAAATCAGTATGATAAAATGAGTGTCAGCTCTCTTGTGGAGGAGGCTGATATTTCAAGAGCCACCTTCTATCTTTATTTTAAAAACATTGAAGAATTTGAGGATGATACATTTAAATATATGTTATCCTTGTTTGCGGAACAGATAGTTAAATTTCTGCTTGCAGGTAAGACTAAAGCAAAAGAGACCTGCAAAAGGAAGAATCTCATTTTTACCGATGATGATTTTGAACTGTTTTCTTGTATTTGCTCCGTAACACCAAGATTTGATTTTAACAAAAAGGTCTTTGATACTTCTTTTGATAAACATCTTGATTATATATGCAAGTATTTTGATAAAAGCTTTATTAAAAAGAACAAGGATCGTTTCAATCTGTTTTATATCGGTTACGCCTGCGTAATGATAGAAAATTTTCTTGACTATCATTCCTCAAAGGTTTACCGTGATATTTTAAGGTCAGCGGAAATGTGGGACTTTATGTTTCCGGAACATAAATTCAGAGATTAACATTTTATTAATATTACGTGGGACAAAGCCTCTTAAACTGTCAAATTATTGACGGTTTAAGGGGTTTCGTTTCTTGTTGGAAAGAGTGAGCTATATTATAATCTAAATGAAAGGTCGCTAAAGGCCATATTAAAAATAGTTAGGAGGAAATAAACTATGAAGAAAACTTTAGCAATCATTCTTTCCATCGTTATGCTTTTGGGTGTGATGCCCTTTGCTTCATTTGCGGCCGAGCCTGTTTACGACAGAGCCAAGGTTGCCGCTGATGACGAAGCTTACATTGCAGACATGACAGCAGAACAGATGGCTTCTGTTATCCTTGATTGGGTAGACAGAGAGGTTGCTGCTTACTCGGCAGAAATTCAGGATGACATTGTAGCAGGTGTTATCGCAAACGGCGGCTTTGAGGAGTTTGAAGCCTTCCTCGGTGAGGATGCTCTCGGCAACATCATCGCTGATGCAATCGGCCCCATCGACTCTCTTGATGCAGTAGTCGGCTACAAGGATTACCTCGCAGAGCTTGGCGGTGACTTTGCAAACCTTGATGCAGCAAGCCTTATCACCCGTGAAGAAGCAGGCTCCGCACTCGGCTTTATCTTCGGCGTATTTCAGTTTATGGCTGACAACAGTGAAACCTTTGGTAAGGTTTTCCGTTGGGACGAGGAAGTATTTGACTACGGCAAGGTAGGCGAATATATTGAAACCCTTAACGGCTCGGAAAACGCTGACGAGCAGGCCATCTATGATTTTTACATTGATTATCTTGTAGGCAACGACATTCAGGCTAAATTCACAAAGTGGGTTGCTGACCAGATGAACTATGAGATTCCCGAGGGCGAAACCTTTGACGATACCCTCAACAACGGTATTATGGCTTGGTTCTCAGGCCTTTGCGAAGCAAACGGCATCCTTTCAGAGGAGGCTCTTGCAGAGCTTCGTACCTATGACCTTCGCACAACAGACATTTATACTCTTGTTAAAAACTTCGTAGCTCTTGCAGAAGCAGACAACGAGGTCAAAATCGACACGTATTATAACTATCTCCTTGATACGGTAGTTCGTTCACTTCTTAAGACGGCTCTCGGTCAGAAGGCAGTTGTCGGTGAAGCTGTTTCTCTCCCTGCTTCATTTGCAGATACTTACACTGACCTTGAGCTTCTTGCAGATATTTCAGGCGGACAGCTTTACTATCAGGACGGCGAGAATTACTGTCAGGTAACAATCGCTGACGGTGTGGCAACTGCCAAGGCTCTTACATGGGAAACAGTTGTTGACTTTGAATTCCCCACTGCAACAATTTATACAGGTGCTGACTTCGATAAGGAGGTTCAGGTTTACTATCCCACATCAGCAGATGCAGTTCAGGTTCTCACCTATGCAACAGCAAAAAATCAGGCTCTTATCGGCGACGCAATGACCTTCAACGGTACAGAGGTTCCTGCTGAATTTGCGGCTCTTATGACAGATGCAAACGCAAAGGCTCTCGAAGACGGCTTCGGTCTTACAGTCAAGCAGGGCGATGAGGTTATCTCCGAGCTCAAATTAACCTTCAAGGAAATCGAAGAATATGCAGAAGAACAGGCTCTTCCCGTAGCTCAGAAGGCTCTTGAAGAAGGTATTGCTGCTCTTCCTATCGCAATCGATGTTAAGCTTGACGCTGTCGACGTTGTTCTTTCCTATAACGGCTGGGCAACAGAGGATGAATTCATCTGCCAGGTTGAGGTTGATTCCGTTAAGGCAACCCTCAGCGGTGCAATGGCATCAATGGTGCAGTCAGTAGTCGATACAGCAGCAACAACGGCAATCGGCACAACAATCGACAACCCCGTAGCAACAATCGTTGTTGACGGTATCTCCGGCGGCAAGGGCATCGACGCTTCAGGCGCTAAGGATCTTCTTGAATTCCTTGACACAGATTTCATTATCGATCAGGATCTCCTTGCTTTCACAGCTAACTATGATGCTTACAATGGCGTTGTAGGTCAGGCTAACAGAGTACTCTATGACCTTGTAGATATGCTCGTAAGCGATGCAGGTATGGAAAAGCTTGCTCTTGAAGAAGGCATGAACGACAAGTTCACCTCAAACCTTGAAAAGATTTGTGCAACAGCTAACGATATGATGGCTTCGGCAGAGGCTATTATGACAGACCCCGAGGTTGAAGCACTTCTCGGTCAGGCAGGCATTGATATGTCAGCTCTTCTCGGTAATTTCGACCTTGACCTTCTCTATGCTATCAACTTTGAGTCAGTTGAAGACCTTTGGGTATCAGTTATTACTCTCGGTCTTGATCTTATTGATGACGGCTCAAATGAAACAATTACTGAAATCCACGCTCTTATCGGTGACCTCTCCAACCTTGATGCAATGGCAGTAGCTATTGCTGACTATGTACTCGGCAAGTGCATCCCCGACCTTAACAAGGCTTTCGCAGATTCAGGCGTTGACTTTGCTCTTACAGTACCCACCGCAACAGATGCTAAAGCAGTTGCTGACGGTGCCGGTAAGGACATCATTATGACAAAGGCCGCTGACCTTCTTTACGAAGCAGCCGTAGAAGGCGTGGCACTTGTTAACTCAATCGCTAACGAAGCACTCGCTAAAATCGGTACAGAAACAGGCATAGAAATGCCCACAGTAGCATTTGAGCTTGGCGTTACAAAGGGTGCTGACTGGCAGGCAACTCTCACAGCCCTTACAAACAGAGTTTACGAGCTTGCAGACGGTATCATCATCGCTTGTGATAACGAATATACAGACACATTCGATAAGATTTCCGCAGTTGCAAACTCCATTCTTCCTCTCGGCTCACTTGCTTCAAACTGTGCAAGCGACAACTTTGCATTTGATATTAACCTTGTAATGGGTTATCTCTTTGACGATGCTCTTGAAGGCGACCTTGACGGCTTCCTTCGTCTCTTTGAAACCAAGACAAAGACAGAGGATGTTGCCGCTGACTGCTCAGTAACAGAGGCTCTTATCAATGCCTCCGAGCACATTGTTGATGCATTCTTCCCCGACACAGTTAACGCTGAAAACTATGTAAACGCTACATCAGACAAGTTTACGGAAATTACTGTTCAGGAATACTTCACAGGTGCAGAAAACGATGCAGTTATTGCTTCCAACAATATGGATTCAATCAACGCTCGCAAGGCAGAGCTTGTTCCCGCAGTTCTTAACCTTGCAAGAGAAGCAGGCGTACTTCCCTTCTTTGCAAAGTGCGATAAGGACCACACAGCAGCCGAACTTGCAACAGTTACAATCGCAGGTAAGGCAGCAACTTGTACAGAGGCCGGCGTTGAAGATGCAAAGGCTTGTGCAGATTGCGGTTATATCGTATCAGGCGGTGGAGCAATCGCTGCTCCCGGTCATTCATGGGGTGCATGGGCACAGACCACAGCTCCCAAGTGTGAAACAAACGGTGTTGAAACAAGAACCTGCGGTGCTTGCGGCACTTCCGAAACAAAGGCAGTTGCGGCAACAGGTCACATAACATGGGGCGCATGGACAGTTATGGTTGCTCCCGGTTGTGAAACGAAGGGACTTGAAACACGCACCTGCTCATGCGGCAAGACAGAAACAAGAGATATCGCAGCAACAGGACATCCTGATGCTGACGGTAACAAGATTTGTGATGTTTGCGGCCACGACTGGAACGAATATGAGGAAGAGGACAACAGCTTCTTTGCAAAAATCAAAGCATTCTTCCAGAAGATTATTGATTGGTTTAAGAATCTTTTCAGCTAAAGTTTAAACATAGTTTGCGGCAGGGATACATTAGTGTCCCTGCCGTTTAATAAATTAATTTTTTTAATTGTGATAAGAAGCTGTAGTTAGTGTTAGTCTTAAAAATGCCTTCTATTCATTAGTTTTCTCGGATAATACATTTGGTCATTCTGAAAAATCCTATCGAATACAGAGCAAAATTCAAAAAAATCATACAATATGTTGTGGTTAGCTGCAGCGATTTTTGGTTTATATGGTATGAAATTTTTTCTTTGTCGGAGAAGATTTTTTAAGTAAGAAATTTTGCCTGTGCGAAACAGATATACTGCATTAATATTATTCTGAAGTCGTGTCCGTCACCATTTTTATTTTCTATGAGCACCCTTGTCATTAAATCCGACTTCACCTCTCAAAGCTGTTTCTACCCATAATGATAAAATGTGATTTTCATAATTTTAATTTCAATCGTGGAGTAAAATCCTCAGCGGTTGATGCTTATTAAAAATATTATTTGTTTTTTTCGTATTTTATTGACAAAGCACCCTCTGATAAATATAATAAAATTAAACTGTACCCGGGTTTACTTTGCGCTAAAACATTTTGAAAGGGGCGATGATTTGTCGAATTTTAGAAGTGAAGCAGAAACCAAAGCATTACACAGAAAAATCCTCACAGCCGCAACAGCTTTGTTCATTCAGAAAGGCTATGAGGGAACAAAAATAACCGACATTGCAAAGCTGTCCGGTGTTCCTAAGTCAAAGATACTTTATGTAATGAACAGCAAAGAGGAAATTCTGTGCCTGTTGGTGAGAAAATTTCTTGACGGCGTAACATCTAAATCTGACAGAGTCGCAAAAGAACTCACCGACGACAAAGTGCTTATCCTGATTGCCAATGAGGTCTTGCAGCTTTATATGGCGGAAATGAATGAGGATATGCGTAACCTTTACCTTTCAGGCTATTCAATGCCGAAAACAAGTGAAGAGGTTCTTAAACGAAGAACCGATATGATGTATGATTCCTTCAGTGAAACATTTAAAAATTTTACGTGGAATGACTTCTACGAAACTGAAATCGCTTCAATGGGCATAATGAGAGCATATATGACCGTTCCCTGCGGTATATATTTTACCATTGAAGTAAAAGCAA
>JAZNEL010000031.1:0-2004 GCA_045588555.1 Acutalibacteraceae bacterium | reverse complement strand
TTTACGAAGATATGAAAGAAGACAGTTCGGTTCAATCACGGCCGCCCTGCCTTCGAGATATTCCTGCGAATAGAATGTAGCATCTGCATAGAGGTTCATTCAAGGTCACTCCTTAAGAAGCAGCTGTAAGAGAAACTGCCTTTTCGATAGCCGCATTATCTACTGTTACGCTGTCAGAGAGCTTCTTATAGCCGTCAGCCTTGACAGCTACGGTATACTCGCCCTTTCTGAGGTGGAATACGGCTTTACCGTCTTCACCTGTTTTAAGAATAGCTCCCGATACATTTACGGTAGCATTTGCAACTGCTGCACCGCCCTTACCTGTTACGGTAAAGGTTACATCCTGTGTTTTAACAGGTGTGCCGGGCTCAATATAAGCGAAGGGACAGCCTGTTCTGCTGCCGTCGAGTCTTGTAGCGGGATTGGGAAGGGCCCATCCCATACGGAATACCACACGGAGGGCAATCATATCCTGCTGTGCAAGGTTGTAAACGATCTCCTTGGTTTCGGGATCCTGAATAACGCCCTGGTCGAGGATTTTTACGGTGACATCCTGTCTGATAGAGTAAACAGCCTGTGAGAAATCACCTACGACAAGCTGTGCCACATCTTTATCGAAAGCACCATTGTCAAGGAAATGAAGAGGATTACCGTCAAGGCCATAGTTTGTCGAGCCCTGCATGGAGCTGCTGTAAATGGGTAGACCGTCCTGTGTTCTGAGGCCACGGAGCTTGGCTTTCATACCCATAGCACCGATAGCACCGGTTACGGCATAGCCAAGTTCTTCGACCTTATCAAAGGCACCGCCCTCGGACATTATGAGGTCATACCAGTCTTTACCGGAACCGACAGAGACATTGTTACCTGCCTGTCTTGCTCTGGTGATGATGTCAGAATCCCATTCAGCAGGACGGTTATTACCGAAGATGGTGGCGCTGTCTACTCTCTGAGCGATAGCTTCGATTACTCTGGGAGTTACTTCACCCATAATATCGAACTCTGCATCATCGAGAACAGCCTCGGGAATGGGCACGATAACGGCAAGCTCGGCGGCTGTAAGCCATACATTGTCCCAAGCCTGCTTGCTTGTTTTCTTAAAGCCTGTATCACCGTTAACCCAGTAAGCCATAGGAAGCTGGTCGATAACACGGATGCGTGTCTGTTTGCTTGTCATATTGGGAAGCTTTCTTGCAAGCGCCATAAAGGCTGATTTTGCAGGAGCCTTCTGAAAAATCTGAGGTACCACCTGTTCACGGATGAGAGCTTCCGCTTTTTCTCTTGAAATAATATCGTTTTTAGACATTAATTATCAATCCTTTCCGAATAATGATCTCAAAGCATCGTTGGCTTTGGTGTTTGTATCGTTTGTGTTTTTGTCAGGTCCTGTGGTGTAGGACACTACCTTCGGTGCGCCCTCATCCTCAAAAAGATATGCCTTATCCTTTTTGACCTGTTCGAATGCGGACTTGATGTCCTCATTTCTGTTTTTGCTTCCTCTGAGCTTTTCCACATCAAGGAAGGGTAACACAGCCTTAAGGTCTTTAGCCTTAAATTCCTGTGCCACAGAGCCTACAAGGTCGTAAAAATCTCTTTCGTCCATCCTTCTGTCGAAATTGAGTTTTTCGTTTGCAAGGTCCTGTGTAAGAGTTGCCACTTTGTTTTTGAGTTCGTTGACGTCCACGCCCTCAAAGCCTTTAAGTGTTTCCGTAGCCGTATCGAGCTGAGATTTGTAAGAGTCTCTCGCCTTTACGACTTTTTCAAACTCCGCAACGGGTCTGTAGTTAGCCTTCAGGGCTGCTTCAAACTCCGTTTTTTTGTCCTCGGGAACAGTAAGATTGTACTTTCCGAGGAGTTCATAGATGTTCTGCATAAAAAATCCTTTCTACATGATATTTACACAGCTCTGTCTGCTGTTTGAAAGTTAGTCAGATAACCTCTGACAGGGTAATTTTGGGTATGAAAAAAGCACCCGTTAAGGTGCTTAAATGATCAGATATGTAGTTT
>JAZNEL010000030.1:0-48892 GCA_045588555.1 Acutalibacteraceae bacterium | reverse complement strand
GTTCGGTTCGCAACCGAGAGGCCGAGGGTTCGAACCCCTTCGGGTCCACCAAAAAAAGGTCGCACGGCAGTGCGGCTTTTCTTTTTCATTATAATTCAGCATAGTGTGATATAATTATCCCGACAAATAAGAAATTGTGCGGTGTGTCGTAGGGGCGACCATCGGTCGTCCGTGATTTTTCGATTTAAACAGGCGTTCACTGCAACAGCACCCTACGGAACAACGGATAGTCTGCCTATCCCTAAAGAGGAGGTGGCTTTGCTCCGCAAAGGCGGAGGGCCGACCCTCCCACCGCTTACGCGGTACCACCTCCCTTTCAGAGCAGACAAATCTAAAAAAACACCGTAAACATCAATCCCGTATTCCGATCTCAAGGTCAGAATACGGGATTATTAATTATCTTATTTTCTCTCTGCAGAGTAATTTACGGCTGCAGTCTCATTTTCAGCGTTTCTGTATTCGGGAATCCAGTGCTCTCTCGCAGTAATCTTTTTAAATTCTGCTTCGGAAAGAGCCACATCAACCTCGGTGATACCGATCTTGTTTCCGTTCTCATCTACCTTGGCACAGTAGCAGAAGCTGTAAGCACCGATTTCCTTAACGGATGAAGGAATGTAAAGATAGGTGAGACCCGAGGCATAGTTAAAGCAGTCAAGGCCGATAATTTCGAGACCCTCGGGAAGAGAAGCGTATGTCTTTTCTCCCTTATAGGAAACGATTTCCTTCAGTGCCTCTGCCTTAAGGAATGCCATGTTTTCGATTCTCTTAAGACCCTCGGGAAGGTAAACCTTCTCGAACTTACAGTCAGAAAATGCGGAACGGCTGATTACCTCGACAGTTTCGGGAACCTTAAATTCATTTCCGCCCTCATAAGCTTTGGGACAGCAGAGAAGCGTCTTCATATCCTTCGTGTAGAGCACACCGTCTACCGCGCAGAAGCTCTCATTAGCCTCATCGACCGCGAAGCTCTTAAGTGCTCGGAGGTTTACGAAGGCTTCACCGTAAAGCTCCTTTACATCCTTGCCGATGTAAACAGTCTCGATTTTATCGTCCCATTTAAAGGGATGATGAGCTATCGATGTGACAGTTTTGCCGTCTGTAGTGTCAATACGGAGCTCTGTAGCGTTTTCTCTGTTTGTGACCGCTGTAAGCTCATAAGTGCCGTCCTCTTTCTCTGTCAGAGTGACAGGCTCCTCGTAAATCTTTTCGGCATCGAAGACAAGCTCGACCTTTTTATCCAGAAGACCGCTGTCGTATTCGGGAATCCACTGGGGACCGGTTTCTACATTTTCAAATTCTTCCTCGCTCATAGCTATATAAACCTTTTCATATCCGAGGAAGCCGCCGTCGCTCTTTTCTACAGTATCGAAAAAGGCGTGGTGTCCGATATACTTGATGCTTGCAGGTATGCGGAGAACTGCACCGTCATCGCAGTAGCTGAGGGCGTCCGAGCCGATGTATTCGAGTCCGTCGGGAAGAGAGCGGTAAACACCCTTGAGCTTTGCCACAGCGGAGAAGCCTGTTTCACCTTCCTCTGCAGTGCTCGACTCGTAGGAGTAGATGTCAGTCATCCACCAGTTTCTCATAATCGCCATAGTCTCTATTCTTTTGAGACCCTCGGGTAAATAAAGTGTAGACAGAGGAAGATCGTAGAATGCGAGCTCGCCGATGGTTTCTACCGTAGCGGGAAGCACATAGGTGAGAATGTCCGCCTCATATCTTGCACGAAATTCCATATTATTCTCGCCGTCAGCCCAGATTGTATCGTTGTAGCCGTATTTTTCACGGAGATACTGGGGATGATTCATCGGATAGAGAATAATCTCTGTTTTGTCCTTATTGTAAAGTACACCGTCGATGTCACTGTAATATTCGTTTTCCTCGTCAACTATAATCTGCTTGAGGGTTCTGCAGGTGAAGAAGGCCTTGCCGTCTATTTCCTTTACATCCTTACCGATGTAAATGGTTTCGACTGTTTCATCACAGTTGAAGCAGAACTGCGGAATCTTTGAAACAGGCTTGCTTTCATCCTTCTGAAGGGTGAAGTTGGTGGCCGCATCGGGGTTATTCTCATCTGTCACGATTTCCACCGCATAATCTATGTCAAGATGCTTGATATAGCCTGTGTTATTAAACTTTACAAATTCGTAGGTTCCGTCGCCGACCTCGTTATATTCAAAGGGTGTACGGCTTACCACTCTTACGCTGAAATACATCGAAAGTCCGACAGCGATAAGAAGAAGTACGGTAAAAATTATCTTTTTGAGAGTGAAATTTGTAAAGGGCTTATTTATGTGGGGCTCTGCCAGTCCGTCTACCTGATAGGTCCATATTTCCTCTTCGGGAATGTCGAGGTGTACATCAACGGGGGCAGTCATACCCTTAAAGACTTTTTCTTTTTTATCTTTCATTATGTATACCTCCCTTTAACCTATATAACCGCCGCTGACGGTTTCGCCCTCTTCCTGTGCCTTTTTCTGCGTTACCTCGGCACGGCGCTGGAGAACCTGAATAACCTTGATCTGCTTCTCATTATCATAATCCCAGAAGAAATACGGAATAGTCATAAGAAGGAAGCCGATAATGTCGATGATGAGCGGCACGGCGATAATTTTAAATCGGGCCGAATCGATATAAAGAACATCCCAGTTACTGTTAAAGCCGTATTTGAGAAGCATAAGCGGAATAATAAGGCTTACGAATGAAGTGATGGGGCCGGTAAACCAGCCGAAAACGCCTGCAAAGCTTTCGAGTCTTTCGCCCGAAAGATACATCTGATAGTCGCCGATACGGGTACCCATATCGTGACCGGCAGTGGTGGGAATAGTCTTGGTCATTTCCATAAGGAACATAACGATGATACAGGCAATACCGCAGATGTGAACATTATCGCCGAAGAACCAGAAGGCACCTACCAGGAATGCATTACCGAAGGCGCGGGTCAGCTGATAGAAAATCATAATCTGCTTATAGTTAAATCTCTTAAGGAAGAAGGGTGCGCACAGATCGGGCGGTGTACCCGCGAAGGAGATAAGATTAACGATAATGGTGTAGGGCAGACCTGACAGACGGAAGGTGTAAAGATATACTATCTGTGTAATGGCAAGCATACCGTTACCCAGCGAGTCAATAAGGCCTACGATAGTATTGATAAGCAGATACTTATTACGCAGAACACCGAACATACCGTCCCAGAAATTAATTTGAACCTTCTTTTCGAGGGGAGGCTGAGGTATTCTTTCCTGGAGTCTGCCGGCATAAATCATAGTTATTGCCGCAGGAACGATGAAGGCAATGGGGTAAACCCAACGGTAAAGATTAATGTCTGCCCACTCGTCCTTAAGGGCGTCAGCCACGATGGGGATGATGATGGATACGATAGTATGGATGAAATGAGAGAGCTTAACGGGATATGTACGGACAAGAAGTCTTTCTTGCATATCAGGGCTGATGGTTTTGGAAAGATTTTCCAGATTGTTACCGAAGCCGAAGATATTGAAGCAGGCAAACAGAAGGTTCGCCGTCCATACTCGTGTAACCATATCGGGGATATTGTACAGAGGAAGCCAGCCTACGAGTATAACCATAATGCACTTGGGGATAACATCACAGTAAAGAGAATACTTATATCTGCCGTACTTCGGAATAAGCTTTTTACGGTAAAAAATGTTTCTCGAGCCTGCCCAACCGTTCCAGAGAATGTGAGTACCGAGAATTTTAAGAGCTGAAGCAGCGGTAATACCGATGCTCTGCATATTGTTCAGATAAACGATAAGCGGGTTGGTCGATGTATCAAGAAACGGGAATTTCCCGAAAATCATCACGAGACCTATAACTATCAGCGAGAAATAGAGTCCGTAGAACTTCCTTTCTGTTTTCTTCGGCAGGAAGCCGAGATTATCGTTTATTATCCAGCCTATAAGAGTCCAGATATAGTTAAGAGGCATATTGATAATGCCGATAAATGAGAAGGTAAGATAAGGCAGCTTATAGTGATACATAAACAGGTAGCAGGATGCCCAGAAGCCGATGCTTTCCAGCATCTTTGAACCCGTATAGTTGGCACCTATACCCAGGAACAGATCCTTATACTCCCTGTAAGGAACATACTTACCTTCAGCGGGGGTTTTCCAGTGAGTTTTTACTTCGGTGAAAAATGATTTAACTTTTCCCAATCAAACACACTCTCCTTTCTTTATAGTTAAAGTAATTATAGCATAGTTAATGCCGTGTTTACAACGCTTTAATGTGCTGAAAAAAAGCGAATATATTTGGTTATTTTGCCCTTATCCGTAAAGCCCGAATAACGGACAAAGGAAAATCCGCCCTCGTAAGAGAACGGATTTTCCTTTGGAGCTGGAAACGTGACTCGAACACGCGACCTGCGCATTACGAATGCGCTGCTCTACCAACTGAGCTATTCCAGCATATTGACTTTGCTTTAAAGATTATACTAAAACTGTCTGCTTTAATCAAGAGTTTTTAGAGAAAAAAAGAAAAAATTTTCTCGGTCAGGCAAAATACTAATATCGGGACTGTGTATGTGCTAAAATGAAGCTGCAAAGAAACGACTTTTCCCGCCTTTGTTATTGATGCTTTTACTTCTTTCAAAAGAAAAATCAGGAGCGTTATCCTACGTATCCTGATTTTTCTTTATCCGGATTACTTCATCTGTCTTATGTCCCTGCCGCAGAAGCGAAGGGGATAACAGGAGCCTATTATTCTCGACGCTATTCTCTGGGTGTACCTTTCCTCCAGCTCCGAAAGCTCGAGATTAGTGCTGATAATCGTAGGAAGCGAGCGGAGCATACGGGTGTTTATGATGTTATGAAGCTCGCTGACGGTGAACTGTGTGGAAAACTCTACACCGAGGTCATCGATGATGAGAAGATCGCAGTTAAGTATATCGTCCTTTATGCTCTCCTCGGGTGATATCCTGCCGAAATGCTCCTTTTCCAGCTTATACATTATGGTCTGGATGCTGTCATAGTAAACATCGTAGCCCTTTTCGAGAACGCGGTTTGCTATGGCCAGAGAAAGATGTGTTTTGCCCAGTCCCGTTTTACCTATCATTATTATGCCCTTCGAGCTCAGAGAAAAATCCTCGGCATAGGCTCTGCAGAAATTCAGCGTCTGAACCATATGCTCTCTCTGATTCACGCCTAAAAGGGAGTCCGTTACATCGGGATAATAATTAGGCAGGAAGTTATCAAAGGTACACTTCTTTATGGGCGAATTGGCGTCGAGGTCATCTCTTGCCACATCGCGGATAAGCTTTTTATAGCAGGGACAGTAATAGCCGTCATGAGAGCCCGTGTCCTTGCAGACTATGCAGTTATATTTCACATCCAGATAATTTTCGGGATAGCCCGCATTTTTGAGCAAGGCTTTTCTTTTACCCTGTGCCGCGAGGTTTTTCACGGCTAAATTACGGACATATTCAGCCACATCTCCGCCCATACCCACAGCCTTTACCACATCGGCTCCGCACTGTGCCATTTCTCTTTCGATGTCTAAAAGCTCGGGACATTTCATCATAACCTCCGAGCGGCGCATTTCTGCCTCTGCCTCGGCGGTTCTTTTTCTTTCGTTGAGTATCTCCTTTGCTCTCTGATATACGCTTCTTTTATAAGCCATAATCACACCCCGCTTTTCGCGTCATTTTTTACATACTGCAGATTAAGGGATTTTTTCATATATTCGTCGATGTCATAGGAAGCATCGCCCTCTGCTTTTTCTTCCTTTTTCTTATCCTTTGAGAAACGCTTTTTCTTTTCTGTCTCCCATTTTATTTTTTCGTTCTGTATGTCGGCGAGGGTTTTAACACCCTTTTCGTGCCAGGAGCGGATAATTCTGTCCATATAAGGCATACTCATTTTTCCCGTGTTATCGATGCTTTCCTCGTAGGCACGGTAAATTATATCCTCATTGTAGCCGTACTCCTTCACCCAGGCAACCATATATTTTCTCTGCTTTTCGGTAGGATTACGGTTCGTTATTTCCGTCAGCTTACGGAGCTTATCCCAGGTTTCGTCCACTATGTTATGCTCCTCGATGTACTGCATAGCACCCTCGAGAGTGTCGATCTCCAGCTCACTCCAGCGTCTGGCGATACGGGCAATACTCGCCCAACCTGTTTTTTTCAGCGACAGCGAATACTCTATAGCCATCAGAATAACCTCGGTAGGAAGGTCGTAGCTGTCGTAAATCATTACCAGCACTGACTGTCCGTCATATCCGATAGTACGGCCTAAAACGGTCTGTGCCTCCTGCAGAAGAACGGTAATTTCGTCGCTTTCCTTTATTCTTTTAGCCACATCGTCGTAAGAAGGACGGGAAATAGGAATTTCCGACACCCTTTTCTCCTCCTTTACGGGAGCGGCCTTTTCTGTCTTTTTCTCTGCCGTGAGGGAGGCCGACGGAGCCTGTCCTTCCTTCATAAGAAGGCCTCTCTCGCTCCAGAAAATCATAGCGTCCTTCACATCATCCTCATCCAAAGAAAGAGCCTCGGCGATGATTTCAGCGCCCCACTGACCGTCATTACTGTGGCGAAGGATGAATAAGAGCACCTTCAGCTGTACTACGCTGGCAAGTCTGATATTTTCGTCAACCAATGAATTAGGCACAGGGAAAATTCCCGTGAAAGCCATCGGATTTATTTTATATTCCATTTATTTAAACACCTTTCGGGGATAAAACAGGGCAATCAGCACTGCGCCGTTGCCCTGAATTATTAATACTTACCTAAATACTTATCGATTTCCCACTGGGAAACTCTCGTGCTGTATTCGCGCCATTCCTCTTCCTTGGCCTCGATATACTTTTTCCACACATGAGCACCGACTGCCTCTTTGGCGAAATCACTCTTTCTGAATTCTCTTACTGCATCGTAGAGAGTTTTCGGAAGAGAGTGGATACCTGCTTCTCTTCTCTCCTCCACGGTAAGCTTGTAAATATTTGAATCCTCGGGAGAGGGAGGAATCATTTTCTTTTCCACGCCGTCGAGACCGGCCTGCAGAATGGCCGCCATAACGAGGTAAGGATTAGCGGCGGGGTCGGGATTACGAAGCTCGATTCGTGTGCCTGTACCTCTGGCTGTGGGAATACGGATGAGGGGGCTTCTGTTTTTTGCACTCCAGGCGATATAAACGGGAGCCTCATAGCCGGGAACGAGCCTCTTATAAGAATTTACGATGGGGTTCGTGAGAACAGTGATGGCTCTGATATGATTCATAACACCTGCGATGAAATTATAAGCTACCTCGCTGAGGCCTCTTTCGTCATTTTCATCACAGAAGGCATTTTTCTCACCCTTAAAAAGTGAAATATTTATGTGCATACCCGAGCCGCAGATGCCGTAAATGGGCTTCGGCATAAAGGTAGCGTAGAGACCGTGCTGATTGGCGAGATTTTTAACCACATATTTGAAGGTCATTACATTGTCTGCCGTTCTTAAAATCTCGTCATACTTAAAGTCGATTTCGTGCTGTGCGGGAGCGTTTTCGTGATGTGAGGCCTCGATTTCAAAGCCCATTTTTTCCAGACACAGACAAATATCTCTGCGGCATCCCTCGCCGCGGTCCACGGGACCTAAATCGAAATAGCCGCCCTTATCATAGCTTCTGGTGGTAGGCTTGTCCTGCTCGTCCTTATGGAAAAGGAAAAATTCACATTCGGGACCGATGTTACAGGTATAGCCCATATCAGCCGCTCTCTTTATGGCTCTGCGCAGTACATAACGGGGGTCGCCCTCGAAGGGTGTGCCGTCAGAATTATAAACATCACAGATGAGACGCGCAGTTTTACCCGAGCATTCATCCCAGGGTAAAATCACAAAGGAGTCGAGATCGGGGTAAAGACACATATCGCTTTCTTCGATTCTTACGAAGCCGTCGATGGAGGAGCCGTCAAACATACAGCGGTTATTGAGGGCCTTTTCGAGCTGGCTGGTGGTTACGGAAACACTCTTAAGTGTACCGAGGATGTCCGTAAACTGAAGATTTATAAAATTAACCTTTTCTTCCTTAACTATTCGGATAATGTCTTCCTTTGTATAAACGCTCATAAGATACCTCTCTCTTTCAAAGGGATAAAAATCGATTATAACTTAATATACCATTTATCATATTTTTTGTCAATGAAAAATTACAGACAGAAATATTTTCATCTGCAAAAAAACCACTGTAAAAGCCGAGGCTGATACAATGGTTTTACTTACTTGATTATCAAGCTCTGTCACGCTTCATATCAGAAGGTGAATACGCCCTCAAATACCTTTGCGAAGTATTCAAAAATCATATTGATTCTGGCGAATATGGACTGAACGAATGCCCAGAAGGTCTGATTCTCTATGATGTCCTCTTCTGCGAAAACAGCCTCATAAACTACTTTCTGGGGATAATAACCCTCATTGTCCTTTTGAACAGCAGGAATGTTACCTGTCTGTGTTTCGTGATCGTTTGCTTTGTTTCTCCAGCATTCGAAGATGTAACGGGTGGTTTCTGTAGAAGCCTTTTCGGGAATACCGAGCTCTGCGTCGCCGCCTGCAACCACGCGGTTAACGAAATTAAGCTCCGGTTCAGTCTTAATAGTTTTATAAACTACACCGTCAACCTGAAATTCAATGGTGACAAGACCAGTGTTTACATATCCCTCCGGAGCTGCGGCGGCAACCATGCCGAACATAGAGAAGATTACAAGCACGGAAAGAATAACTGATAATGCTTTTTTCATAAGGATTCCTCCATTTATTTTAATAGTTCGGTGCACATAATACACCTATGTATTTTGATTATAGACTAAAATTATCCGTTTGTCAATATTTAGGAAACATCTTTAAATGATTTATTTGTGAGCTCTGTTTCTACGGTAACCCCCTTCATTCTTTGTTAATATACTCTTAACAATCCTACAGACCTTGAGTGGTATTATATTAAATAATATTAAAAAGAATAAGGGTGTATTAAAATGAGCAACTGTTGGTACGATAATAAAACCGTTATTCTCACCGGAGCCTCGAGCGGTATCGGTAAGGATATGACGGAAAGGCTCGTAAAGGAGCACGGATGTAAGGTAATCGGCATCGCCCGTAACGAGGAAAGACTTCTGGAGCTGAAGGCTTCTCTCGGCAGTAAAAGCGACTGCTTTACCTACTACACCTTCGATGTTTCTGTAAAGGAAAACTGGGAAAGCTTCGCAGAGACCGTGAAAAATGAAAATCTGAAGCCCGACATCCTCATCAATAATGCGGGCATCCTTCCGAAGTTTGACCGCTTTCTTAATTACACCGTGGAAGAGCTGGATAAGGCAATGCACATTAACTTTTATTCCTGCCTTTACTCTATGAATGCTCTTATGCCTGTCATTCTACAGTCAGACAGCGCCGCCGTGGTTAATATTGCCTCATCGGCCGCTCTGTGCTCTTTAGCCGGCACCTCCGTTTATTCGGCGAGCAAGGCCGCTCTTAAAAGTCTTACCGATGCGGTGAGAGAGGAGTACAGACAGGAATGCTACATAGGTCTCGTCTGTCCCGGCTTCACGAAAACAAACATCTTCCGCAATCAGGGCTCTCCCGTGGGAAGCAAGGCACAGCGGGCTATGGATTTCATCAGCACCGACTGCGACAGGATGTGTAATCTTATCCTCCGCGGAATGAAAAATAAGAGAGCAGATATGGTTTTCGGTGTGGATGCTCACCTTATGAGTGCGGGAAACAAGGCATTGGGTACAGCTTGCTCGCACGCCGCGTCAGCCGTTATGAAGGCCTCAAAGCTCGATTTGTTCGCCAAGGTTTTCAGATAAAAAGATGCTTTATGTGCAGCAGTAATAATTACGGACAGTAAAAAAATAAAACAGATATGTTCAGCTTAAACTTTACATATCTGTTTTTCTTTTACTTTAATCGGTCTGCCTTGCCGGAACAGACTCTTCCGTTCATTAATAGGTGAAGGTCCAGGTTTCGTCGAGAGCACCCTGGAAGGTAGCGTTACCGTTAAAGAAGGAAATCTGTGCCTTACCGTAGCCGGACATAGGCATCTTGTTTACAAGCTTTGTAACCTTGCCGTCAGCATTTACTACGATTTCTACTGTCGAACCGGGATACTTCATATCAGCCTCTGCGATGGTAACGGCAGGAAGGTCGAGTGAAGCCAGGTCAAGATAACCGATAGCTGTGGAGTTATTAGCGGGAACGGGAGAGGAGATGGTGGTGCTTTCCTCTACGAGAACTACAGTGTAAACCGTGTCTGTGCCCTGTGCGGCAGCTGTAGCTGTGAGCACACCTGCCTCCGTGATAAGGAAATCCTTATTTGTGGGAGGAATGATGCCGTACATAGTTTCGCCCGCTGTGGATGAACCGTTAGAGATGGTATAGTCGAGCTCCTCGGAGCCGGCGAGATTTTTGATGATGTTATTGATGAGGCTAACGGCCTGCTGAACTGAACAGTCAGTAACCTCTACGGTGATGTTTTCAGACTTATGAGCCTTTACATTCTGCTCTGCCTTAAGCTCCTTCATATAGCCGTTCATCTTTTCGATGATCTGTGCCTTTGAAAGAGATGCAGGGTCGTCGTTATTTACGGGAGCCTCGGTGGAGGGCTCTGCAGATGCTGTGGGAGCAGTGGTGGTGTTATTGGGATCAATAACGGGAGGAAGAACTGTAGTGGGCTGTGTGGTGGTGGGTGCAGGAGTAGTAGGCTCTGCAGTAGGTACGGTAGGCTGCGTGGTGGAGGGAGTTACTGTGTTTACTACCTCACTGCCTTCCTGGATATGAGACTTTCTCTCTTTGTAAATACCGAGCTCAAAGCCCATTACAAAGAACCATATACTCAATACAACAGCAATAGCAATTTTAATTTCTTTTTTCATCATTATGATTCTCTCCTTTGGTTGAGATTATATACTTTTCCATACTAATAAGCATTACTTATAATTTACTCGTTTTCCTTATTTTTGTCAAGATGATAAAGTAAATATTTCGTTAATAAAATCAATAAGAAGAAAAACCGCCGTATACTTCTCAGGTATACAGCGGTTAAAAATTATTTACTTAAGCAACCTCACTGATTTCCGCCACGGCGGGTGTACCCTTGCTTTTCTCTTCCTTAAGCTTCTGGATAATGATAACCACAGCTGAAAGAGCGATACCCGCCAGGTCAGTAACCACACCGGGAATGATGAGCAGAAGTCCGCCGGCGAGAAGCATAATTCTCTGCCACCAGGGGCATTTGCTGAACATATAGCCCTCCATACCTGCCGAAACGACATAAATACCGATAATGGAGGTTATCGCGATAAGAAGAACATCGTACCATTCTGCACCGATGAAAAGCATCTCGGGGCTGTAGGCGAAAATGTAAGGAACGATGAAGGCGGTGATGGCAAGCCTGGTGGCCGTGACACCCGTTTTCATCGGATTGGATTTGGCGATGGCCGAGCCTGCATAAGCCGCAAGAGCTACGGGAGGAGTGATGTCCGCCACGATGCCGAAATAGAACACGAACATATGAGCCGAGAGAACGGGAAGTCCCATCTTGATAAGAATGGGAGCGGTGATGGTCGCCATAATGACATAGTTCGCAGTAGTGGGAACACCCATACCGAGAACGATACAGCAAAGCATCGTAAGGAAAAGAGCGAGGAACATACTGTTCTCTGCGATGGGAACGAGAGTATTGATGAGAAGCTGACCCAGAGCAGTCATCGTAACCACACCGGAGATGAGACCCGCCATACCGCAGGCCACGGAAACGCCGATGGTGTTTTTAGCGCCGTTTTCGAGGGACTCGACCACAACTCTCGGAGAAAGAATAGCCGTATCCTTGGTAAGGAAGGAAAGAGCCACGCTTAATACCATACCTACGAGGATGGCCGTGCTGACCTTGTTTCCTACGAGCCAGATAATAAGGAAGGCCAGAGTGGGAAGCGCGGGGAAGATAAGTCTCCACACATTTTCCTTGGTAAGCTTTTTAGGAACCAGAGAAACGATGAGGGCACCCATAATAGCTATACAGGCGGAAATACCTGCGCTGAATTTATTCATAGCTAAAACGAGCATTACTATGGGAATGAGAAGATAGCCGTTTTTAAGCATAAGCTTAAAGAAATTAGGAAGTGCATCCTTCGGAAGACCCTTGAGTCCTAACTTTTTAGCCTCAAAATGAATCATCATAAAGATACCCATAAAGTAAAGAACGGCAGGAAGAATGGCGGTAACTGCGATTTTCGAGTAAGGCATTTCCGTCATTTCAGCCATAAGGAATGCCGCAGCACCCATAATGGGAGGCATAATCTGACCGCCTGTGGAGGCCGCCGCCTCTACAGCTGCCGCAAATTCGGGCTTATAGCCTGTCTTTTTCATCATAGGAATGGTAATGGAGCCGCTGCCTACGGTGTTTGCTACGGATGAGCCCGAGTACATACCCTCGAGAGCACTGGAAATAACAGCTACCTTTGCAGGGCCGCCTATTGATGAGCCGGCCACAGAGTTTGCCAGATCAACGAAGAAGGTGCCTATACCTGTTCTTTCGAGAAGGGCACCGAGAATGATGAACAGCACGATAAAGGTCGTGCATACATAAACCGGAGTGGAGAACAGACCGTTTGCCACATCATAGAAAAGACTGTACATAAGGCTTCTGAGAGCTATGTCGGGATTTGCCGTAAAGGCCTTTATCGCCGCATAGGCCACGAAACCGCCTACCACGAAGATAATCGGAAGACCCACCGCTCTGCGGCACAGCTCTACCATAAGGATAATGGCTATGAGAGCAATTACTATCTGCAGAGTACCGATTCTTCGGGACATAAAGATGATGTCCTCCTGAAAAACCGTGTAGTATAAAAATGAGCCGGCACCGACTACTGCTAAAATTATATCGTAGAAGGGAACATAATTAATTTTTTTGGTCTGCTTTTTATATGCCGGGAAAATGAGATACCCCATAAACATTATAAAAGCCATAAAGGTTGTGAGCTTTGTATGCTTGGTGGCATTCTGTAAAACCAGGGCCATAAGCACCACATAAATGCTGAAGGCTGACATAAGCGCTGTCATAACCTTCTTTCTCCAACCGGTGAATACACGGACATTACTTTCTCGGTCAAATTCCTGCATAATCGCTTCGGCATCGACCGCTTCTTCTGCTTCGAAAACCTTATTCTCGTCCATGAATCCTCCTCCTTTTCTTTGAATTTCAGAAATAAAAAAAGTTTTTTTAAGTCAAATAAATGCTGCAGGTTGGTGCAGCATTTATTTTATACTGATTTAGTTTTCAGAAAACTTATGCGATAACGCCGATTTCCTTATAGTACTTTTCAGCACCGGGATGTACGGGAACCTTACCTACAGCGGCTACTGCGTTTTCCTTAACCATTTCGTTACCCTTTGCGTGAGCAACAGCGATGTCAGCCTGCTTTTCCCAGAGATCCTTTGTGATCTGATATACCTGATCCTCGCTCATCTTATTTGAAACGACGAAGGTAGCCTTGATAGCGACAGTGTTTACTGTTTCTGTTACGAAGTCGTACTTTGTGCTGTCAGCGGTAGCCTCAAACTTTTCGTAGAAGGGATACTTTTCGATGAGAGAATCGATGATGTCGTCACCGAGGTCTACGAGAACTACATCTGTAGTAGTGGCAAGGTCTGTGATAGCTGTGGTGGGAGCACCTGCAGTGATGAAGGCTGCATCGATGGAGCCGTCCTTAAGCTGTGTAGCGGAATCACCGAAGGAAGCGGTTACCTTATTGATGTCGCTGTCGATGTCGAGACCTGCTGCCTCGAGAATCTGTGTTGCATTGTAGTAAACGCCTGAACCTACATCGCCTACTGCTACAGTCTTACCCTTAAGGTCAGCAAGAGAGGTGATGCCGGAAGCCTTGGTAGCTACGAGCTGACAAACCTCAGAATAAACACAGGCTACTGCAGAGAAATCTGTGATAGCTTCAGCAAAGCCGTTTGTGCCCTCGTAAGCGTAGTTCATAACATCGTTCTGTACGATAGCGAACTGTGCTTCGCCGTCTGCGATCATTTCGATGTTAGCCTGTGAGCCGCCAGTGGAAATTACATTGAAGGTGTAAGCGTCAGTATTGAGAATCTGACCTACTGCCGTAGTAAAGGCATAATATGTACCTGTAGTACCGCCTGTACCTGCTGTAATTGTTTTGATGATTTCATCAGATGCAGCTGCTGTGGTTTCTGTACCTGCTGCTGTGGTTTCTTCTCCGTCACCGTTACCGCCGCATGCTGCGAGTGTGAAGAGCATGAGAGCTGCGAGGAGAACTGCGAGTAATTTTTTCATAATTTTGTTCCTCCTATGGATTAATATTTTCGGGCAATGCCCTTTTCTGATAACCGATGAAAATGAATAAATATATATTTCCTATTCATTTTCCGATTATAACTTGACAATTATTCTAATACATTCCCACCCCTTTTGTCAAGTACTACGCTAAAATCTTAATAATATGTAAGGTTTTTTCCTTAATTTCGCCCCGCTATTGCATTCTGCGACAGAAAAATGGTAAAATAGATATGCAGAAAAATGTAAAATAATGCGAAAAGGAGCCGCGTAAGCACAGCACACAGCGAACAGGAGAAAAATTTATGGATGAAAAAACAATCAGAGCTCACCTTGACAGGGAGATAAAAATAATCACGGTAAAGGAAACGACCTCCACTAATGACGAGCTAAAAAAAATGGCAGCTGACGGAGAGAAGGAGACCGTGCTTTTTGTCGCCGATAGTCAGACAGCAGGCAGAGGCAGAAAGGGCAGAAGCTTTTTCTCACCCGACGGCACGGGAATTTATATGAGTCTGCTTATTCACCCCGACCTTTCACCCGATGAATGTACTCTCATTACTCCTCTCTGTGCCGTAGCCGTGGCGGAGGCCATCGAAGCAGTCACAGAGATAAAGGCAGACATCAAATGGGTAAATGACATTTTCGTAAACAGGAAAAAGGTAGCGGGGATTCTCACCGAGGGCGCCTTCACCCGTGGCGGCACCGACTATATTATCGTGGGCATCGGCATTAATCTCTCTCCTCCCGAGGGAGGCTTTCCCGAGGAAATCAGAGGCATAGCGGGATCTTTGACAGAGCAGAGCACGAGTCTGCGTGAAAAGCTTATCGGAGAGGTCGTAAACCGCTTTATGTATCACATGGGCAGAATAAAAAGCAGAGAGTTTATCCCTCTTTACAGAGAACGGCTTTTCTTTTTAGGCGAAGAAATAACCGTTATTTCTCCCGACGGAAGCTACAGAGCCACCGCACAGGACATCGACCGTGAATGCCATCTCATCGTAAAAACGCAAGACGGCAAATCGGAAAGCTTAAGCAGCGGAGAAATAAGCGTCAGAATTTAATAATTATGCAAAAGACATAAACAAAAATCCCTCGGCATAACCGAGGGATTTTTGTTGGGAATTTGATTGAGGTAACTATGAAAATGAAAAAACTATCAATCATTTGTACAATAATATTACATCTTCCGTCTAAACTTTGCAATAGTTTGCAGACTTTATTTACTTTTAGTTCATATTTTTTCTGATTATGATTTAAAAAAACTCTTGCCAAAGAAGAAATAAAAGACATCTGTCGCGTATAATTTCTCTGCATATTTTTTCACTGCTTCAGAATTACTTCGTCAGCACTCCGCCGTCGCTGTAAAGGAGAAGAAGGATATTCTCCTCTTTTCCGCTCTCTGCATTAATATACACCAGAGCCTCCTGTCCTTCTGCGTCTCTGCAATGAAGCTCGTAGCACAGAGTCTCCTCCCCCGTTTCGAGAGGAATAAAGGCCAATCTTGCCGAAATAAAGGTCAGATAGGGAGTCAGAAGCGACCTGCACTCCTCGGCAGAAAGCATAGCCTCCTTTATTCTTCTCTCCCTGTGATTCATCAGCCATCCGCGGCTGTCCAGCTCCACGGCCTTTCCCGTTTCCAGAGAAATACTCACCTTTATAAGGTCGGAATAAAAGGTAATGCCGTCCTTTTCGTAGGCATAATTCACCGTACAGATTCCGTCGTAGGTGCTGTAATAGGTTTCTCTGACATTCTCCGTAAAGCCTGCCTTCTTAAGATATTCCCTGCCCCTTTTTACAGCCTCGTCGGTGCTGATGGCAGCCTCTCCCGCGTAGACCGGGTCAGTCATATAGCAGAGCATACCGCCTTTTTTGGTAATGCCTGCCGTTCTCTCGCCGCAAGAAAAGCAGTAAAGCCCGATTTCGCTCTCTGTGTCGGCCTCCCTTTTCAGCCCCTCTGCTTCACATTCCAAATACTCCGCCGCCTTCTTTCTCGCCTCATCCGCAGTAATTTCATCTCCCTTAAGACCGAGTGCCTTTTTATTAACCATCGCATCGGCAAAGGGTCCGTCATATAAAAGAGTGGGATAATCTCCCATCGTCTGCTGAACATCGGAGAAGGATTCGGAAAAGCTTATGCCCTCATCCTCTGCCGAGGAAAGCAGGTTATTCACCTTCTTCGTAAAGGCGACTCTGCCCGAATAATAGTCAGTGCTTATCTGCTCGAGAGAGTCGGAAAGGTATTTCGAATATTCGTAAAGAGCCTTCAGCTTCTCCCTCTCCTCCTTCGTCAGAGAAAAATTCTCCTTTCCCGAAAGATAAAGAGCATAATCTCCCGCCTGCGACAAAAATTTAAATATTTCATCGGTTATAATGGTCTCGTCGGTTATACCCGAAAGGCTTACCTTCGCCACTGCCGCCTGCTTTACCAGGTCGTTTCCGTTTTCGCGGAGCATTTCCGCCGTGGAGGTGCACAGGCTTTTATTAAGGCTTACGGTCATACTGTCCAAACTCTCGCACAGCTCCGAAAGGTACTTCTGTCTCTGAATCTCGCCTTCTCTCTCGAGATTTTTCAGTCTCGCCGAGTTCATCGCCGTCAGTATCAGCAGCGCACAGCATAGGGCAGACAGCACCCAGACAGCCTTGCTTTTCATTTCGCCTTTTTTGTTTTCCATTTTCTCTCCTCCGAAACATTTTTAATTATTTCTAAAGCATTATTAGTATTTTATAAAAGTATTTTACGAAAATTTTACAAAAATATACCTTTATTTAAACAATGTGCCATTGAATATTTTTCGCCTTTATAGTATAATATGTAGGATTATGATGAGGAGGTATGTCCTATGGGCGCTTATCTGGATAACAGCGCTACCACGAAGGTGTGCGAAAAAGCGAAAAAGAATATGATTGATGCTCTGGAAAGCTGCTGGGGCAACCCTTCCTCTCTCCACGAAAAGGGTATCGAGGCAGACGCTCTCCTGCTTAAGGCAAGAGAAACGGTGGCGAAGGCTCTCTCCTGCGAAAGAGATGAGATAATTTTCACCGGCGGAGGCACCGAAGGCAATAATCTGGCAGTTTTCGGAGCAGCCTTTGCAAACAAAAGAAAGGGCAACCGTGTCATCACCTCTGCCGTGGAGCATCCGAGCGTTCAGAAGGCCTTCGACAGACTCGAAAGGGAGGGCTTCGAGGTTATCCGCATCGGCACCGATAAGTCCGGTATAATCGACCTTTCCGCTCTGGAGGATGCCGTAAACGAAAGGACAGTGCTCGTCAGCATTATGGCAGTCAATAACGAGGTCGGTGCCATACAGCCCGTGGATAAAATCGCTTCGGTAATCAAAAGAAAAAATTCTCCTGCTCTTTTCCACATCGATGCCGTCCAGGCCTTCGGTAAAATCCCCCTCAATGTAAAAAAGCTCGGTGCAGACCTTATGACCGTCAGCTCTCATAAAATTCACGGGCCGAAGGGTGTGGGCGCACTCTTTATAAAAAAAGGCACGAAGCTCACTCCCGTGGCAGTCGGCGGCGGTCAGGAAAGGGACATCCGTCCCGGCACGGAGCCTATGCCCGCCATAGCAGGCTTTATGGGTGCGGTGGAGGAGCTCTCGATAAAGGCCTCCCTCGGAAAAATCACCGCTCTTCGTGACAGCTTCACCGCGAAGCTTAAGGAAAAAGACGGTATAGTAATTAACAGCCCCGAGGATGCTCTCCCCTACATCGTAAACATCTCTCTGCCCGGCTACAGAAGCGAAACTCTGCTTAATTTCCTTTCCGACAGCGGATTTTATGTTTCCTCCGGCTCTGCCTGTGCCAAAGGCCATAAAAGCTATGTTCTTACGGCGATGCAGCTTCCCGACAGTCTCATCGACTCGTCCCTTCGCATAAGCCTCTCCCGCTTCACCACAGAGGAGGAGCTGGACAGCTTCACCGAAGCACTCGGCAGGGCTATGAAAGTTATTATGAAAAAATAAGAGGTAAAAAATGAAAGAAGTATTACTCATAAAAAACGGAGAGCTCGCTCTCAAGGGTCTCAACAGAAGCACCTTTGAGGATGTTCTCGTAAAAAATATGAAGCGCAGGCTTTTAAAATCGGCCGGTAAATTCACCTTCATCAAATCCCAGTCAACCATCGTGGCAGAGCCCGCAGATGAGGATGTGGATTTCGATGCGGCAGTAGAGACAGTGAAAAAGGTTTTCGGTATCGTGGCCTTTTCGAAGGCGGCAGTTACGGAAAAGGAGCTTCAGTGCATAAAGGACACGGCTCTTTCTTATCTCGGAGACGACCTGAAAAGCGTAAAAACCTTTAAGGTAACAGCCAAAAGAAGCGACAAGCGTTTTCCTCTCACCTCTCCCGAAATCTGCCGTGAGGTAGGTGCTCATCTTCTGCGAAGCATTCCCTCCCTTCGTGTGGATGTCCATAATCCCGACATTACCGTAACCGTGGAGGTAAGAGATAAAAATGTCTTCATCCACGGCAATCAGATAAAGGGTGCAGGCGGTATGCCCGTCGGCACTGCAGGCAGAGTAGCACTGCTCGTTTCGGGCGGAATCGACAGTCCCGTAGCGGGCTGGATGATGTCCAAAAGAGGTCTTCAGCTTTCCGCCATCCACTTCGCCGCTCCTCCCTACACCAGTAAAAGAGCGGAAATGAAGGTCCGTGACCTTGTCTCCATCGTGGCTAAATACAGCGGCAGAGTTAACTTCGCCGTAGTAAACTTCACGGAAATTCAGGAGGCTATCAAGGAGCACTGTCCCGAGGAGCTTTTCACCATTATCATGAGACGGATGATGATGAAAATATCCGTCAGACTCGCCGAAAGAGATAACTGCGGCGCTCTGGTAACAGGCGAAAGCCTCGGCCAGGTGGCATCCCAGACTCTCGGTGCCATAGCCTGTACGGATGCGGCAGTCAATATGCCCGTTTTCCGTCCGCTCATCGGTATGGATAAAAACGAAATCATCGAAATCTCCCGTGCCATCGGTGCCTTTGAAACCTCTATCCTTCCCTACGAGGACTGCTGTACGGTATTCACACCGAAGCACCCGAGAACAAGACCCACCATCGAGCTTATCGAAAAGGCTGAAAGCGTATTTGATTTCAGCGAAATGATCGAAAGAGCCATCGAAACGACCAGATTTGAATTTGTAGACTGAATAGATATAACGAGGTGATTCCCCTGAACTGTGAGCTTATAAGCGTCGGTACAGAAATTCTGTTAGGCGACATTCTTAATACCAATGCCCGGTTCCTTTCAAAGGAGCTCGCTGCTCTGGGCATCTCCCTTATGTATCAGACCACCGTCGGTGATAATGCCGAGCGGCTCAAGGCCTGTCTTGACCACGCCTTTTCCAGAGCCGACACGGTTATTCTCACGGGAGGTCTCGGCCCCACTCCGGACGACCTTACGAAGGAGGTATGCGCCGACTACTTCGGAAAAGCTCTCATTATGAGAGACGACATACTCGCAGAAATCGAGAAATATTTTTTACGCAAGGGACTCTCTATGCCTGAAACCAACGCCAAGCAGGCTCTTGCCCCCGAGGACAGTCGTGTTCTTCCGAATAAAAACGGTACGGCACCGGGCTTCATTATGGAGGACGGAGGCAGAAAAATCATCATTCTCCCCGGTCCGCCGAGAGAGATGGAGCCTATGTTCACCGAGCAGGTCGTGCCATATCTGAAAAACTTCTCACATTCAGTTATAAGGTCACACACGGTCCGCACCTTCGGCATCGGCGAAAGCGCCATGAGCGAGAAGGTGGCAGACCTTTTAGAAAAAGAAAATCCCACCGTAGCCCCCTATGCCAAAGACGGCGAGGCACTCTTAAGAATTACTGCGAAGGCAGACAGCGAGGAGGCCGCCGACAGTCTGATTTCGCCTGTGCTCGAAGAGATAAAGGCCAGACTCGGCTGCTGTATTTACGGCATCGATGTCCCGAGCATAGAGGAAGCTACAGTTTCTCTTATGAAGGAAAAGAAAGCTACGGCTGCCTTTGCCGAAAGCTGTACCGCAGGTCTCTGCGCGAAAAGAATCACGGACATAAGCGGTGCCTCCGGGGTTTTCCACTGCGGTGTAGTGTCCTACTCCGATGAAATCAAAGAAAGACTTTTAAGCGTCAGAGCCGATGACCTGAAGTGCTTCGGTGCCGTAAGCGACATCGTCGCCGCACAGATGGCCCTCGGTGTCAAAGAGCTTTCGGGTGCCGACTACGGTGTAGCCGTAACAGGTATGGCAGGCCCCACCAGTGACGACCCCGAAAAAGAAGTCGGCCTCATTTACATCGCCGTTACCGACGGTGAAAACCTTTATCTGAAAGAATTTCACGGCAGAAGCGAGGGTAACTGCAGAGATTATAACCGCTTCGTTTCCGCCTCAAACGCTATCAATCAATTAAGATTATGTATCATAAACAGCCCTGAATTAAGGTCAGAGGGCAGTATAAAGGAATTTATAAATTCTTATCCGAGGAATTAACTATGAAAAACATTTATGACGACAAGGATATGTCCCCCGGGAAGGTAAACCCCTCAGGCGCGCCCGAGGGAGCGGGAGAAGCTCCCGCACAGGGACAGATTCCGTTACAGCAGCCCTACTATGTTCAGCCGAATCCCTACGGACAGCCTGTTTATTATGTTCCCGTGGGACAAGCTCCCTACGGACAGCCGGGTTATCCCGTACAGCCTGTCCCTCTCACACAGGAGCAGCTGAATCTCATTTTACAGCAGTACGGTGTTCAGCCTGCTGCTCCCGCACAGCCCCAAAGCACGGTACCCGACGGTCAGCCCGACTCCGGTATGAGAGTGCTTTATCAGAGTGAGGATTTCGACAAGCCGACCGTAAGCGATGAAAAATACGAGGACTACGGCACGGCAGAGGACTATGCCGAGGAAGAAAAAAGCTCCGAGCCCGTAAAGCCCGAGCCTGTCAGACCCTCTCCGACTGACGAAATAGAAATAGAGGAAGAAACCATAAATCTTCCCCACAAGGCATCTCCGCCTAAAAAAGGCTCCTTCAGAGTCGAGGAAATGGAAATGAGCACCTATGAGCTTAACTCCATTCTCTTAAGACAGGGACGAGCCTCCTCCTATCAGAGGCCTGCTCCCGAAAGAAGCAGAGATGTACCTCTCGATTTCAGCGGCACCTTCGACATCGAAGACACCGCCGACGAGGAGGTAACCGACATCAGCTCTAACATCGAAGCACCGACGGAAAAGAAAAAAGGGAAGAAAAAGCTTTCCCACTTCGAAATCATCCGTCGCACCGTTCTCGTAATAGCCCTCATCGCTATCGTCATTTCGGCAGGTATGCTTCTTAATGAATACCGTCTCTCCAGTGAAAACAACAAGCTGGAGGAGGGCATTTCCGACCTGATTATCACCGAGCCCTCCACGAGTAAAGAAAACGGCGACAATAAGGAGTCCACAAAGAAGAACGAAAAGGACAATAAGGATAAAACGACCACCGCCGCTCTCACTCCCGAGCAGCAGTGGGCACAGATACAGAAGGAATACCCGAATGTAATCTTCCCTATGGGGCTTCAGCTTAAATATGCCCGCCTCTATGCCACGAATCAGGATTTCGTCGGTTATCTCGAGGCAGACGGAATCGGACTCAGTCTCCCCATCGTACAGGCTGAAAACGACTCCAAATACCTGGAAAAGAATTTCTACGGTAAAAGCACCAAATACGGCTGTCCCTTCGTTACCCATGTAAACAACATCGTAGAGCTCGACACGAACACCATCATTTTCGGCCATCATATGAATAACGGCACGGTATTCGGTGCTCTCGACGAATATAAAACCATCGACGGCTTCAGAGCCGCTCCCGTCATTACCTTTAACACTCTTTACCGTGACTACTCCTGGAAGGTAGTGGCCGCCTTCATCACCAATGCCTACGAGGAGGACGACAACGGCTATCTGTTCAGATATTACTTCGCCTCCTTAAGCACTCAGGACCGCTTCGCCGCCTATCTTAACGAAATGCAGCAGCGCTCCCTTTACGACACGGGTGTGGATGTTCTTCCCACGGATAAGCTTCTCACCCTCTCCACCTGCTCTCACGAGTTTGACGATGCACGCTTCGTCGTGGTGGCCAGATTAGTAAGACCCGGTGAAAGCACAGATGTGGATGTTTCAAAGGCTACGGTAAACCCGAACCCGAGATACCCCCAGGCCTATTATGACAAAAAGAAGCTTAAAAACCCCTATGTGAACGCAAGCCGCTGGGAAGTCGGCTGATAACGATAACAAACCACTATATCGGAGGTTAAAAACATAATGATACGTTTATACACACTAAAGGACATTTCTGCCTTTTCTTCCGACTCCATTTACAAAATCTGTCTCGCTCTGGACAAATTCGGTCTGTCGGAGGAGGCTATCGAGGATTTCGAAAGCTACGGCGATATGTTTGATGCGGTGATGTCTGCTCTGGAAAAGGGCAAGCACATTATTGTCGCCGCGGAGCACACAGATTTCATCAAGGCAAAAAAAGACCTTATCGCAAAGCTTATTTTAGAAAGCTCCGTCTCTCCCGAAATCGCCGATTTCATCACTGTAAATGCAGGTGACGATGTTTCGGAAATCGACATTGACGGCCATTGCTGTGTTCCCGAAAACAGCACTCTTCACATCACCTCTGACGGTCTTTACAGCGGCTTTACCTGTGAGGCTCTTTCGGGCAGACTTACCTTCATCCCTCTCGACTTTATGCGTCTGGATGAGGTTCTTTCGAGTCTGGTGAAAAAAGAGGAGGAAATCCTCGCTCAGATGAACCGACACAGTGAAAATCCCTTTGCCGACCTTTCCGGCGAAAGCATTCAGATGCCCGACTACGACATCACTCCCGCAGTGGAAGGTATGGTCGCATCTCTGAAAAAGCTCGACAAAAGAGTAGCTCTTGCCACAGGTGAGGCCACTATGTGGATTTATAATCTCTACGATAAAATCGACGGTCTTACCGACAGAGTAGGCTTCGTGGAAATAACCGATCCCGAGGAAATGAGGGATGAGGCAGAGCAGGAGGCCGACTTCGAGGAAACCCTTCAGAATAACGATGGCGAAATCCCCAAGGAAAGCGAGTCGATGAGAGTTATACGCCACGCCAGAGAGGCTATGTATAACACGGAATGTGACTTCGGTGCCTGTATTTCTCCCGTTTATACCGCAGAGGGCGAGGACGGCCAGAGCTCCTACTACGCTTATGTGGCAGTGGTAGACAGAAGCACCGCCAAGGCAAAAAAGATAAACACCGCCAACGCAGACGACATCCCCTTAATCCTTCCCCACGCGGTAACCATCCTTTCCGATGTAGTTAATCAGAAGGCAGAGGTCATCAGCACAGCCATCGCTAAAATCGATTACAGCGACGAGGAGGACGAAGAAAAGGACGAAGCTCCCGCCGCCGCGGCAAAGGACGGAGTCTTCACCCTCACCAAGGGTATGCTCATTTTCGCAGCCGTGGTTTTAATCTTCGCCATCGTAAGTCCCATGGTTATGACTTACTTTATGTTAAAGCCCCAGACTACCACGACCACTCCTCCCGACCTTACCGTAAATAATCCCGCATATTATCAGTCCACCGCCGCACCTACCACCACCGAAAGTCCCTTCGTAAACACCACCAAGGACCCTGCACAGCTCAATAACGGCATAACCGAGCAGGTAGCTCCCGAGGTTTCAGCCACTACCACCACTGCGGCTGTCAAATCCGACAAGGGTGTTTTCACCTTCTATGTTTTCGGCTACGGCCACGGTGTAGGTATGAGCCAGGTCGGTGCTAACTATCTTGCCACACAGGGCTGGGATGCCTGGCAGATTCTCGCTCACTATTACTACGATGCCAGCGAAAACACTAAAATAGTTTCCGGCGACGCCTATCCCGCCAAAATCAAATACGCAGGCACAGAATATAACACCCGTGACTTCATCGCCTCTGCTCTCGAGTCCGAAATGGGCGGCTCCTACCAGGTAGAGGCCCTCAAGGCACAGGCAGTAGCCATTTACACCTTCGCCAAATATAACGGCTTCAATCTCGGCGCCGATGCCACCGCCTTCGGCAAAACTCCCTCACAGACAGTTTACTCCGTGGTTGACGATGTTATGGCCGGCGGCTACTACATCGCAAACGGTTCAGATGTGGCTGTTACACCCTTCCACGCGATGAGTGCAGGTGTTACCACCTCCTATTATAATGTATGGGGCAAGGGTATCGGTGCCTCCGTGCCTTACCTCAGCGGCGGCAGAAAGAGCTACGGCGACTACCTCGATGCTAATTTCAAATCCACCTACACCATCACGAGCGACGATCTTAAAAAGCTCGTAAAGGAAAACGCTAAAATCGAGCTTTCAGGCGACCCCTCCACCTGGCTGGGCATAATAACCCACGACAGCGCCGTAAGAGACGACATCGGTTATGTTTCCTCCATCAATGTAGGCGGCACCATTATGACGGGTAACGATTTCCGAATCAAGGTAATGGGCGGCAGGATTCGTTCACACTGCTTTGCCTTCACCTATACCCCTAACGCTTGACAATAAGTAAATAACAGAGTATACTTTACCTGTTAATCTATAAACAAAAAATCAAATAAAGGAGTAGTTAACTATGCCATTAGTAACAACCAAAAAAATGTTCGAGGATGCATATAAGGGCGGCTACGCTATCGGTGCATTCAATGTAAACAACATGGAAATCATTCAGGGTATCACCAGAGCTGCAAAGAAGCACAATTCTCCCGTTATTCTCCAGGTTTCCGCAGGTGCCAGAAAGTATGCCTCTCACGGCTATCTCGTAGCTATGGTTAAGGCTGCAGCAGAGGAGACAGGTCTTCCCATCGCTCTCCATCTCGACCACGGCCCCGATTTCGAAACCTGTAAGGCCTGCATCGACGGCGGATTCACATCAGTTATGATCGACGGCTCACACCTTCCCTACGAGGAAAACGTGGCTCTCACAAAGCAGGTAGTTGACTACGCTCACGCACACGGCTGTGTAGTTGAGGGTGAGCTCGGTCAGCTTGCAGGTATCGAGGACGACGTTAACGTAAGCGAAGAGGATGCAAACTTCACTGACCCCGCACAGGTTTACGATTTCGTTACCAGAACAGGCGTTGACTCACTTGCTATCGCTATCGGTACCAGCCACGGTGCTTACAAGTTCAAGCCCGGCCAGAAGCCCCAGCTCCGCTTCGACATCCTCAAGGAAGTAGAAGAAAAGCTCCCCGGCTTCCCCATCGTTCTCCACGGTGCTTCCTCTGTTAACCAGGAGGATGTTAAGACCATCAATGCTTACGGCGGTGAAATGCCCGATGCTATCGGTATCCCCGAGGATATGCTCCGCGAGGCTGCTTCCATGGCTGTATGTAAAATCAATGTTGACTCTGACATCCGTATCGCTATGACAGCTGCTATCCGTAAGCACTACAGCGAAAATCCGAAGCACTTCGACCCCAGACAGTACCTCACTCCCGCAAGAGACGCTATCGAAGGTGTAGTATCTCATAAGATCGAAACTGTTCTCGGCTGCGCTGACAAGGCATAAGATCAAAAAGCAAAACAAAAAAACAGATGTGTTTAAGTTTCTTTAAAACACATCTGTTTTTATGTTATATGAAATAATATGGTGTTGCATATAAAATATTTGCTTTTTATGTTTTTAATGTTTTAAAGGGCTTCTACGGATTTTTTTATCCATAGAAGCCCTGTTTTTATCTTGGCTTATGCGGTCTGCACTTTTTTACAGACCCTTAATTCTTATGCTTTTTTATTTAACGAGCAATGAAGTAAAGAAATTAATAAGTGCCGTAAGGAATCTGATGAGCACTGCAAACCTCGAGGAGGTATCCGCAGTATATACGGTGTCGTCAGCATTCTCCTCTGTAAGCGGCGTAAGCTTGCCTACCAAGGCAGGCTCCGTAAAGTTAAAGATTATTTCCATCGTTTCCTCATAGTGAATAAAACGGGGATAATCCTCTAAATCCTTTACCGTAGTATATTTGCCGCTATTGAGGATGTCGCACATCATAAACTCCACACTCCAGGGATAATCGTGATGAGCGAGATTTTTAATGTACCAGGTATGGTCAACAAAGGCGGCAGTGGAGGCATCCACCTTCTTATCAGCTGAAATAAATTCACCGAAGCCCGCTTCTACGCGGTCTGTTATGTAATCCTCCTCGAGAACGGTATTTATCTTTGAGGTGGTGGCACCGTTAAAGGTCTGCTTCTTAAGGGAAACCACACCGTCACCGAGCATATCCGCGTCCTCGATTACAGGATAAATCTGTTCGCCGTACTTGGCGATAACATATACCTTCACGCCGCTTTCCTGCATTTCCTCGAGGATATTTACGGCATTTTTCTTATATTCATTATATGCGTCGATTTTTTCGATAAGCTTGTCGTATTTTCCGTCAGCATTATCTGTTTCCAGCACAAAGGCTTTAGCATCCTCGAAGGCCTCTGGGCTTACCATACCCCACCAGCCGGGACAGGTGCCGAAGATTTCACGGATGAGTCGGGGCATAAGATTAAGACTGATTTTATCATAAATGCTCTCAACCCAGTTAAGACCGCCCTCTATGACACCGGTGTATGTAAGTACATTTACCGTCTGCTTGATGAGCTCCGTAACGGGAGTAGTGTCAAGGAAACCGTTTATAAAGCGATTCATAGCATCAGGGTCAAGATTAACCTTATTGGAATAAAGCTCGTCGGCTATCTCTGCACCTGAAGCGATGCTGTTATACATAATAACGCTTTCGATTTCCTGATTTGCCTCTTCAGCATACATATTAAAGTATGCGTTTACGATAACATTACCCTCACAGCGGCAGATAATGTTTATTTTATCGTGTCCCGTAAGCTCTTTGGTGGCATCGATAAGCTTTTTAAGATCCTTTGCGTTTTCACGGGGATCCAGACGCATATCATACTGGAACTGCATATATTGAGGCCAATAGGTAGCGTTACCGGTGTGTCCGGTTCTGATACCCTTGTTCTTATAATCCTTGATGATGTTTTCCACATCCCAGTTAGGGTCTATGCCCGTTTTACTTCCCTCGTCCTTTTCGCCGTCGTTATTAAGCTTATACTGGTCATAAATGGGTGCCACTTCCTCTAAAAGAACATCACAGTAGCGGTCCCATTCATCGGTAAGCAGAGCCTCACCTAAAGCCGTAGCGATATTGAGAGCAGATTCGATTATTTCCTCTTTACTGCTTGTAAGGTTGGTTTCGGCCATATTTTCATCGTTAAGCTCGGAAAATCTGTCCTTGTAAATATTTGTTCTGCCCTTTACATAAATGATGGGGGTAACTCCGCAGTCACATTTGTAGCCGTCTGCCGCTAAAGCCACAGGCATAACGGATAAAAGCATAATAACTGCCAGCAAAAGAGATAAAAGCTTTTTCATTATATTTCCTCCCGAATATCCGATTTTCTTTATTTTATCACTTTATTCACACTTTGTCAATAAAATAAGGCTCCCTCCGATTACTCAGAGAGAGCCTTCATTATTTATCTGTCAGTCTCCGTTTTCCTCTTCGATCTTATCGATGATTTCCTGGGGAACTGCTTCACCGTGCTTTACAAACAGGATGAGGATAATCGCCAGGGCAAACATAATCGGGCTGTAATAGAACAGGGACATATATGTGCCGGCAAACATTCTGATAAAGCCGTAAACGATGGGGGAAGCAATCTGTGCAGAGAAGGTGGCAGTGTAATAATAGCCTGTGAAGGTGCCGACCTTTTCGATGCCGCCGATTTCGAGAACGAGAGGAAGGGTGTTAACGGTGATGAACATATTTGCCGCACCGCCGAGAATAAGAACGGGATAAATGAGTACGCGAAGAATCTTCGTTACGCTGTCCACAGTTTCGATAATTGCTCCGAGTGCAACCTCAAAGGACTCTGTACCCGTTTCGAGAACCTCATTTGCGACATTTATAATATCGCTGTAAACTCCCTCGCCGAGAGTTTCCGTAAGATGTAAATCGTATACCTCATAATAACGCTCTGTGCCTTCTAATGCGTTTCCGCTCTTATAAGCAAGATAGCCTTCGATGGAGAGAACCTCTTTTTCGTCGAGAGTCTCATTTTCAAGCTGTGCCTGTGTGCTCAGCCCTGCGTTATATGTGTTAATGTTATCCTCGATGGTGATGTAAGCATTGTTAACGGTTACATAATTACTGATAGAAAGGTTTTTGCCGCCGAGCATACCGAGGAATACACCGAAGAACACGATGAATGCTACAAGGAATACCGAAAGGCCTGCGATAATGGTCTTCTTTCTGCCGAACTTCGTACCGAACTTACCTGCAGGAATTGCAGCGACACCGGAGCAAACGGCGAAGATGAGCATAATGAAGGTAGCCTCGGAGGTAATCATATGAAGGATTTCCTGGGCAAAAAGTGAGAAGAAGGTGGTGATGGCATTCGATGCGCAGAAAAGGAAGAAGAGAGTGCCGAGCATAAAGATAAGACTCTTTCTTTCGCCCTTTGTAAGCTTGATGGCCTTAAGCTCTGCCTTTTTCTGCTTTGCGGCTTCCTTCTGTGCCTTTTTGAGTGCCTTTTCGTCAGCGTACTGATTAGCGTCGCCCTTGATTCTGATGCTGGTATCCTCTTCCTTTACGAAGAAAAGAAGAACGAGCATGCCGATAATCATAACGAGGGAACCTACGATGAATACATAGGGGAAGGAAACGGTTTCGTCTGCCTTGATTTCTGCCTTGCTGTAGCCGGCGAAAACAGTACACAGTGCGATACCGATGGTACCGGCAACCATACCTACTGCAGAGCCGATACCGCCCATAAGGTTAATAATGGCGTTACCCTCACTGCGAAGCTCGGGAGGTGTGAGGTCGGGCATAAGAGCGACGACGGGTGCTCTCCACAGAGACATCGAGAAAACGAAAAGAATAACCGTAATCATAGTAAGGGGAAGCTGCATTGCTCCGCTCGTGTTAAGTGCCACGATGGGGATGAGCGCAAAGAGAAGCGCGGAAATGGGAGCACAGCTCACGATAAAGGGACGGCGCTTACCGAGCTTTGAATGACAGTTATCGGAAAGCTTACCAAAGGTGGGCTGGAAGATAACACCGAAAATGTTATCGAAGGTCATAATGATACCGATGAAAAGAGGTACCAGTGAAAAGCCGCCCGTAGCGGAAATAGTGCTCTGACCCTGTGCCTCTGCAAATTCGCCTATCCAGGGAATCGCCTTTGCAAGTGAAGCACTGAGGTTAGTTACAACCTCACTTTCCGAAAGTATTTTATTAAGAATTTTCGTGATATAGGGGTCATAAATCGCCCATGCTATTGAAGTTGCCAGGAAACCGAAGCCGGTCAGTATGGTCTTTTTGACATTAAGCTTTTGTGCTTTTTTCTGCTCTGCCATGTCAAAACTCCTTTCTCTTTGTTGAATTGTCGACAGCCGACAGATACCATTATATAGTCTTTACTCCGAAAAAGCAACTATAACAAAAAAAATCGTCATTTCCTACATAGAGGATTGGTCATTTTTATTTACTGTTCACCATTTCCGTGTAAATATTGCAGACAGACTCGGCATCACCCGAGGCTATCAGCTGTCCTTTGGTAAGAATAATCGCCTTGTTACAGATTTTTCTGACTCTGTCCGTGTTATGGGAAACGAAAAGCACCGTCACGCCGTCATCCATAAGGTCGAGAATCCTCTGCTCGCTTTTTTCCTTAAAGGCCGCATCTCCGACGCTTAATACCTCGTCGAGAATGAGTATATCAGGCTTTACTGCCGTAGCTATGGCAAAGCCGAGACGGGATTTCATACCCGAGGAATAATTCTTCATCGGAGAATTGATGAATTTGCCCAGCTCGGAAAACTCTACGATTTCATCGTACTTTTCCTCGAGAAATTTACGGGAATAGCCCATAGTGGCTCCGTAAAGGAAGATATTTTCCTTGCCCGTGTAGTTCATATCAAAGCCCGCACCGAGCTCAAGCATGGGAGCTACCACGCCTCTGATTTTAACCTTGCCCGTGGTGGGCTTCAGAACACCTGCCACTACCTTAAGCAGAGTACTTTTACCCGCGCCGTTAAAGCCCATTATTCCGAGTCTGTCGCCCTTTTCCACTTTAAAGCTTATGTCGCGCAGAGCCCAGAATTCATCGTAATTAAGCTTACGGGTAAGAAGTCTGACGAAATATTCCTTTATGTTATCGACCTTTTCGCTGCTCATATTAAAAAGCATACTTACGTGGTCTACCTCGACTGCATATTTACTCAATTAAATCACCAACTTAAATGTGTAAAATAAATTTGTCCTGCTTCTTATAAAACATCACAAATCCGACGATAAGAACGAAGACGGTTATGCCGCAGCAGTAATAAAACAGATTCATATTGAAATAGGTGTAAAACTCTGCTCCGTGAATTACGGCGCCTCTGAACATTTCGATGAAGCCGTACATCGGATTCAGTCTTATCATCATTCCGATAAATGTGTCGTTTGCATAACCGAGACGGTCAGCTGTGTAAACGATGGGTGTTACATAAAAAAGGAGAAGGCAGAAAACATCGTAGATATTTTCTATATCCTTAAAAAATACATTCATTGTGGCTAAAATCATACCCACACCGAGGCTGAAAAAGAACAGGACTGCCACCGCAGGCAGAGCCCACAGAATGTTAACCGTAAGAGTTATGGGGTTATTGTCCGTGAGATTGAAATAAAGGATAACCGCCACCAGAACAGTAAGAGAAATGAGGAAGGTCACAAACTTGGAAAGCACAGCCGAAAGGGGATAGATATATTTCGGCACATAAACCTTTTTAATGATGGAGGCTCTGGAGCGGATAGACTTCATCGCAGTTTTCGTGGAAGAGGTGAAAAACTCGTGAAGAAGACGGCCGCAGAGCAGAAAGACAGGATAGTTTACTACCTTGCTCGAATCTCTTCCGAAAAGGTTATTGAACACCACAGACAGAACTATCATCGTTAAAAGAGGCTGAAGAAAGGTCCAGAATATACCGAGGACCGAGTTTCTGTACTGCAGCTTTATATTTTTACTGACTAATTCCTTAATCAGATAGCGGTACTTGAAAAAATTTCCGAATTGCACTTTAAGCTTTGATTTACCTGCCAATTAAAATCCTCCTTTAATCCTATTATCAATTTAGTATAACATAAGTGCAGATTATTTACAAGAATAATTAATTAATTTTTTAGGCCGGGACTAAAAGTAAAAATAAAGAAATATAATCTTTTAGGTAACATTAAGCTATCCGTTATAAAATAAAAACGAAAAGGAGGTAATGTTCCCGTGAATAACCGAAAAACTGTTCTTGTCTGCGTTACGGCACAGCAATCATCAGAAAATCTGGTCAAAGCAGGAAAAGTATTATCCGATAAATGGGGTGCAGAGCTGGAGGTCGTCTCCGTTTTACCCCTGAATAAAAGCGAAACCCCCGTAAATCCCGAGGTGCTGGAAAATCTTTATCAGACCGCACAGAAGGAGGGCGGAGAGATGGCTGTTTATTTCAGCGACGATCCCATCATTACCATCTGCGCACACATAGCGAAAAGAAAGCCTCTGTCCCTGGTAACCGGCTTTCCCGGTGCAAACAGTAATAACTTCATCGCTACCATACATCTGCTGCTTCCCGACCTGCCCATAAATATGATAGACCGTGACGGCACCGCCTATAACATTCTCCCCTGTGAGACAAATGCATCCGTGAAATAAAATTAACCACCGTAAAGTATTTCAGCAAAACTTTTACGGTGGTTTGATTATAGCATAAACCGCAAAGCAAAGTTTTTGCAATTATTTTATGCTTTTTTATGTTTTAAAGGGCTTCTACGGAATTTATCCGTAGAAGCCCTGTTTTTATTTTGGTTTATGCGGTCTGCACTTTTTTACAGCTCCTGTCTTTTATTTTCAGCAGTAATAAACCTTTAATTTATCCAGGCACACCGCCGCCAGTCTTCCGCCGTAAGCGACACCGCAGTCGATGGCCAGGTGTCTTTTCTTCGAATAAACCTTACCTGTGCACTGACGGTCGATGAGGGCTGTGGGAGTGTGACCCGTGATTAAATAGCTGTCGGGGAAATACGCTCTCTGATAATCGGTTTCCGCGAAAACGAAGGCCTTTTCATCATATTCGTCGAGACTCTTTCCTTCCTCGAAGCCGTCTATACCCGCGTGAACGAGAACAAAGCTTTTTCCTCCTGCCTCGACCTGCTCGTAGGGAGCGAACTCCGTGAGGTAATCGATTATGCTTTCTTTGTTTTCCTCGTCGAGAGCGAGAAAATCCTTAATCGTCTTTTCACTTTTCATCGTAAGCCATTTTCCGAAAAGCTCCGCCTTTTCGCCGGAAAGAAGCGCCCCTGCATCTTCGACGGTCTTCGCCTCGGAAATAAGAGGAAAGAGCTCTCTTGCCAGATATTCCTGTTCGCCTAAAACGGGGAAAATATTAGCTCTGTACATCATATCCTTCAGAATTTCGATGCCGTCATCGCCGATACCGATCACATCTCCCAGAACGAATACAGCATCAGTTTCCGAGGGGTTCAGCTTCTCGAGCATCTCCAGATATTTTTCCTTCTTTCCGTGAATGTCGCCGATTACAAAAGTCATAGTTTACCTCCGTTATTTCGTAATAAGTAATTCGTTGTTTTCGAGGAATTCGTCGTAGGTTTCCTTTCTGTCATATAAGCCGTCAGGTCTGAATTCGATGATGCGGTCTGCTATAGACTGCACGAACTGATGGTCGTGAGAAGTAAAGAGAAGGGAGCCCTTAAACTTTATGAGTGCGTTATTGAGTGCGGTTATGGACTCAAGATCGAGATGGTTGGTGGGCTCATCGAGAATAAGAACATTAGCGCCCGAGAGCATCATTTTACAAAGCATACATCTTACTCTTTCACCGCCCGAGAGAACCTGTGCCTTTTTAGTGGCCTCCTCGCCGGAAAACATCATCCTTCCCAGCCAGCCTCTTACGTCTGTTTCGAACTGCAGGTCAGAGTATTTTCTTATCCAGTCGATAAGGCTGTCCTCCACACCGTCGAAGAAGGCAGAGTTATCGGCAGGGAAATAGGCCTGCGAGGTAGTGATGCCCCATTTGAAGGAGCCCTCATCCGGCTCTGATTCACCCATAAGAATTTTAAAGAAGGTGGTCTTTGCCACGGCATCTGTGCCCACGAAGGCTACCTTTTCATTGGGTCTTATAGTGAAGCTGACATTATCGAGCACCTTTCTGTCGCCCACAGTCTTTGAAAGGCCCTCGACGATAAGCATATCATTACCTATCTCTCTGTCCGGCTTAAATTCCACGAAGGGGAAGCGGCGTGAGGAAACGGGCATATCCTCTAAAACGAGATTATCCAGAAGCTTCTTTCTGCTCGTTGCCTGCTTTGATTTGGAGGCGTTGGCGCTGAAGCGAGCGATAAATTCCTGAAGCTCCTTCATCTTTGCCTCGGTTTTCTTATTCTGCTCGCGAAGCTGTCTCTGTGCCATCTGTGTATATTCGTACCAGAAGTCGTAGTTACCTACATACATAGTTATCTTGCCGAAATCACAGTCTGCGATGTGAGTGCAGACCTTGTTAAGGAAATGTCTGTCGTGGCTGACTACGATTACGGTGTTTTCGAAATTAAGCAGAAATTCCTCGAGCCAGCTTATAGCCGCTACATCGAGATGGTTTGTAGGCTCGTCTAAAAGAAGAATATCGGGGTTTCCGAAAAGAGCCTGGGCCAAAAGCACCTTAACCTTCTGCTCACCGGTCAGCTCCTTCATCAGAGTATAGTGAAATTCATTGTGAATACCGAGAGCATTGAGCAGGATTTCTGCGTCGCTTTCCGCGCTCCAGCCGTCCATTTCGGCAAACTCCTCCTCAAGCTCGCTGATGCGGATGCCGTCCTCCTCGGTAAATTCCTCTTTGGCATAAAGCTCTTCCTTGGCATCCATAATATCCACTAATTTCTGATTACCCATAAGAACCGTACGGATGACATCATATTCATCATAGGCATAATGGTCCTGCTTTAATACAGAAAGTCTCTCACCCGGTGTAATTGTTACATAACCCTTATTGGGCTCGATTTCACCCGAAAGGATTTTAAGGAAGGTGGATTTGCCTGCACCGTTGGCGCCGATAAGGCCGTAGCAGTTACCTTTAGTGAAGTTAATGGAGACACCTTTAAAAAGCTCTCGGCCTCCGTACTGGAGAGTTACATTGTTTGTGCTTATCATAGATAATCGGGGACAGGTCAAGAAAAAGCCTGCTTTTCCTTTCTTTTTTCTTTAATATAATCATTTTTCGCTAACTTATATATTATACCATATTTTCGGAATAATATCAAACCCTTTGAGCAGGTTTTTTAAAAGAAGGTCAAAAACAGCGGGAAATAGAAAAATGTAGAATTGTGCTTTAAAATTTTGTATCATATTAACAGAATTTGATTTTTCACATTTTCCACACCTTTTTCCGCTGTTTTGTGTGGAAAACTCTGCGGAAAAAGTTAAAAACTCCCCATTTTCGGGGCTTTGAGAATGTAAAATTTTTCTCGGAATTATTTAACATCCTGTTGAAAAGTGAAAAAACTACCCACAAACAAATTTTCGGTGCAAGAAAAAAACTTTACATCGCTACTTTTTTCTTATTCATTTTCCTGAATGTGGCAGAAAATTCTTCAAATTACATCTTGATTAGCCGAAAACTATGTGCTATAATAACTTAATATTATTTCAGGGCGTTATTCACCCCGAAAAAACATTCACGCTGAATAAACAAAGAAAGGACGATAATTATGGATTTTAATCAGAAATTTGTAAAAGAAGGTCTTACCTTTGACGATGTACTCCTTATCCCTGCAGAGTCAAATGTTCTTCCCGCAGATGTTTCTCTCGAAACACAGCTCACCGAAGGCATCAGACTTAACATTCCCGTTATGACTGCCGCTATGGATACGGTAACCGAATCGAGAATGGCTATCGCCATCGCCCGTGAAGGCGGTCTCGGTGTTATCCATAAGAATATGAGCATCGAAAAGCAGGTCAAGGAAGTAGACCGTGTTAAGAGAAGTGAAAACGGCATTATCACTAATCCCTTTTTCCTCGCTCCCGATAACTATGTTTATGAAGCTGAAAACTTAATGCATACCTACCGCTTCTCCGGTGTTCCCATCTGTGAAAACGGAAAGCTCGTAGGCATTCTCACTAACCGTGACCTCCGATTCCTCACGGACTATAACATCCGTATCAGAGAGGTTATGACTAAAGAAAATCTCGTGACAGGTCCCGTAGGAACCACACTCGAGGAAGCAAAGCTTATCCTTATGAAGCACAGAATCGAAAAGCTTCCCCTCGTAGACGACGAAGGTAATCTTAAGGGTCTCATCACTATCAAGGACATCGAAAAATCCGTTCAGTATCCTAACTCCGCCCGTGATGCCAAGGGCAGACTTCTCTGTGCCGCTGCTCTCGGTGCTACAGCAGATGTTCTCGACAGAGCCAGACCTCTCGCAGAGGCAGGCGTCGATGCCTTCGTTCTCGACTCCGCTCACGGTCACAGCCGAAATATTCTCAAGGCTGTTTCAAAGGTCAAGGCTGAATTTCCCGACATCTCTCTTATCGCAGGTAATGTGGCTACCGCAGAGGCTACCAAGGCTCTCATCGAAGCAGGTGCTGACTGCGTAAAGGTAGGTATCGGCCCCGGCTCCATCTGTACCACCCGTATCGTAGCAGGTATCGGTGTTCCCCAGATCACAGCCATCTTCGACTGCGCTAACGAGGCTGCCAAATACGGTAAGAATGTTATCGGTGACGGCGGTATCAAATATTCCGGTGAAATCGTTAAGGCTATCGCCGCAGGTGCTTCCACCATTATGGTCGGCTCACTCGTGGCAGGCTGTGAGGAATCTCCCAGTGATACAGAAATTTATCAGGGCAGAAAGTACAAGGTTTACAGAGGTATGGGCTCCATCGCCGCAATGAACTCCGGCAGTAAGGACAGATACTTCCAGGCTAACAATAAAAAGCTCGTTCCCGAGGGTGTCGAAGGCCGAGTACCCTACAAGGGAACACTCAGCGAAACCATCTATCAGATGATGGGCGGTCTCCGTGCAGGTATGGGCTACTGCGGATGCGCTACCATCGACGAGCTTAAGGAAAAGACCCAGTTTGTCCGCATCACAAACGCAGGTCTCATCGAAAGCCATCCCCACGACATTTCCATTACCAAGGAAGCTCCCAACTACTCAATGGGCTCCAACGGCTGATAAAAGTAAAACGAAGCAGTTCCGAAAGGGACTGCTTTTTTTAATGAATGATGAATAATGAAGAATGAATAATTGCGGTCGCGGGTTTTCGCTCTTATGATTATATATCTTTTGACCGCAAAGATAATCGGGCGGTGCGAGGAAATGAGATGATTTTATTGTTTTATAATTTCAGCTGTGCTATAATCAAAACACAAAACTACACTTAAAGGTGATAACATGATTAAAACTGTAGCCATAGTTAGTCTTTCCCACGGAACATTAGGCGAGGGCTTCGCAAAGCATGAGCTTGAGCTGGGCTTAAGCCGACTGGAAAAGCTCGATCTTAAAGTAAAGCTAATGAATAACACACTCAAGGGGCACGATTATCTTAAGGCTCATCCCGAAAAAAGAGCCGAAGACTTATTGCAGGCATTTAACGATGATGAGGTTGATATGATTCTGTGCGCCATAGGCGGTGATGACACCTTCAGACTTTTGCCTTATCTTTTTGAAAATGATGAGCTGAAAAAAGCAGTTAGAAAGAAAATATTTTTAGGCTTTTCAGACACTACAGTTAATCACTTTATGCTTAACAAAATCGGCCTGAACACCTTTTACGGTCAGTCCTTTTTAGCCGATGTATGCGAGCTGGAGGACGAAATGCTTCCCTATACTGAAAAGTATTTCACAGAGCTCATCTCATCGGGAAAAATCAAAGAAATCACTCCTTCGGATATGTGGTATGAGTGCAGAACCGATTTCAGTGAAAATCAAAAGGGAACCAAGCTTATTTCACACAAAAACAAAGGATTTGAGCTTTTACAGGGAAGCTCGGTTTTCAGCGGAAAAATACTCGGCGGATGCATTGAAACCATCTTTGATATGTATGAGGGCGAATGGTATAAGGAATCTGCATTACTGTGTGAAAGATACAGCATTTTACCTTCCTTAAAGGAATGGCAGGGTAAAATCCTTCTTCTTGAGTCGAGCGAGATGAAAACCGACCCCGAAACATACTGCAGAGCCTTACAGGCACTTAAAAACAAAGGTATTTTGGATGTGATAAACGGCATTATCGTGGGCAAGCCCGCAGACGAGGCATATTACGAGGAATATAAAAAAATACTGACATCAGTTATAAATAACAGAGATTTACCGATAGTATATAATGTCAATATCGGACACGCATTACCGAGATGTATAATACCGCTCGGAGTAAACGCAACGGTGAATACAGTAAAGCAAATAATTGTTTTCGAATAAACTATCGGCGGGATGACTTATCCCGCCTTGATTTTTTACATAAAAAAGGCGCGCGACCTCTCCCTTCAGGTGAGACAGTCCGCGACTACACTTCTTCACTATTCCCTATTACTTCTTCCCTAAAAATGAAATAACCCCCGGGGACCGATGTTTCTTTACACATCTTTTTATGGTCCGGGGGGTTATTTCTGTTCGTTCTTGTTATCTAACATCTTTTGTTATCCTCTCTTTCTACAGAATGGATGTTCTTCATTTTCGGATTCATCGGGCATCTTCTTTTTTTGTTTTTTCATTCTTTCTTATCTATATCTTCAATGCCTGATGCTTCTCCTATGAAGATTTCGGACTCTTTAAATACGGTGAAGATTAAGCTTTGGATTTCTTTTGATTTAGATTTTTGTTTCTTTTTTATTTTTTCTTTCTTAAGCTTTAATCCTCTGCCTTAAAGAGTTCTTTCGGATTTACCTGTACATTGGTATCACCTTTCCCTTTCTGTGACTATAATATAACATATATTTTCGCTGATTTCAATATCAAAACTGTACAAAGTTAACTTTAGTTTTTCGTATATTGCGTAGAAACTGTGAAAAGTGCATAAAAAGTGTTGACTTTGCCTTTCGGATTTGATATGATGGATATGTTGGGGCGTTTATGCCCTGTTTTTTCTTGACAAAAAACTCTCTTTCTAATATAATTATAACACTCAATAAAGTTAAATCCGAAAGGACGATATAAAATGGAAGAAAAAATAATTGTACCCGGCACAGAAGCACCCGAAAAAAGAAAGAAGATTCTTTCCTGCATCCAGCCCTCGGGTATTCCCACCCTCGGCAACTACCTTGGTGCGCTGAAAAACTGGAAGCTTCTCTCCGATGAATTTGACAGTGCCTTTGCCGTGGCCGATCTTCACGCCATCACCGTAAGACAGGATCCCGCCAAGCTCCGTAAGCAGATTATGGAGGTTTTTGCGCTTCTCCTCGCCATCGGTCTTGACCCCGAAAAGAACATCATCTTCATTCAGAGCCATGTGCCCGCTCATTCACAGCTGGCCTGGATTCTGAACTGCTACACACAGTTCGGTGAAATGTCCAGAATGACTCAGTTTAAGGATAAATCCCTATCCCACGCCGACAATGTCAATGTAGGTCTTTTCTCCTATCCCGTGCTTATGGCGGCGGACATCCTTCTTTATCAGGCTGACCTGGTTCCCGTAGGAGCAGACCAGAAGCAGCATCTGGAAATCGCCCGCGACATCGCCTCACGCTTTAACGGCATTTACGGCAAAACCTTCACCATCCCCGATCCTTACATTTCAAAAACCGGCTCTGCCCGCGTTATGTCCTTACAGGATCCTACCAAAAAAATGAGCAAATCCGACCCGAACCCCAAATCTTATGTTTCTGTTTTCGATGCACCCGAAACCATAATGAAGAAAATCAGAAGCGCCGTTACCGACTCCGAGGGCGGTGTTTACTACGGTGAGGGCAAGGACGGTGTAAATAATCTTATGAGCATTTATTCCGCCTGCACAGATTTAAGCTACGATCAGATTCAGAAGGAGTTCGAGGGCAAGGGCTACGGCGACTTTAAAAAGGCTGTCGGTGAGGCAGTAGTCGAGGAGCTTCGCCCCGTAAGAGAGCGCTACGAAATGCTGATGAAGGACCAGGCCTATCTTAAAGAGCTCGCCGCCAAGGGCGCAGAAAGTGCAAACAGAGTGGCAAACAGAACCCTCGCCAAGGCTATGAAAAAGTGCGGTTTTATACTGCCGTAAAAATCAGATATTACAGTAGAGACACGGCTTGCCGTGTCCGCTGTTTTTTATGCGCAAGAATAAACGGACAGGCTGTGAAGGTCTGTCCGTTTTAAGTTTATTTAACCTTGATATTCTTTACTGCGCTGTAAGCACCGTAAATCTTTTTACCGTCAGCAGTCTTATATGCTCTGACCTTTACATAATACCTTTTACCCTTTTTGAGCTTTTTAATAGTAGTCTTTTTTGACTTCTGCTTTTTTACGATAGCAGATTTTGTAGTTTTCTCCGTAAATTTTTTTGAAGTAGAATACTTCACCTGATAGCCGCTTGCACCCGAAACGGTTTTCCAGGTAACTGTCAGAGCTTTTGTTTTAGCGGATTTCAGCGAGCTAATCACTACCTTTGACGGTTTGGTGCAGGTCGTCAGAATCTCACTCGCTTTACCCTTTTTACTGCCCGATACGGCGACTATCTTAAACTGATATTTTGTACCCGCCTTTAATTTCTTTACGGTTATACTGTTACTCTTTGCAGTCTTTTTACTCCATTTTTTACCGTTGGTTGAATAATATACAGTGTACTTTTCCGCACCGCTTACCTTTGACCAGGAGATTTTGATGTGCTCCGTACCTCTGGACTTTACCTTTAATCCCTTTACCTTTGAAAGTGTTTTATTTTCCGTCTTCGGCAGAATTTCCGTGTAATACTCGCCGCACCCACTGCACTCATATTTCTTTTCGCCTTGTGCTTTTTCCGTAGCTTTTTTAGTAACCTTACCTACATATTTGTGGGTGTGTACTTCATCAAAATCAAAAGCTACCGTGGGTCTTACACCGCGTACGCCGGATGTAACATAAGTCACATCGGAAATCGTTCCGTTCTCCAGGACACAGCAGGCGCAGTTTGAATAGTAGCCGCCGTCGCTGAGCCACCAGCCGCCTTTACCGTTTTCAGTTCGAAGACCCAACGCCTTTGCATAGTCGGTACCTTCTGCGGCCATTCCCGATCCGGGATAAAATTCATAACCGGAAAGGAAGTTCATAGCATTTTGCACACTTAAAAGCTGAGCCGAATATGTGTTTCCCTGTGCAGAGCCCATACCGTCATATCGAATATATTCATAACTCCATGACCTTACAAAATTACCTATTCCCATATCCGCATTCAAGCCTTGAAGCCAACTGTTAATAAAGCTGTAAGGAAAATAATTTGCATATTGATCCTCTTTATTACGATAAATATAAGAATTTTCCCAGTCACTGTATTCAGCCTGCACAGGTGAAGGCTCAAAGGGCTGTGTGTCTATAATATATTTTGTTATACAGAGCCCTTTCTCGGAATCAAGAATTATCCATTCAATCGGCTCATACTTAAACCAATATACATCATTTATTGTATTATTATAACCGTTATAATATTGAGTCAAATAAGTGTTTGGTCTGTCTTCCAATAATTTAAGAGCTCTGTATCTTTTGCCGTTATATACCACATCAGAATATTCAGTACATTCGTCCATCTTTTTCCACTTTGCAGGTAACTTTTCCAAAGCAGAAATAATTTTACTGTCCGTTACCTTTGTCTGCGGATACTCACCTGCTTTTATGATGTCACTGCTACTGTCAGCGGCATTGACACATAAAGCCATACACATAATAAGAGCAAGCATCAGAACAATACCTGAAATACATTTTTTCATTTTTATCACTCCTAAAAGAATATCTATAGTTAAAAATTAACTATAAATTCATTTTAGTTACTTTTTAATTAAAAGTCAATGGTTTTAGTTAATTTTGATATAAACTGTATACATATACTATGTTTAAGAGTGGTGAAAGTATGGATATAGGCTATAAAATCCGTGATTTAAGAGAGGATGCTGACCTTTCTCAAAAGGAAATATCTGCTATGATACCTATGAATCAGTCCAACTATTCAAAGATAGAAAGAAATGTTCAGGAGCCGAGCCTTTTTCAGTTGAAAAGAATTGCTGAAATTTTACACATAGATCTCAATAAGCTTTTTGAAATCGAGGATAAAAGCGATCCCTATACGAAGGATATAATCTTTGCCCGTAAAATCAAAAAGCTTTATGAGGACACTTATAATGATTAAAGACGCTGCAGCGTCTTTTTCTTTTTTCCTTTTCTCCTTTTTTTGCACAGTGGCTGTGATATTATTAATCTCTGCTGTCAAAAACACGGGTTTACCGCCTGTCTGTCCGAAGAGCAGAGATATGTTCTAACAAACTTCACAAAATATGTGAATTGTTTTTTATCATCTTGTAACAAAATAACAAAAACTATTGAAATTTATCTTCGGGAGTGCTATTATGTTATCTGTAGGATTATAAAGGTGGGTAAGTGTGCCCTTTTTCCTTTAAAAATCACGAATAAGAATAAAAAAGAGGGTGAAAAAATGGCTGAAAAAATAAAGCGCGGCGATGATGTTGCTCTTTACCTTTTTCATCAGGGAAACAATATGAAGGCCTATGAATATATGGGCGCCCATAAGGTACCCGATGAGAAAAACCTCTGGTCCTTCCGTGTCTGGGCACCCCACGCGAAAGCCATAAGTGTAGTCGGCGATTTTAACGGCTGGGACGAAAGCAAGGCTCCGATGGAAAAAATAAACGATGCGGGTATGTGGGAATGCTACCTTTCTGATGTAAAGGAGTTTGACAACTATAAATTCATAGTCACTGCACAGGACGGTAAAAAAACAGCGAAAAGCGACCCCTATGCCTTCCACAGCGAAACCCGTCCCGGTACCGCTTCCAAAATCTATGACCTTTCGGGCTATAAATGGGGAGACAGTAAATGGATTAAGGCTAAAGAGCAGACCAATGTCTACGAGTCCCCGATGAATATTTACGAGGTACACGCAGGCTCCTGGAAAATTTACGGTGAGGAGGCTCCCTATTCCTACAGAGATTTGGCTAATGAGCTTATTCCTTATGTCAAGGATATGGGATATACCCACATCGAGCTTATGCCCCTTTCAGAATATCCCTTCGACGGCTCCTGGGGCTACCAGGTAACAGGCTACTTTGCCGCCACCTCACGATACGGTACACCGAAGGATTTTATGTACTTCGTGGATAAGTGCCACCAGAACGGCATCAGCGTTATTTTAGACTGGGTACCCGCTCACTTCCCGAAGGATGAGCACGGTCTGGCTAATTTCGACGGCGAGGCCTGCTATGAATACAAGGATGATAAAAAAGGCGAGCATAAGCAGTGGGGCACCAAGGTGTTTGACTTCGGCAGAAACGAGGTTATTTCCTTCCTCACCTCATCAGCTAACTTCTGGTTAGACAAATACCACATTGACGGACTCCGTGTGGATGCGGTAGCCTCGATGCTGTATCTTGACTACGGCAGAGAGCACGGTCAGTGGATAGCCAATAAATACGGCGGAAACGAAAACCTCGAGGCTGTGGACTTTTTAAGAAAGCTTAATACGGGCATTTTCAGAGAGCATAAAAATCCTCTGATGATAGCCGAGGAGAGCACGGCATGGCCACTCGTTTCCAAGCCTACGGACATCGGCGGTCTCGGCTTTAATTTCAAATGGAATATGGGCTGGATGAACGATGCGCTCCGTTATTTCTCTATGGACGGCCTTTCGAGAAAGTATAATCACGACCTGCTTACCTTCTCCTTCTTCTACGCCTTCTCGGAAAACTTCGTGCTTCCCATCTCCCACGACGAGGTGGTTCACGGTAAATGCTCCCTCATCGGTAAAATGCCGGGTGAATACGACGATAAGTTTAAGGGCATTCGTTCCTTTATGGGCTATATGATGGCTCATCCCGGTAAAAAGCTTACCTTTATGGGACAGGAATTCGGTCAGTTCATCGAATGGAAATACGACAGCGGTCTCGACTGGGTGCTCCTCGAATACGAAAAGCACAGACAGCTTAAGGACTATGTCAGAAGGCTTAATCACATCTATCTGAAATATCCCTCTCTTTGGGAAATCGATTACAGCTGGGAGGGCTTCAAATGGCTCGTCAGCGACGATAAAAATAACAGCGTAATCGCTTTCTCACGAAAGGACAAGACAGGCAACGAAATCGTCATCGCCTGTAACTTCACTCCCGTTACCAGGGAGAAATATTCCTTCGGTGTGGAAAAGGAAGGCATCTATGAGGTTCTTCTTAATTCCGACAGCGAGGAGTTCGGCGGCAGCGGCCTGGGCACTAAGACAAGAGTCTCCTCTAAAAAGGTGCCTATGCACGGCTTCGAAAACAGCATAACAGTCGACCTTCCCGGACTTTCCTGTGTTATTTTCAGAGTAAAGCCTAAAAAAGCCAGAACCAAAGCGGTAAAGGCCGACACAAAAAAAGCTAATAAATAATCTATATAAAAAGAAACGGAGGAAACAATTATGGTCAAGAAAACAGAATGTCTTGCAATGCTCCTTGCCGGCGGTCAAGGAAGCAGACTCGGCATACTTACCAAAAACATCGCAAAGCCCGCTGTTCCCTACGGCGGAAAATACCGCATCATCGACTTCCCTCTTTCGAACTGCATTAATTCAGGCATCGAAACCGTGGGCGTTCTTACCCAGTATCAGCCTCTCGAGCTGAATGACTACATCGGCAACGGCCGTCCCTGGGACCTGGACAGATCCTACGGCGGTGTTCATGTCCTTTCTCCCTATCAGCAGATCAAGGGCACGGAATGGTATAAGGGTACAGCCAACGCTATTTATCAGAACATAAACTTTATCGACCGTTATAACCCCGAATATGTGGCTGTTCTTTCCGGCGACCATATTTATAAGATGGATTATAACAAAATGCTCAAATTCCATAAGGAAAAGGATGCCGCCTGCACCATCGCTATGCTCGAGGTACCCTGGGAGGAGGCATCACGCTTCGGTCTTATGTTCGTAAACGATGACGGCTCCATCAGCGAATTTGAGGAAAAGCCGAAAAATCCGAAGAGCAATAAGGCCTCAATGGGCGTTTACATCTTCACCTGGAGCAAGCTTCGTCAGTATCTCATCGACGATGAAAATAATCCCGATTCGGGTAACGACTTCGGTCACGATGTTATCCCTGCCATGCACGAAAACGGCGAAAGAATGTTCGCTTACAAATTCGACGGCTACTGGAAGGATGTAGGCACCATCGACAGTCTCTGGGAAGCAAACCTTGACCTTCTCAATCCGAAGGTTGATCTCGATCTTTCCGATGACAGCTGGAAAATCTATTCCAGAAATCCCATCGCTCCTCCCCACTTCGTTTCAGCCACTGCCAAGCTCGAAAACTCGATGGTAGGCGAAGGCTGCTACATCGGCGGCGAGGTAGATTATTCCGTCCTTTTCTCTAATGTAACCGTAGAGGAGGGCGCAAAGGTAAGATACTCCATCATTATGCCCGGTACCATCATTAAGTCGGGTGCCACGGTAGAATATTCCATCATCGCAGAAAATGCAGTAATCGAGGAAAACGCCGTAGTAGGCCAGAGCCCCGAGGACAGCGCAAACCGTGATGATTGGGGAGTAACCGTTATCGGTGAAAAGGTTACCATCGGTAAGGGCGCCAAGGTAGCGGCAAAGGAAATGATTGACACAGATGTAAAGGGGGTTAAATAATATGTACGCTTCAAATGTTTTAGGTATTATCTATTCAAATGTTTATGATGACCACCTCAATGAGCTTACCACCGTGCGTACAATGGGCTCCGTTCCCTTTGCAGGCAGATACAGACTCATCGACTTCGTACTTTCCGGTATGGTAAACAGCGGCATCACAAAGGTAGGCATCAGCACCAAGGCTAACTATCAGTCCCTTATGGACCATCTCGGCTCCGGCCAGGCATGGGACCTTTCCAGAAAAAGAGACGGCATGACTATCCTTCCTCCCTTTAATCTTTCCGACAGCGGTGTTTACGAAAGCCGTCTCGAGGCATTACAGGGTATGATGGGCTATATCTCCAAATCCGGTAAGGATTATGTGGTTTTAGCTGACTGTAACGCAGTTTGTAACATCAACTATGCAGACCTTCTTGACTTCCATCAGGACAGCGAAGCAGACATCACCATCGCCTACAAAAGAGGCGTAGCACCCAAGCTTAAGAACATTATGACCTTCGACATCGAGGGTAATGACATTAAAAAGGTTACTGTAGACCAGCACGGCGATGAGGCCTGCGATTATGCTCTTAACATCATCGTAATGAGCCGCGTTCTCCTTCAGAGAATCATCAGTGCCGCTGCAGGCTCGGGCTCCATCCGCGAAAGCTTCGAAAAGGAAGCCATCGCAAAGAATGTTAATAACCTTAAAATCAAAGGCTATAAGGTAGACACTTATGCCAAAACCATCGACTCGCTCCAGAGCTACTACGACATCAGTATGCAGCTTCTTTCCGGCGATTTCAAGAATCTTTTCACCAAGTGTAATCCTGTTTATACCAAGGTGCGCGACGATATGCCCGCCATCTACGGTGTATGCTCTAAGGCCTCTACCTCTCTTGTAGCCGACGGCTGTATCATCAAGGGTACTGTAGAAAACTCCGTGCTTTCACGCGGTGTACAGATAGCAGAGGGTGCAGTGGTTAAAAACTCCATCATTATGCAGGACTGCTTTATCGGCGCAGGTGCAGTAATTAACTGTGCTATCCTCGATAAAAATGTAGTCATTAAGCCTAACCGTGAATTAAGCGGTGCAGAAACCTATCCTCTTTATATAGGTAAGGACACTACCGTATAATCGGGATAAAAGCAAAATTCCCTCTCTGAAAGGAAAATTAAAATGAAAGTATTATATGTAGCAAGTGAAGCACTTCCCTTTATGGCTAGCGGCGGTCTGGGCGATGTGGCAGGCTCTCTTCCCCAGGCACTTCGTAAAAGACTCATCGGCTGCCGTGTGGTAATGCCTCTTTACGACACCATCCGTCAGGAGCTTAAGGATAAGATGACCTTCATCACCAATATCTCCGTTCCCGTAGCCTGGAGAAGACAGTACTGCGGTATCTTCCAGGCAAAGCACGAGGGTGTTATCTACTATCTTATCGATAATCAGTATTATTTCAAGCGAGACACCATTTACGGTCACTATGACGATGCGGAAAGATTTACCTTCTTTGCCCGTGCCGCACTTGAAATTCTCCCCGTAGTTGACTTCAAGCCCGACATCATCCACTGTAATGACTGGCAGTCAGCTCTCACTCCCGTATTCTATTCCGCCTTCTACAGCAAGGATCCCTGGTATCAGGGCATCAAAACAGTATTCACTATCCATAACATCCAGTATCAGGGCACCTACGGCCTCGAGCTGGTAAATGATGTTATCGGTCTCAATGCCGAGGATACCTCCATCGTGGAATACGACGGTGATGTAAACTTTATGAAGGGTGCCATCGAATGTGCCAATAAGGTTACTACCGTTTCTCCCTCTTATGCCAATGAAATTCTCGATCCCTGGTACAGCCACGGTCTCGACACCATACTCCGTGACCGTCAGTGGAAGCTTCAGGGCATTCTGAACGGCATCGATGTAGATAACTATAATCCCGAAACGGATAAAAACATAGTTAAAAACTTCGATGTAAAGACAGTAAAGAAGGGCAAGGCAGAAAACAAAAAGGATCTGCAGGCTGCTCTCGGTCTTCCCCAGAAGGCAGATACCCCCATCATCGGTCTCGTTACCCGTCTCGTTTCTCATAAGGGTCTCGACCTTATCAAGGGTATTCTCGACGAGCTGCTTTACACCACGGATGTGCAGATAGCTCTCCTCGGTTCGGGTGACTGGCAGTATGAAAACTTCTTTAAGGAAATGGCAGCCAAATATCCCGACAAGGTCGGCATAGAAATCGGCTTCGTTCCCGCACTGGCCAGAAAGATTTACGCCGGTGCCGACATCTTCCTTATGCCCTCAAAGAGTGAGCCCTGCGGTCTTTCACAGATGGTGGCTCTGCGCTACGGCACAGTTCCCATCGTCAGAGAAACAGGCGGACTCCGCGACTCCATCACCGACAGCGGCGACGGTCAGGGTAACGGCTTCACCTTTAAGACCTATAACGCCCACGATATGCTCGGTGCCATCAGAAGAAGTCTCGCCGCTTACGCTAACCGCGAATATTGGGACAGCCTCGTAGTCAGAGCTATGGAATGCGACTACAGCTGGGGCAAGAGCGCCAACGAGTACATCAAAATGTATAAGGAAATACTTAAATAATTCGGATTTCGGAATGCGCAATCGCGGGGAAATAATCGGCAGGAGATAGCTTCTGCCCGCCCCGTAAGAAGGATAATTGTAGGGCGGGATGACCCCATCCCGCCGCAAAACAGATACAGATTACAGTAGGGACACGGCTTGCCGTGTCCGCTGTTTTTATATTGAAAAGTTTATCTGCCTGTGTTATAATCACTTTATAAAAATAGAAAACGGAGACAAGCCACATGAAAAAACATTTTATGAAATTGGCACCTCACCCTATAAAAAACATCCGTAACGGAAATAAAACAATAGAATTACGGTTATACGACAAAAAAAGACAGAAAATTTCTGTTGGTGACGAAATATGCTTTATAAATACAGAAAACGAAAAAGATTTTTTATGCGTAACTGTTGAGGACTTATTTATCTTTGATTCTTTTGAAGAGCTATACAAAAACCTGCCATTATCAGAATGCGGTTATACAAAGGAATATATCGAAACGGCATCGCCGAATGATATGGACTGTTATTACCCTAAAGAAAAACAAATAAAATATGGAGTAGTCGGAATAAAAATTTCTTTAAAATAATAACCCGACCCGGAATCTTATTGTTGCACAATAAAAAAATGCAGAGACTTTCGCCGACACCACGTAAGGCAGTGTTTGTTTCTCGAACAAAATTCCCCGTATTTTTGCCAAAAGCCTCGCAAGGCGACAGCCTTGCTGCGTTTTGTGGCTTCAATACAAGAAATTTTCCTATCTTACGAAACTGCAAAGCACTTTAAAATGAAAATTTTGAGTACAAGAAAAGGCAAAACCGTCCGATAATGCTAACGCATATCGGACGGTTTTAACGCATTATTGTGCCAAAATTTCACATTTTAAAGAAATACTGCCTTATGTGGTGCCGGCGTTCGCAAGGGATTTTTTTATTTAAGTAAAGCTAAGCCCAAAACTGACAGACAATGCATGGTTTATCTTTGACATTTCCACTTCGTCAAGACTTCCCATGCGTTCTCTGAGTCTTGTTTTGTCAAGGGTTCTGACCTGTTCAAGAAGAACTATCGAATCTTTCGCAAGTCCGCACTCGTCAGCCTGTACACTGATGTGTGTGGGCAGACTTGTCTTGAATTTACGGCTGGTTATTGCCGCTGCA
>JAZNEL010000029.1:0-9050 GCA_045588555.1 Acutalibacteraceae bacterium | reverse complement strand
TAGCGTTATTCTATCACCTCTTTCCGTCTTTGTCAACAGTTTTTCGATAAAATATTTGGATGTTTTGCACTATTAACCCTCTTTTTGTACACCCCTCCGTGTGTTTTTGGGTGCAGGTAAATTTGCACCACTATATGTTGTGTTTGTGGTCGCTTTCATTTGGTAAAGTCTATATGTAGGTATATTCAACAAAAGGCAGACTCTCATTATATGAAAATCTGCCTTTTCAATAATTTGTTATTTCTTTAAAGTAGTGAATGATTTTATGTCAGATTGAATTTCCTTACCGTTTACTACAATATAAAATTTATAGTAATACTTTGTATTTGCCTTTAAGCTACCGCACCACTTCTTAATTGGATAATAAAATTCTGAAAGCTTTCCACTATACTTTTCCGTATATTTCTTCATTGATTTCTTGTCAGTACCTATGTAAAAACCTATTTTACTAACATTTGTATTAACAATTTTAGCATCAATTTTAGCATCATTTTTCTTAATATTACTTACAGAGATTTTCTTAAAATAGTCTATATCAATACCTTTATATTTTTCCAACATCGGATCAACCTTACTCTTTGTAAAGTTAGTCGTTGTAGAAATACCAAAGTGAAGATGCGCACCGAATGAATATCCTGTATTTCCTATTCTACCTATTACCTGTCCTTCTTTAACTTTGGCACCTTTTTTTCTCAAAGATTTTGGAATACTATTTTTATACATATGTGCATATTGATAGTATCTTCCATCATTACCCTTAATTATTAAGCCGTTGCCAAATCCTCCGCAACAGGAGGCACTTGCACCTTTACCATCTCCGCCCTGATTTTTGGGAACATGGCTTTTATTGCACAGGTAATATTTGTAAACAGTACCGCCCATAGCTGCTACTACTGTTTGCTTTGAACCACCGATATCCATGCAGCCCTTATGATAACCCTGTGTAATATTTTTTTGTCCTCTATTGAGCGCCGGCCACGTTAGTTCATCTGCAGTTTTAAAACTTTTTATCTGACTCTTATATGTTTTTCCATCTGCTATTATATATGTTTGAATATAATATTTTGTATTCCTTTTTAATTTAGTGTACTCAGACACATCATATGTGTAGCAAAAGTTGCTGTTTACATTTTTCACTTTATTTATTTTAGAAGATTTTTTCAGTCCTTCTCTAACCGTTCCTATATAAAGGCCATATTCACTTACGGTAACTTTTTTATTGAATTTTTCCGTCAGTGTAAGTTTTGCTTCCGTACTCTTTATATTAGATATGCTTACACCATTAACATGTGTAAAAGTATCCGTTGGCTTTCCCTCAATTACGGCATACTTCGTAGTAAAGCTTTTTACAGAGCTAGTATATGTTTTTCCGTCAGCTATAAAATAAACCTTATAAAAATATTTAGTTCCGGGAGTCAAATTCAAATACTTTCCAGTATCAAAAGAGAACGGAAAATTAGTATCAGAATATGCTTTCGAATATTTTTGAGCATATCTTTTCATATTGTTGTCCGAATCTGTACCGATATAAAAACCGCCTTCTGTAACCGATACAGTTTTTGAAGTACTTGCATTAGCCTCAATATTTGCCTTTTTCTCACCTATTCCTGAAGCATTGGTAAACCATGATATCACACTCACAGGTACTTCCTTTGTTTTAAATTTTTGAACCGAACTGCAATACTCTTTGCCGTCTATCGTTATATAAAACTTATAATAGTATGTGGTATTTTCAGTAAGCTTGCCTTGATATTTACTCATAAGATACCACATAGGCAACGAGGTATAAGCTTTGTCTACGGTATCAGGCTTTGAATTCTTTTTCAAGTTGCTTTCCGATGTACCTATATAGAAACCTGCTTGATTTATTTTAGTATTTTTTGATAATTTGGCCGTTGCCTTTATTTGCGCATCATTAGTTGAAAGCTTGGTTACATCCTCATAGCTCCAGGTTACACTGAGTACAGATGTAGGTGCTTTAGTTTTAAAGCTTTTAACTGCACTGCAATATTCCTTACCACCTGCAGTAATATAGAATTTATAATAATATGTCGTATTTTCATTGAGCTTACCCTGATATTTGCTCATAAGATACCACATAGGCAATGAGGTATAAGCTTTGTCTACGGTATCAGGCTTTGAATTCTTTTTCAAGTTGCTTTCCGATGTACCTATATAGAAACCTGCCTGATTTACTTTAGTGCTTTTTGATAATTTAACTGTTGTCTTTATCTGCGCATCATTGGTTGAAAGCTTGGTTACATCCTCATAACTCCAGGTTACACTGAGTGCAGGTGTAGAAGCTTTGGTTTTAAAGCTCTTTATCGCACTGCAATATTCTTTACCGCTAACTATTACATAAAACTTATAATAGTATGTGGTATTCGCTTTTAACTTTTCACCGTATTTGCTCATAAGAAACCACATAGGTACAGATTTATATGATTTATTAACTACATCAGGCTTTGAGTTCTTTTTAAGGTTATCCTTTGATGTGCCGATATAAAAACCTGATTTTGAAATTTTTACACTATTAGAAAAATTAACCGTAGCTTTAATCTGCGCATCTGCAGAAGAAAGCTTAGTAACATCGTTATAACTCCATGACTTTACAACCGATGCAGCATGCGCTCTCACCGCAAACGGATTAACCGCCCCTCTTTCATTGAGATTTAATACCTGTACCGTAAGCGCAGTTGTTAATACAAGTAAAACAATGCACAGATACCGTTTGATTAAACTTTTCAACATATTAATCACTCCTTTCAAATTATCCCGAAACAGGATAATTTCATTATACCGAAACAGTATAATTTTGTCAAGAAGAAAAATACTGTTTGATGGGGTTGAGCATTATGCGACTAAAAGAACTACGAAAAGAAAAAGGGATAACACAACTAAAACTGGCTATGGATTTAAATATGAATCAGAATTGTATCAGCCGCTATGAAACGCAAGAACACGAAGCCGACTACAAAACGCTTATCGCTCTTGCTGATTATTTCAATGTTTCTGTCGACTATCTATTGGGAAGAACAGATAACCCCACATTTTTAAGCGAATAACAAAAGACAGACTCTCAAAAACCGAAAGTCTGTCTTTTCTTAATACTATAAGATATATCATCCTGCCTCGGCGTAATCGATATTCACCGTGCCGATGCCCTTGTCGATATTAACTCTCGTTTTCAGAGCGTCGGCCGCGCCGTAATTAAGAGCGTAGTCCTCCGCCGTACCGATAAGAGTAATATCAGCATCACCTATACCGAAATCGAGGTCGCACACACCCTTCAGTCGGCTTGTCATCTCGAGACTGCCGATACCCATATCCAAATCAAGATCGTTTAGACTGCCGCCTCCGACAGTGATTTTACCTACACCGCCTTCGATTTCTGCCTTGACCGTGGCCACGGCTTCAGCGATTTCCACATCGCCCGCACCGCACTCAAGATTCAGAGACGAGCAAACCAGTCTTTCGGCATAAATGTCGCCTGCACCCGTAGAAATATCTATCTTTCTTATCTGAACATCGGACGGAATGTAAAGCTTAAGTCTTACCGCACCGTTTAAGCTGATGGCGGAATCGGTAATTTCGAGTCTTCCGTTACCTTCCTTTACCTCCAGGGCAGATGAATTACTCTCTACCGCAAAGCTATCGCCTGTCAGTATCTCGCAGTCTGCCGCGCCCAATTCTATCTCTATTTCGCCTATATCCCGGCCTATACTGTAAATCCTGCCCTCATCGGGTGCATCTCTGTCTCCGAAGCGATCGTTCAGGAAGCTTAAGCCGCCCACGCCGACCAGTATCCCGCCGACTATCATCACCACAAGATAAATCGCAAAGGCCATCGCACAGTACTTTACCACGCGCTGAAATACCGTCATTTTAAGTCAACTCCTCCGAACATACAGATTGCGTTTATGTAAAGAGTAGGTCCGTCGCCCTTAAAGCGGTACTGCCTCTTATCCTCTACTCCGCCGAAAATCGAATTAGAATAAACCTTTACATTGACATTTTCGGGCATAAGCACATCGATGCCGCCGAAAATAGCCGTAGCATTAATGACACAGTCCTGCTCGATTATCGCGTTACGCAGATCGCATTTGATTCCGCCGAACACTGCATTAAACTCTGCGCCCGTGAAGGCTTCACCGTCCGTATTTACGGTGGCGCTCGAAAATACCGCGGCTACATTACGCAGATGCCCGCCCTTTTCCTTTATCTTTTTCAGCACCTCGGTGCTTCTGTTTCCTACCACTCCCGAGTAAATAAGCTTAATGCCGATGAAAATAATTATAACGGGAGCGATGAGCTTCCACAGCATATCAAAGCTGATAATATCCCGTGCGCACAGGAAAAGAAAAACGCCTATAGTCAGGATGATGGCATTTCCTGTTTTTTCTTTGCCGGTGAGAAGACCTATAAAGGAAGGAACGATGATAAGCAGTGTCCACCAGCCATCGAAAAAGATGTCAATATTCGTTATTTCCAGCGCATTGAGTGCGAAGAGTACGCCTGCCACGACGAAAACCGCACCCCACATTATGTTACTGAATCTTTTCATTTTTATCTGTCCTCCGTTCAGCATAATTCAGTCAAGCCCTAAAGCATAAGGGACTGTATTCAGTTTACAGTCCCCCACTTAATTATACTTTAATTATTTTTCCTTTACTATCTCGGTAAGACCTGCGGCCAGACCGGCAAGAGACTGAATCTCCGAGGGAATAATAATCTTTGTAGCTTTGCCGTCAGCGGCTGCGGTAAAGGCTTCGAGAGCTTTGATTTTGATAACCTCTTCGGAAGCGCCTGCATCGTTGATGAGCTTGATACCCTCTGCAGTAGCCTGCTGAACCTTAAGGATAGCCTCTGCCTGACCCTCTGCCTCGAGGATGCGAACCTGCTTTTCAGCATCGGCACGGAGGATGGCGGATTCCTTTTCACCTTCAGCTAAAAGGATAGCGGACTTCTTTTCACCCTCTGCCTTAAGAATAGCTTCACGGCGTTCACGCTCTGCCTTCATCTGCTTTTCCATAGCATCCTGAATCTCTCTGGGAGGCATAATGTTCTTAAGCTCCACGCGGTTGATTCTGATGCCCCAGGGGTCGGTGGCTTCGTCGAGGATGCTTCTCATCTTCGTGTTAATAACATCACGGGAGGTGAGAGTCTGGTCGAGCTCCAGGTCACCGATGATGTTACGCAGAGTGGTGGCGGTAAGATTTTCGATAGCGGTCAGAGGATGCTCGACACCGTAGGTGTAAAGCTTCGGGTCTGTGATTTCGAAGTAGATAACCGTGTCTATCTGCATAGTAACATTATCCTTCGTGATAACAGGCTGGGGAGGAAAGTCTACAACCTGCTCCTTAAGGGATACGGTTTTGGCTACTCTCTCGATGAAAGGCACCTTGAAGTGAAGACCTACTCCCCAGGTTCCCTTATATGCACCGAGGCGTTCTACAACCATTGCTCTTGCCTGCGGTACAACTCTGATGTTTTTGACGAGTACTGCGATAGCTAAAATTAAAATGATTAAAATAGGTAATGCAAATTCCATAATGTGTTCTCCTTTTTCATATTAAAGATTTTTGTTTTTATCCGTCAGCCTTTTTTCGGCAAGACTATAAGTTTAACGCCCTGAATTTTTTCTACGGTAACTTCATCACCGGCACTGATTTTTTCGTTATTCAGGCTCCTTGCCGTCCAGACCTTACCCATACAGGTTACGGCACCCTTTGCGGCAAGATTATCAATCTCCTCCGTTACTACAGCAGTTTTGCCTATTACCATATCGGCATTAGTGGCCTCGTGCTTACCGTTTATGTGCTTTTTAGCGATAGGTCTGGTAAAAATCAGAGTTACGACCGTAACCGCCAGGAACAGCACTATCTGAAGCCACAGCTGTACACCGCAGACCGCCGCGATAAAGGCCGCCAATGCACCCAGAGCAAACCACACGGTGACCAGATTTACCGTAACCGCCTCGGCAATAAAGAGGATTATTGTGGCACCGAGCCACAGTAAAACATCTTCCTTCATATACTTCATCTCCTTTTCATTATTATAGTTCTATTTTAAATTATTCCCATTCCTTTGTCAATAGATTAACCTTTAACAAGAACGGGTTTTGCTCTGTGGTTATATAATATATTATTGCAAGAGGAAAGTGAATGACAAAAAGTGCAAAAAACATATATAAAAAATGACAGTTTGTGCAAAAAAGACCCACCTTACAGAAGCGGCAGTATATCTGCAGCTTTCATCGGATATTACCGGTCATCCGCGAGGGTTACCGTTCTGCAGCTTCGTCTGTTTTATTGCTCGGAGGCGGCAATCGTCATCGCCCTGCTGAAAAAAATGCCAAACCATTTTAACAGCTGAAGCTTACGGCTTTTACAATGGTTTTTTATCCTGTTGACTTGTTTTTATCCGGAGGCTTTTTTACAGTCCCGTCCTCATCCCTTCATTATTTCATTATACTTATCCAGATTAATCTTATTATCCGCCAGCATCTGCTCGACCCAAAGCTGTAAAGCCTCTACGGTGACGGATATACGCTCCAGCTCTCTTTGAATGAAAACGAAGTCCTTTATCTCATCGTCATCGATTTTTCCGTCAGCGGTGATTTCGATGAGTCTCTCCTGACTGCTCTTCATAGAGTTAAGAGAAGCCAGCATTTCGAGAACTATCTGTGCTAAATCCTTAACCTTGACCTCGGGCACATACTTTTCTCCGATTGGACATTCCTTCGAGCAGTAATGGTTACAGAGCGCGGGCTCACCGTAAAGCTTCGCCAGAAGAAGAACCTCCTCGGGGTTAATGGGGTATTTGCCATTTTCGATTCTTTCGAGTCTCTCCGGCTGAAAGGGTATACCCTTTTCCATTGCCTTGTCACAAACCTCATCACGGGTAAGGCCGTGTTTTTTTCTTATTTCCTTGTAAACAGTATTCGCCATTAATTTATCCTTTCAGGTCAGAAAAGACCGATGATTTTTTCGCTTTCGAAAAATTCTTTTTCGTAAAACATCTCACGGAGCATTTCCAGATTTTCCCGGCTGTACTCTGTCTGCTTCGAAAAAAGCTTACATATATTTACCGTACCGTCGAAGTCCGCATTATCTCTCGTGACGAAGTAAGAAATGACCGCCGTGCTCACAGTCGCAAGCTTCACTCTCGAGAGAATTTCTCCGTCAAAGACACCCTTGAGAAAATAGCGGTATATATAATAGATAAGGAGATTCCGCTGATAAAGAGTAATATCCTCTCTGATTTCCGTGTCCCCGTAGTCCGATATGCAGTGCGCAAGATATTCCGTCCAGCCCTCATCGATAGGCTCCAGAGCGGAAAGAGACTTCAGCACAGAGAGCATATCTCCCCCTTCTCCGTCCCGCACCCCGTATTTTTCGGGAACGAGGTCATTATAATTATCAATATTAATCTGCAGCTGCTCGGAAAAGGAGAGAAGCCTCGCCACCCTTTCCTTCAGAGTGTATTTCTCATCAGTGAGCATAGCAAAGATAAGCCTTCTCGCCTCATAAAGAACTCCGAACAGACCTTCATCGAAGCAGTCACCTTCCTCGTCGGGAATCTCGGAGACGGTGAATTGTGCAGGCTCTTCGGCGGCAAGAATCAGCTTCGCGCCTTCCTCACAGCAAAGACCCACACCGCCCTCCTTTATTTCACCGAACCATTCATAGTATCTCGGATGGTCAGCACATATCTGACATAAATGCTCTTCACCGAGATTAATTATGATGTCGCAGAGATTGTTTTCATTGAGAAAGGGACAGCGCTCACCCTTTAATATAAACGAGCTGCACTCACCGTGAGCGATGCTTCCGGCGAGTCTTGCCCCGAAATCGCCCGTAACCTGCGAGTAAAAATCGGCGGTTTCCCCGTCGATGTCTATCTCCCAGCCGACACAGCAGCTGTCACTGCATCGGTCTGCCGAGCATTTAAAGTCCGTACAGTAAGAGGGCATAATAAGCTTCATCTTATTTATCTCCCACGAAGAGCTCTTTGTACCTGTCGATGGAATCCTTTACGATTTCCCTTGCCACATCTGCGTCCTTCGCCTCATCGATGACGGTGGTCTTATTTTCGAGCATCTTATAAACGGAAAAGAAATGCACCATCTCGTCAAAGATATGCTTCGGAAGCTGACTGATGTCAGTGTAGCTGTTATAGGTAGGATCACCGCTGTGGATGGCGATAATCTTATCGTCGGCGGCACCGTTATCGAGCATAGTGATAACGCCGATGGGATAGCACTCCACCAGCGACATAGGCTCAATTCTCTGGGAGCAGAGAATAAGAACATCGAGAGGGTCACCGTCAGGTGCATAGGTGCGGGGAATGAAGCCGTAATTGGCAGGGTAATGAGTGGAGGTGTGGAGCACTCTGTCCAGACGGAGCATACCCGTCTCCTTGTCGAGCTCATATTTCATTTTACTGCCCTTACTGATTTCTACTACAGCGTCAAATATTTCCACTTTTATTCTTTCGGAATTAATGTCGTGCCATATATTCATTTCATTATCTCCTTTTCCTGTTATAAAAAGATAATAGCATAAAGAAAAGCAAATATCAATTACAAACTACAGGAAATAAATAAAAAAATTTCCGAAAATCATTGACAAGAGCACTCATTTGTGATAATATACTTTGGCAAAAGCAAATGCGCTGTTAGCTCAGCTGGATAGAGTGACTGGCTACGAACCAGTAGGTCAGGGGTTCGAGTCCCTTACAGCGCGCCAAAAGTAAGTGATAACTTAAAGAAAGTTGTCACTTATTTTTATTTGGAAATTGTTTCGGACGGAGAATCTTACTGAAGCATTGTCCGAAGAAGGAATCTCACGAGGCTCTGCCTTGATTTTTGCTAACACAAAACGGGCTCGTAGCTCAGTTGGGAGAGGGTTCGGTTCGCAACCGAGAGGCCGAGGGTTCGAACCCCTTCGGGTCCACCAAAAAAAGGTCGCACGGCAGTGCGGCTTTTCTTTTTCATTATAATTCAGCATAGTGTGATATAATTATCCCGACAAATAAGAAATTGTGCG
>JAZNEL010000028.1:0-8319 GCA_045588555.1 Acutalibacteraceae bacterium | reverse complement strand
CGAAACTGCGAAGCACTTTAAAATGCGAAATAGCTTTGCAAGAAAAGGCAAAAATCACCGATAATGCTGACGCATATCGGTGATTTTTAACGCATTATTGTGAAATTATTTCACTTTTTAAAGAAATACTGCCTTACGTGGTGTCGGCGTTTCAGCCTCTGCATTAATTTTTTCTTGCGGACGACCGATGGTCGCCCCTACGCTTACACCGTTTAACAGGCGGCGTATCACTTATTCGTTAGTGAAATCCTGCACGCGATCAGCCTCACCCTGAAAGGGGAGGTGGCACGGCTATGCCGTGACGGAGGGGTTTTCCGAATTATTTCGCCAGTGCGCCGATTTCGAGCATAAAGCCGCCGATCTGTGCACCGAATTCGGGACCGCCATCCATTACGAGACGGCCTGCCTTTGTAGCCTCAAGCATATCGTCGATACTCATAAGGATGCCGAGTGCACTGTCGAGATTATTAAATCGGAGAGTAAAGAAGGGCATTGCTCTCTTATATTCGCCGCGTCCCGCACGGGATTTACCTGCCTTGATTCTGATGAAGGCAGAAACCTGGGGATAATTGTCAACAGCAAAAGCATAAACACGGTCAGGGCTCTTTGTGGTCCAGTCTCTGATTTCGGGATGTCCCATTTTATTAAGCTGGCTGATACCGCTGGAAAGAAGATAGAAATAACACTTTACGAGTAATTCCTTTGTTTCTTCATCCTTGGGAGGCTCGGTAGCACCGAGAAGGTCAGCCATCTTAAGCAGTACCATTACGAAGGAAATGAGTACGGGAGCCTTTTTGAGACCTTTGATTTTCGGAATACCTGCGGGAGTAATATTGCCCTTGAAGAAATCATTGAGTGCTTCCATGCTCTTAAAGGTGAGCTCGATGTCGGGATTTTCATTCAGACAGGTGTGAACGAGCCATTCACCCTTGTTTACGATGAAGTGCATACCCTGCTTGCCGTCCTCACATTCGGGGTCCAGACAGCTTACCTGGATGATGGTAGCCTCCACATTTTCGAACTTTTTCTTAAGAGAAGGAACATCGTTAGCAATAACCTTTACAAGCGGCAAAGCTGCATTAAGGAAAATTTTGTTTGAGTATAAGGCTTCTTTTGTATGAGCCATAGTCTTTGCCTCCTTGTGTTAATTAGAATTCGTCGTCCCAGTTGTCGTCTTCTTCGAAGTCTGCATTCATAGTTTCACGAACAGCAGCGATGATACCGTTAGCATCGATACCTGCGTCAGACATAATATCCTCGTGAAGACCGATCATAGCGAAGCCCTTATGACCGAGCATCTTAAATGCACAGCCCTTACCGTACTGAGCCATAACCTCAGCTACTGCTGAACCGAGACCGCCTGCTACGAGATGGTCCTCTACGGTTACGATTCTTCTGGTATCGGAAATAGCCTTCTGAATAGCCTCTACATCGATGGGGCTGATGGTGTGCATATTGAGAACGCGAACGCTCAGTCCGTCGGAGTTCTTAAGGAACTTGGCTGCTTCACGGGCCTGGAATACGCAGGAGCCGCAAGCGATAACAGTAATATCTGTACCCTCGTGAACCTCTACTGCCTTACCTACCTCGAAGCCATAGTCCTGATTTTCGTAAAGGACACGGTCGAAGCCGCGGTTGATACGGATGTAGTAGGGGCCGAAGTTTTCGTAAGCTGCGTTTACGGCGTTAGCTGTTTCGAAGCCGTCAGCGGGAACGATAACTGTAAGATTGGGCATTGCTCTGGTGATAGCAAGGTCAGTGATGGCGTGGTGTGTGGAGCCGGCCTGACCGAAGGATGTACCTGAATGAGTAGCGATAATCTTTGCGTTTACATTCTGGTAGCAGATGTCTGTGTGAAGCTGGTCACAGGCTCTCATAGATGTGAAAGCAGAGAAGCCGGAAAGGAAGGGAATCATACCCGCTCTGGCCATACCTGCAGCTACACCGAACATATCCTGCTCTGCAATACCTACATTGATAACTCTTTCGGGACAAACCTTAAGAACGTCACCGAGCTTTGTTGATTTAGCAAGGTCAGCTGTGATAGCTACAACCTTGGGATCCTTTAAAATAATGTCAGCGAGAGCCTTACCGTAAATTTCAGCTGTAGAAAGCTCAGTCTGGTCAACTGCTGTGTAAACAAATCCGCCTGCCATAATTATTTGCCCTCCTTTTCTGCACGAGCAACACGAGCCTTGTAGTCTTCTTCAAGCTCTTTGTTGAACTTCTCGAAGCGTGCATCGTCGATAGCACCGTAGTGCCATGTGTAGTCGCCTTCGATTGATTTGATACCGGCGCCCTTCTTTGTATCCATAAGAATACAGGTGGGTGCGCAGGGTTCCTTTGATCTTTCAATAGCCTGGTCGATAGCATCGCAGAGCTCACCGATATTGTTACCGTCTACTACGATGGTATTGAAGCCGAAGGCTGTCATCTTATCAGCGAGGGGCTCAAGCTTTTTGATGTCCTCGGTGTTACCGTCGATCATATTGTGGTTTCTGTCGATGAATACGATACAGTTGGAAAGGTTATAATGGTTAATGGTCATAAAGCCTTCCCAGCAGGAGCCTTCGCCGAGCTCGCCGTCACCGGTAACTACGTATGTAAGGTAATCCTTACCCATAAGTCTGGCGGCAAGAGCAGTACCTGCAGCGATGGAAGGACCGTGACCGAGTGAACCGGTGGATGCGTCTACACCTACTACCTTATTTGAGTCGAGATGCATACCCATCTTTGAGCCTGAAAGGTTAAAGGATTTGAGCATTTCGACATCGTTGAAGCCCTTATCGCAGAGCACGGGAGCGTAAGCGATAGCTGCATGACCCTTTGAAAGGATGAAGCGGTCTCTGTCTTCCCATTTGGGATCGTCAACCTTGATGTTAAGATACTTGTGGTAGAGAACGGTAAGAAGATCCATAACGCTCATACCGCCGCCGAAGTGTCCGCTGCCTGCCCATACAGTTGTCTGAACTGTAAGCTTACGAAGTTCGAAAGCCTTCTTTTCGAGAGCAAGCCATTCGTTTTTTGAAAGTGGCATAATGTTTTCCTCCATTATAAATATTTAATATTAATCTCCTCTCTGGGGAGAAAATTTACCTGATTAACTGAAAAGCTCGGGATGGTTCTTTGCTACGATACCGAAGCATTCCTCTGCAACCTCGATAGAGTGCTTGATGTCCTTTGTGGAAAGGGCTGCATTGATGAAATGATTATGGTGAGAAGCGAGGAAGATACCTCTGGAAACCATTTCGGCGATCCATTCCTGATGGAGAAGCATACTGTCATCGTTGCCGATTCTTAAATAGAAGAGAGCGGGAGCACCTGAAACTACCAGGTCAATGCCGTGCTCTTTACCTGCCTTGACGAGACCGTCGCAGAGCATTTCACCCTTCTGCTTAAACATAGTGGGGATGTCGAGCTCCTTCATCTTATTGATGTTTGCGATACAGGCTGCGAAGGGAACTGCAGAAAGCCAGTAGGAGCCTGTGTAAGCGAGAGAGCTCATAGCACCCTTAAGAAATTCCTTACCGCAGATGGCTGACATATTGTAGCCGTTTGCGAGTGCCTTACAGAAGCAGATAAGGTCAGCCTCAAAGCCGAAGAAATGGTCAGAGCCTTTAAGGTCGAGACGGAAGCCTGCGCGAACATCGTCTACGATGAGAACGATGTCATTCTTTGTGCAGATTTCTCTTACCTTGGGCCAGAAGCCTTCCTCGGGGAAAGCGTTATCGTGGAAATTACCGTGGTCATAGGGCTGTGCTATGAGACAGGCGATCTGGTTTTTATTTTCCTCGATGGTTCTCTCGAGGAGAGGAATATCGTTCCAGGGAAGCATAATGTTATTGGCAACATCCTCGGGAAGAACACCCGGATAGTCGATTTTCTGACACCAGGGAGAAACACCGTGGTAGTATCCGGAGAACATTATTACTTTCTTTCTGTGGGTATATGCTCTGGCGCACATAATAGCACCCTGAGTAGCATCGTTACCGTTCTTTGCGAAGAAAGCCCAGTCAGCGGTAGCTACTGTATCCACGAGAAGCTCTGCACATTCGACCATAACCTTGCCGGGCTGTGTGGTGCAGTTACCCAGAGCGGTCTGCTTTGCAGCGGCAGCATCGACATCGGGGTCGCAGTAGCCTAAAACATTGGGGCCGTATGCACACATATAGTCGATGTACTTATTTCCGTCCACGTCCCATACATAAGTGCCCTTTGCCTTTTCAGCGAACATGGGCCATTTGTTTACGGGAATGAACTGACCTTCAGCGGGGCCGAGGTGACCGTAAATACCTGAAGGAATTACTTTTGTAGCACGGGAGAACATCTCTCTGCTTTTTTCTGTATTGTAAACGGGAAAGCTCATTCTTATTTCCTCCTTATGCAAGATAGAGTGCTACTCTGTCAAGAATTCTGTTAACGTTGTCGATCATATTGATAAGACCGTGCATTTCAACCTTGCCCTCACCGATGGAGGCGATGGCGTTGATTTTGCCGTCGAAGAGAGCTCTTGCAGTACGGATGTCACAGAACTGCATCTGTGAACGGAAGGCCTCGGGCTTCTCTTTAATGGTAATCATATGGCTGTCCTTAACCTGAATGGTGGCGGCTACACAGTCCTTGATGGAAACATCGATGATGCCGTCGGGAATAAGGCTTGCGCTGAATTTACCGATTTCATCATTGTTACCGATCTGTGAAAGGGCCACGGTGATGACATAAAACATAAGCTTTGTGCTGATTTCAAAGAATTTGTCATCCTTAAGGTCTTCCTCTGTAGCCTGGAGATATTTAGAGAGAATATCGGTAAGCGGAGTGAACTTTTTAAGAAGGAAGCCTATCTTTGAAAAGCCCTTTGAGGGGATGGGAGTAACGGTACCGTCGATAAGACCGTTAAACTTCTCACATGAAGAGAAGGGAAGAAGAACATCACAGTTGGCTGTGCCCTGCTCCATTCTGCATCTGCCGTTTGAGAAGGTGAGGGTAGCGCTGGGTCCGCCTTTAACCTCGAGACCTACGGAAACCGGCTTCTTTGTCTTAACAAGCTCGCTTGCTTCCTTATCGAGCTCGCAAAGGTTTTCCAGAGTACCTAAAACTGCATACATATTTATGTACGCCAAGGTTTTTGCATCTGTCATCATAATATAATCCTCCTTCGGTGAGCGGATGCTCACCCGAAAATTCTTTTGCAACCATTTGCAGTTGTAAATATTCTACCAAAATTACAGCTTTCTGTCAATAGTTATGTTGATTTGTTACAGAATAATAATATTTTTTTGCACCAAGAGAATATCTTGTGTAGAGGCTTAAAAAGAATAACAATATATAAATATTGACTTTTAAAATCACGGGTGTTATACTGTTAAAAATGATAAAGAAGGGCAGGCGGACAAAATGATGCTTCGAGTGATGAACATAAAAATTCATACCTCTTTGTCCGTGTGCAGTTAACAGCTATCCTATCAGCTTGCGTTTCTGATTTACGGTCAGAGACGCATTTTTTATTTAAAGCTATTATGTCAAAGGAGGCACAGCTTATGATATTCGAAGAAAAAGAAATCACTCTGAAAAACGGAATCAGAGCGATTCTGAAAACACCCGAAGAGAAAGATGCCGGAATGTTACTTGATAATGTTCTGAACGCGAGCGGAGAAACGGACTTTCTTTCCCGTTATCCCGAGGACTGGGCAGGCTTTACTGCGGCTGATGAGGAAAAATGGATTAGCGATAACCGAGAATCGAAAAACAGCCTGGTAATAGCCTGTTACATTGACGGCAGGCCGGTAGGCTCCTGCGACATCACCTTTTTCAGAGACATAAAAGCCTCTCACAGAGCAGGCATCGGAGTCGCCATAAGAGAAAAATACTGGAATATGGGCATCGGCTCGGCTATGTTCAGAGAGCTTATCAGTATCGCGAGGGAGAAGGGCACGGAAATTCTCGAGCTCGAATATCTCGAGGGTAACGAAAGAGGAAAGGCCCTTTATGAAAAGTTCGGCTTTAAGACCGTAAGCGTAAAACCTAAACTCTGTAAGCTGAAGGACGGAAGCTATCAGGATTTATTCTATATGCAGAGGGTGATAAAATGAAAAAAATTATAATAATCGGCTGTCCCGGGTCGGGAAAAACTACCTTTGCCGAAAAGCTGAATAAAATTACGGGGCTGCCTCTGTATTACCTGGATGCTATATGGCATAAGCCCGATAAAACCCATATTCCGCGAGAGGAATTTGACGAAAAAATTTCCCGCATTTTCGAGGAGCCGGAATGGATTATCGACGGCAACTACAAAAGAACCATAGAAATGCGTATGAAGGAATGTGACACGGTTTTTCTCTTTGATCTGCCGACGGAGGCCTGTCTGCAGGGTGTAAGGGACAGAATAGGCAAGGAAAGATATGACCTGCCGTGGCTTGAGACTGAGCTTGATGATGAATTCAGAAGCTTTATCGAGGATTTTCCGAAAGATACCCTGCCGTATATATATGATTTGATTGATAAGTACAAATCAGAAAAGAAAGTGATAATTTTTAAAAGCAGAGAGGCCGCGGATGCCTTTTCAGCAGGAGAAATAAAGAGCTGACAGTAAAAAGAAAAGCATCTGTTTATCTTGACAATACAGGTGCTTTTGTATTATTATAGTATGTAATATTCGGAACTTTATAAATGAAGGGAGTTTTATATATGCTTTCAAACAAGGAAAAATCAATGGAAAAGCTCGTTGCTCTCTGTAAGGGCAGAGGCTTCGTTTATGCAGGCAGTGAAATTTACGGCGGTCTCGCCAATACCTGGGACTACGGCCCTCTCGGCGTAGAACTCAAAAACAACATCAAAAAGGCCTGGCTTAAAAAATTCGTCCAGGAAAACCCCTACAATGTAGGTCTCGATTCAGCCATTCTTATGAATCCCCAGACCTGGGTCGCTTCAGGCCATCTCGGCGGCTTCTCCGACCCTCTTATGGACTGTAAGGAATGTAAGACAAGACACAGAGCTGACAATCTTATCGAGGATTTCGACGGTACTAATGTGGCCGGCTGGTCGAACGAAGAAATGATGAACTACATAAAGGAAAAGGAAATTCCCTGCCCCGACTGCGGTAAGCATAACTTTACCGACATCCGTCAGTTCAATCTTATGTTCAAAACCTTCCAGGGTGTTACCGAGGACAGCAAAAATGAGCTTTATCTCCGTCCCGAAACCGCCCAGGGTATTTTCGTAAACTTCGCTAACATCCAGAGAACCACCAGAAGAAAGGTTCCCTTCGGTGTAGCACAGATCGGTAAATCCTTCCGTAACGAAATCACTCCCGGTAACTTCATTTTCCGCGTCCGTGAATTTGAACAGATGGAGCTCGAATTTTTCTGCAAGCCCGGCACAGACCTCGAATGGTTTGACTACTGGAGAAGCTACTGTCGTGACTGGCTCTACTCTCTCGGTATGAAGCAGGAGAATCTCCGTCTCCGCGACCACAGTGCCGACGAGCTCTGCTTCTACTCAAAGGCTACCACAGACTTCGAATATCTCTTCCCCTTCGGCTGGGGCGAGCTCTGGGGTGTAGCTGACAGAACGGACTACGACCTTACCCAGCACTCCGAAACCTCCGGCAAAACACTCGATTACTTCGATCCCAACACCAACGAAAGATACATTCCTTATGTTATCGAGCCCTCTCTCGGCGTAGAAAGACTTTTCCTCGCTGTTATGACCGAGGCCTACGATGAGGAGGTAGTGGATGCAGAAAAGAATGACTCCCGTGTAGTTCTTCACTTCCATCCCGCTCTCGCACCCTACAAGGCCGCAGTTCTTCCTCTTTCAAAGAAATTAAGCGAGGAGGCCACCGAGGTATTCCACACACTCCAGAAAAAGTTTATGGTGGAATTTGACGACGCAGGCTCCATCGGCAAAAGATACCGCCGTCAGGATGAAATCGGTACTCCCTTCTGCATCACCTACGACTTCGAGTCTGCAGAGGACGGCTGCGTAACCGTACGCGACAGAGACACTATGAAACAGGAAAGAGTGGCCATCGCAGACCTCGTTTCCTACATCGAAAAGAAAATCGAATTCTGATTTTAAGCATAATAAGGGAGCTGTAAAACCCCGTTTTTACAGCCCCTTTTTATTTTTTAATTTTTGTATAACAGGTAATATACGGTCAATAATAAGCATAAGGTTATGCCGAGAGAAGTTAAAGCTTTCTCTCGGTTAAACATAAACAATGACAAAAAGGAGAATTCTCTATGAAAAAATTTTTAGTCCTTGCAGTTGTTTCTCTGCTTATTCTTTCAGCTTTCGTTGCCTGCGGCGGCGGAGAGGTAA
>JAZNEL010000027.1:0-22725 GCA_045588555.1 Acutalibacteraceae bacterium | reverse complement strand
TGCCTTACGTGGTGTCGGCGAAAGGCTGTTCGGATTTTTTTCGCTTTAACCTATTGACACATAGCCAAATTAGTGATAAAATCTTTTAAAAATTATATATTAAGTCGGATCGTAGCCATGTCGTTCTGTGGGCCAAGGAGTTGGTGCCCATTGTTGTCTTCCTAAGACCGCTTGGCCTCCGACTTTGCCTTACGTGGTGTCGGCGAAAGGCTGTTCGGATTTTTTTCGCTTTAACCTATTGACACATAGCCAAATTAGTGATAAAATCTTTTAAAAATTATATATTTCAATTAAAGATAGAGGCGCGGTGTATCATCAGTAGCTTTAGCTTAAAAGGGGATTTCGCACATTCCCTTAAGGTGAAAGGGGTTACCGCCGAAGGAGTCAGGCGAAAGACATCCTGGGCAAAGGGAATAAGAGCTCTTTGACTGTCGCTTATGCGGAGTGCTATTATAATTGTGTTTTACGGCTTGCAGTCGTATATTATCGGTTTTAAAAGCATTCGTTTTCCGGGTGCTTTATATTTTTGATTGAGATATGAAAGCAAAGGAGTATCAATACTATGGAAAGAAAGCCTATTTTTACCGGTGCCGCATCGGCTCTCATTACACCGCTCAATGAAAAGGGTGTAGACTATGAAAGCTTCAAAAGATTAATCGAATGGCAGATTGCCGAGGGTATCAGCGCTCTCGTTATCGCAGGTACATCAGGTGAAGCCTCCACTCTTACCGACGAGGAGCACAGAGAGGTTCTTAAGTTTGCTGTTGATGTTGTTGCAGGCAGAGTACCCGTTATCGCAGGTACAGGCTCTAACGATACCGACTACGCCATCGACCTTACAAAGTATGCCTGTGAAATCGGCTGTGATGCTATGCTCGTAGTAACACCCTACTATAACAAGGCTACACAGAAGGGTCTTATTAAAATGTTTACCGCTATTGCCGATGCCAGCACGAAGCCCGTTATCCTTTACAATGTTCCCTCCAGAACAGGTGTAAACATCGAGCCCGCTACCTATGCCGCACTTGCTGACCATCCTCTGATTCAGGGTATCAAGGAAGCAAACGGACAGATCGATAAGATAGTAGAGACTATGGCTCTCGTAGGCGATAAGCTCGACCTTTACTCCGGTAACGATGACCAGATTATTCCGCTTCTCTCCGTAGGCGGTAAGGGCGTTATTTCCGTTCTTTCAAATGTTCTTCCCAAAGAAACCGTAGAGATGTGTCAGAAATTCTTCGACGGAGATGTAAAGGGCGCCGCGGAAATGCAGTTCAGATATTTCGGACTCATCAAGGCTCTCTTCAGCGAGGTTAATCCCATCCCCGCCAAGGCTGCTATGGCCGCTATGGGCTTCTGCGAGGATTATGTAAGACTTCCCCTCACCGTTATGGAGGACAGCACTAAGGCAGTTCTTCTCGAGAAAATGCGTGAGCAGGGCATCAATGTGTAAGGTGATAAGATGAAAATAGTAGTTAACGGTGCAGGCGGCAGAATGGGTAAGACCCTCTGCGACCTCATCGAAAAAAGTGAAAAGCACAGTCTTGCCGCACAGGTAAGCATGGAATTTGAAACCGACGCAGAAAAGGGCGTTTATAAAAGTCTCGGAGAGTTTACGGGCGACTGTGATATGCTCATCGACTTTTCTAATCACAGCGCCACCTACGATGTGACCTCTTATGCACTTAAGAGAGGTCTTCCCGTAGTTATTGCCACCACGGGACAGAATGAGGAAGAAATGAATATGATTAAAAGTGCGAGCGCAGAGGTGCCCCTCTTTTATTCGCAGAATATGTCTCTGGGTGTGGCTATTCTCTCCTGCCTTGCAAAAATTGCCGCCAAGGCTCTTCCCGACTGCGACATAGAAATCATCGAAAAACATCATAATCAGAAGCTCGATGTACCCTCGGGTACGGCTATTCTTCTCGCCGATTCTATCAGAAGCGTCAGAACGGAATGTGAATATAACATCGGCAGACACGGGTACGGAAAAAGACCGAAGAACGAAATCGGTATCCATTCTCTCCGTATGGGCGGTGAGGTCGGCACACACGAGATTATCTTTGCTATGGGCAGTCAGGTAATCACTCTCAAGCACGAGGCTGAAAACAGAAGCCTTTTCGCAGAGGGCGCACTTTCCGCCGCCGAGTATCTTGCTTCACAGGATGTGGGCTTTTATAATATGGATAATATTTTAGGCTGATATGATGAAATATAACTACCATACACACACCGAAAGATGTCACCACGCCCACGGAGGTGACGAGGAATTTGTGCTTGCCGCCATAAGGGCGGGCTTCGATGAAATCGGCTTTGCAGACCACAGCCCGTGGCCTTATGAGGGAGGCTTCGTTTCCCACATCAGAATGTTACCCGGGGAGCTTAAGGGTTACTGCGACAGCGTAAAGGCCTTAAGAGAAAAGTATAAGGATAAAATCAGCATTAAGCTCGGTCTCGAGTGTGAATATTTCCCGAAATATTTTCCGTGGCTTAAGGAAAAAACAGAGGAGTACGGCATAGATTATCTTATATGCGGTCATCATTTCTGTACCGATGAGCCGGGACGGCTTTATAACGGAAACATAACCGCACACGGTGAGCTCGAGGAGTATAAAAAAGACATTCTGGACGCTCTCGATTCCCGTATGTTTTCCTACATCGCCCATCCCGATATTTTTATGAAGAGCTATCCCGCACCCGATGAAAAGAGCAGGGAGGTCTGCCACGCCATCGTAGAAAAGGCTGTGGAAACGGACACACCTCTCGAATATAATCTCCTCGGAGTCAAATACAGCGCGCAGGCGGGAAGACACTGCTATCCGCATCCCGATTTCTGGAAAATAGCAGGGGAGTACGGAGCGAAGGCTGTTATAGGCATCGATGCTCATAAGCCCGAGGCCTACTCGGAGGCTGACTTTTACGAAAAAGAAAAGGCACGGCTCATTTCCTACGGCGTGACACTGACGGATAAAATCAGCTTTTTCAGATAAAAGACTGTAAAAATTAAAAGTAAAGAAACATAATAAAACCATTGTAAAAGCGGAAAAATTCAGCTGATACAATGGTTTTTCATTTTTAAATTATAGGGGGCAAACAGCTTTAATTGTTTTTACAGCACCTTTTTATTTCATGATGGCCTTTATTACTCTCTCGGTATTTTCAGTGTCGGAAAAGTCAAAATTCATTTCCCGGAATCTGCGGTTTCTTTCTTCGTCGAAGGGTGACTTTACCGCTTCGGCAAGACTGCCGAAATTTTTACATACCTTACCGGGAACGAAGGTCTCATAATCGAAGTAGAAATTTCTTCTCTCTCTGTACAGGTCGAGGTCGGGACAGTAAAAGACCGTCTTTTTGCCCAGGGCGCAGAAGTCCATACAGATGGAGGAATAGTCCGTGATGAGCACATCCGAGGCGAGAACCAGCTCTCTTACATCCTCGTAATCCGTTACATCCTTCGCACATTTAAAGTCGGCACAGGCCGTATGTATCTGGGGATGAAGCCGCACCAAAAGGAAATATCCGTCACCGAGCTCCTTCATCAGCTCTTCGTCGTCAAAGGAGTCGAGAAGCCTGCGGTCTCTTTCGCTGTCGTCTCTGAAGGTGGGAGCGTAGAGAACTACGGTTTTTCCTGCCGCCTCGGGATAACGGGCCAAAAGCTTTTCTACGGCTTTCGCTCTATTGGCTTCGTTCAGAAGATAATCGAGCCGAGGAGCACCGAGAGGAAGAACCTTTTCTTCCGATGTACCGAAGGCCTCTGCATAAATTTTTCTGATGCCCTCGGAGGAGCAGACCACATAAGTAAGCTTTTTATTCGCGGCGATTTCTCTTTTTCTTAAATCCTCATTCTGCGGAATATGAAGGCCGAATCTTTTAAAGGCGCCCTCACCGTGCCAGAGCTGGGTTATTACTGCTTTTATGCTGAAATTCAGCTTTCCCATCGGCATAAAATTATCGTTCAGGAAAACATACTTACTCGTGGCTAAAAGTCTTGACTTGAGAAAAAAGAAGCTGAACACCCTTAAGGGCTTTCTCACGGAAAGATCCTCACGCGTAATGAGCACGAAATCGTAGCCGCCTTCCTTTTTTAATTCCTCGTAAACACAGCCGAGAGAGTCTCTGAAATTTTCATTGTGCATCGAGATGAAGGCAATACGGTTTTCCTTTACGGGAAATAAAAAAGAACTGATATTGAAAAGTAAAGCATAAAGATTATAAAGAAGCTTTTTCATTTTAGAGCTTGATACCCCATTTCAGGAAGTATTTCAGTATAGACTGAATGTGGATAAGCAGAAGCTTTTTATTCGTTTTGCTCTCTCTTTCCCACAGATGGTAAACCGTCGCCATAGGATAGTGCAGAGCCTTACATCTGTTTGCTACTCTGCGTGCTATGTCACAGTCCTCGAGGTACATAAAAAATCTCTCGTCGAAGCCACCTATTTCTTTGAAAACCTCTGTACGGAAGAACATAAAGCAGCCGGTGGCATTGGTAATGGGATAAGGTCTGTCCTCGGGCATATCCAGCATACAGTATTCGGTCATAAGCTTTCCTGCGGGCTTATTCTTATCGTAAAGGCGGTGGGCACCTAAATATCTTACGGTGGGATTTCTCTTTGCTAAAAGCTGCTTCGTGCCGTCCTCGAAGCGGATGTCGGGAGAGAGAAGACCGATTTCTCCGTCTCCGTCAGCGAAACGGCAAAGCTCCGTGATAACATCCTCCTTTAGGAGAATGTCGGGATTAATCACCACATGGTATTTAGAGGTGAGGAAGGGTAAAATCTTATTATGGCCTGCACCGAAGCCGTCGTTGTTTTTCGGCTCGACTACCACCACTTCGGGGAAATTCTCCTTAATAAACTCTGCCGTGCCGTCGGTGGAGGCATTATCCACGATGTAAAGAGTGAAATCCACACCTCGGGTGTTTTCGAGAACAGAGGTGATGGTGGCAGAAATTTTATCCCTGCTGTTATAGGTTACGATACAGCCGCTTACAGTATATTTTTCCATTATAACCACCCTATCTTTTCAGAATAACTCTTTTGTAAAGCTTGAAAATCAGATACCTTCTCCATTCCATTTTCTGTCTGAAGGTCGTTTTTCCTCCCGTTACATTACCTCCGTGAACACGGTAGTAAATGAGAGGCAGATCTAAAAATTTAACCCTGCCGTAAATTTCGGCGAGTATTCCTATCCATTGGTCGTGCATGGGAATACTGCGGGGCATCGGCATAATTTTTTTCAGAAGCTTACGGTCGAAGGCCATACAGCAGCCCATATAGGAGTTTTTGAAAATATTTCGCAGAACGCCCTTTTTACTGCCTCTTTTTTCGAAGAAGGAATAGTCGGTGATGTTCAGCTCTCCGTCGGTGATGTAGGCATTATGAAGCACGAGATCATAGCCCTCATCGAAGGCCTCCATAATTCTTTTGACCTTATCGGGAAGCCACACATCATCCTGGTCGCAGAGAAAGATTTTGTCACCCTTGCAGTAGCGTATGGCGTTTACGAAGTTTGACACCACACCCTTGCTTTTTCCCTCAACCCAAATAACACGGCTGTCCTCGGCGGCTATTCTTTTGACGATTTTTTCCGTCATTCCGCCCGGTCTGTCGTCGGATACGATGATTTCATCGTCGTGAGAAAGCTGGGGAAGAATGGAGCGGATTTGCGCTTCGATGTATTTTTCGCCCTTATAGGCGGCAAGTGCTACGGAAATCATAAGCCTTCCTCCATTAAGATATATAAAATAATTATAGCACTAAAAAGAAGAATTTACAATAGAAAAGGGCAAAGGAGCTGTAAAAAAGCGTCTGAAAAAGTAAATCTTTATTATATGTAGCACCGTATTTTTCCTATATAACAATTAAAACAGATGTGTTTAAAAGTCAGAATTAACTTAAACACATCTGTTTTTTGCTTTACTTTCTGGTCTGCGCTTTTTACAGACTCTTATTATTCATTCATATACTTATCCATCAGCACGGGCATCCAGAGACCGGCCTGTACCGTTCTGTGGTCAAAGCCGCTCTGCTTGGGCTTCTTTGTTTCTATCCAGTCGCTGAAGCAGTTTCTGTCCTTGGTATCGGCGAGATATTTAACGATTCTTTCGGAGAAAAGTCTGATGTTTTCGTCGCTTTTGTCGAGGCAGGCAGCCCACAGCATCCAGTCGGTTTTAGTAAATTCCTTTCTGTAATCGAGAGGAACACCGTATTCGTTAAGCTCTGCTCTGTACTTTTCGCTTTCACCGCAGTACAGCTCCTCGCTGAACAGACCGAAGCGGAAAAGCTTATCCCATACGAGGTTATATTTGAGGCTCCAGGTGTCATTTTTACCGATAGAGAAGGGAAGCCAGGCTTCCGCGGTGGCGCACTCGGAAACTAGCTTATCTGCGTATTCCTTTGAAAGGGCGGTGTAGGGATTATCCTTGCCTAAAGCTTCACAGATTTTACCGAAGCAAGCCAGACCCATAACACCCTTTATGGCAAGATTTACATTTTTCACGCTGTGACCCGCGAAATCGTCGGTGCAAAGCTCACGGGAGAGGACTACACCTGCTTTTTTGAGGTATGCGGCCCATTTTTCCAGAAGGGCGAAGTTTTCCTCGAGGAGAGAAGCATCCTTCGTCACATAATAGTAGTTATAGCAAAGGATAATCATATTACCGCATTCCTCTACGGGCATCTGAAATTCAGGCATATAAAGGCCTTTTGCGGGAAGCTTGTAAATTATCTTATAGCTGTATTTGTGGGGGATGAGATGATGATTGATAGCCAGCGCGTAAACCTGACCGCAGGCGAGGGGGTATCTTCCGATGTCGTGGGGTGCGAACTCATACTTCCATAAGGGCATGGAGGCGAAGCGGAAAATACCGACGACCATAGCCTTTATAAGCTCGGGACAGTAGAGCAGATACATCGGCATGGCGGGATAGGAAACATCTACCGTGTTTATGCAACCGTTTGAGTGACATTCCTTTGAAAGGTAAAGAAGCTGACCATCGTTGCTTCTTACGAGCTTATGACCTGCCATAACCTGTCTGACGGAGGCGGAAAGGAGCTTCTGATAATCCTCGCCGAATTTTTCGCTGTCCTTCAGTATGGTTTCCTCCTGTGCTCTGATTTTAGCGAAAAGGCTGTCTCTGTTTTCACAGGCGAAGGCGATGGCAGACTCGATGCTGTCGAATTTCTCCGTCCACAGACCCTTAAGCTTCTGTCCGAAATAATTTATGGAGTAAACATCGTCGTAGGCGAGGATGAAGGTAAAGGAGGCACTTCCGGCCTTTGCCTCTGCACAGGTGCAGATACCGTCACGGCAGGCATAGACCTTTTCCCCGGAAAAGCATACATAGCCCCAGTCGGCGGCATAAGTATCACCCGAGTCGTTCAGAGGCTTCTGATTTGTGATTCCCATTTTGACTGCTTTTCTGCCCTTTATGTTAACGGTGTATTTGGTAACCTGCTTCTTTCTTTTTCCGAGACATAATTCGTCGAAGCCCTTAAGCTCGACAGCTATGCGGTGCTCCTTACCGTCGAGAGCCTTCACCTCACATTCGAGGTAGGAAACGGGAGTCGCCATAATGTGGAAATCGTCGAAAAGGAAGGGCGACCAGGTTCGGAAGGTAAAAGTGAATTTTTCGTTTGCGAAAATATATTCACTTGTCAGAGGGGTGATTACAGTCTCCTTCTGCTCTATTTTTTCTTCCTTGCCCAGGCCTAAAAAGCGGTAAACCGTACCGTCGAAGCTGACGGTGCCCGTGATTCTCTTTTTGATACCGCACCAGAGATATGTATCTCCCTCATTAAGCTTATCTGTTCTGGACCAGATGCTGAAATGAGGGTCGACGGTGCTTATGGGGTATGCAGGTAATTTCATAACTTTTCTCCCTTGCTTTTTATTTCCTTAATGATAACATTACAGACTGCTTATGTCAAGATTTTTCGGTTCAGTGTCCTACGGCTTTTCAGGGTTACTGCTGTCATCTGCAGAACACATGACGACCGATGGTGGTTATGACGGGACGGGAATGCATAAAGCTGTTGCTCGTCTTTGCGGGGTTATAGTAGTAGATGGCTCCGCCGCTGGGGTCCCAGCCGTTAATGCAGTCTCTTGCCGCCTTAAGAGAGGTAGAGTTAGGTGCTACGCTCCAGTTACTGTCGTTTACACAGGAAAAGGCACCCTTCTGGTAAATAACTCCTGCGATGGTGTCGGGAAAGGAGGAATGGGAAACTCTGTTCAGCACCACTGCACCTACGGCTACCTGTCCCGTGTAGCTTTCTCCTCTTGCCTCGGCGGCGATGAGCTTGGCTAAAAGGTTAATGTCACTGCCCGAATATGCGCCCGATGAGTCCGAGGAAGGGGAAAGCCCCAGATATTTGAGTGTTTTCGGGCCCGCGATTCCGTCAGCGGTTATGCCGCAGCTTTTCTGAAAGCTTTTCACGGCCTTCTGTGTGGCTGTGCCGTAAATTCCGTCTACACTGCCCTTATAGTGGCCGAGCTCCTTCAGCTTTTTCTGTATCTGTCTTACCTCGTTACCGCGGGAGCCTATTTTTGAAAGGGTGTAAACCGAGGCCTCATTTTCTCTTTGAACATATATGCTGAAAATGAGCACGGTCAGAGCCAGCATAAAGGCGAGGAAGGCGCGGTAGCGTCTGTATGTGACGATTTTTTTCTCCATAAATTAATTCACCTGTCTGTACTTTTTTACTATCTTTTTACACCGACAGGCAAAATATACAGAAAAGGTGATGTGAAAAATGCGCAGAATGAGAAAACAGCAAAACACGGTTTTTGCATTTCTTTTATGCTTAAAGGGCTTCTGCGGATCTGAAAATCCGCAGAAGCCCTCTGCTTGTTTCGGTTTATGCGGTCTGCACTTTTTTTGACAGCCCCTTGAAGCTTTATCTTTTGATTATTTCTCCTGTTTTTGCATTGATGATGTTATTGAAAACGGAAATGTGAGTGGTGGAAATGAATTTATCCAAATGAAGGGAGCCGAAATACCAGTGGCTGAATTCGCATATTCTGCTTACATCCTCGAGATAGGTATTGATGGCGGTTATGCTGGCATCGCTGCCTGTGTGAAGCATAAGGAAATCCTTTATTTTGGCGGGAGGCTCGTGAGTGATGACCAGATCCACCTTGCCGCCGTATTTCTGCAGATTGTCCACACCCTCCATCAGCTCCTCACGGGTGGGAATTTCCATATCTGACCAGGTGTTCATCTCGAAGCGGATGTCGATGTCGGGACTTTCTCCGCCGCCCATAGTGAAAATCTTCGTGCCCTCGATATTGAAAACCTGACCGCGCATAAGATGGAAAATGTTTGAGGCGATGTGGTGTACCTTGCCGCCGTTCCATTTCTTTATTTTCAGCTTTGAGAGCATTTCGAAGTTTTCGTGGGTGCCGTCCACGAAGCAGATGTTATATTTCTTTTTACTGAGCTTTTTCAGTACGCTCATTTCCTCCTTCGAGCCGTTCCATATAAAGCCGAAATCACCGCAGACGATGAGAGTGTCGCCTCTGTTCAGCTTTTTCAGCCTCGGGTCGTCGAAGCGGGAGGCTATTCCGTGGGTATCTCCTGTAACATAAATCATTTATCTTTCCTCGCTTTTCTTTGTGGAAAAGTTAATTTTATTTTAAACTTCAGAATATTTGAAATAAAGGTATATACATTTGAGATTCTTTTTGCTATAATATAAAATGTATAATTACTGTCTGTATTCTAACATATATTTCGGTATATTGCAAACATAAAAGGAAAATTTCAAAAAATTTACATTTGGAGTGTTTAAAATGAAAAAAATTGTGGCTCTTTTCGCCGTTTTACTTATAGCCCTTACTCTTTGTCTGCCCGCAGGAGCAGTTTTCGACTCGGGAACCGTGACGGCAAAGCTCAAATCTGATGTCTACTATATGGAAAGTCTCGACGAGGATACGGCATTTTTCGACAGAAATTCCTCTAAAAAGGTTCCTGCCGCCGCCTTCGTTAAAATTCTCGCCGCAGTTACAGCCATCGAGAAATGGCCCGAGCTGGACGAAAAGGTGACCGTCAGCGAGAAAAATCTCTCTCTGGTGGAATACGGCTACGGCATCAGAACCGCTCTTTATAAGGCGGGAGAAAAGGTAAGCAAAAGAGAGCTTATCGACTGTCTCATCGTTTACAGCGCAAATGACGCGGCGAGCATCATCGCCTACGAGATTTCGGGCTCCCTCGATGCCTTCATAAAGGAAATGCAGGCCACCGCCGATAAAATGGGTCTTACCTCCACCTCGGTAAAAAACATCCACGGCTTCGACGAGGAGGGACAGTACACCACAGCGAAGGATATAGCGAAGATGCTCAAATATGCTCTTAACTATCCCGTGTTTGTGGAGGCCTTTTCCGCTTCGAGCGTAACTTTAAAGAAAACCTCTCTTAATGACGAGAGAACCTATAATGCGAGCAATAAAATGCTCAACGCTACCATCTCCGACTACTACCACTCCTCCGTAACCGGCGGAAAGCAGACTATGACCGACAAAGCAGGTGAGTGTATCGCCGTAGTTTCCTCGAAGGACGGTTATTCCTATCTGACGGTCGTTCTCGGCGGTAAGCTTACGGATGTGGATAAGGACGGCGTAGACGAAAATACCTGTATGACCGATGCGAAAAAGATGCTGAACTGGGTTTACGAAAACATCCGCTACAGAGTGGTGGCTTCTCCCACACAGCATGTGGCTATGGTCGAGATTACCTCGGGCAAGGGTACGGATAAGCTCCGTCTCGTTCCCGAAAAGGAAACCTCCGCTCTGGTTCCCGCCAATGCTACCACAGCCTCTGTGCTTTTCGAGGTAGTGGAGGGCACGGTACCGGAAAAGGTGAAGGCCCCCGTTAAGGCGGGTGATGTAATCGGCCAGGCGAATATCCTTTATGCGGGTCAGATTCTGGCTAAAATCAATATCGTAGCCGCTACCGATGTTTCTTTGAGCTTCACGGGCTTCATTATGAATGCGGTAAGAACCGTTATGACCTCGTGGGTGTTTATCATTCTTCTGGCAATAGCTACCGCAGGCTGTATCATTTATCTCTTTATGAGCTATAATACCTACAAAAAAAGAGAAAGACAGAAAAAAGCCATTCAGGCCAGAATAAAGAGAAAACAGGCACAGCAGAAGAAAATGGCCGAAATCAGTAAAAAATAAGCTGCGGTACGGGATGCCCCGCCGCGCAGTAAAACTATATTGCTTAACTATTTAACGGGAAGGATTGATACTATGAAGAAAGTCAAAAGCATTTTAGCCGTTATTTTAACGGTCATCTGCTCCCTGTGTCTTTTCGCCTTTACCTCGTCGGCGGCAGACAGCGGTAAATGGATTACCGCCTGGGGTACTGCTCCGGCGAAAATAGGTCTGGAAAATTTCATTGAGAATTTTCTCGGTCTGTTTATGGAGGATGAAACGGAGCTTATCAATGAGGGCGTAGCCGTCAGAACGGTTATCACTCCCACCGCCTCCGGTACACACATCAGAGTCAAATTTTCTAATTATTACGGAGATGAGCCTCTGCTTATCGACGGTGCAAGCATTGCCGTCAGCGATACCTCCGAAAGCGATTCGGGTGTAGCTGACGACTCGGTTAAGCTTCTGTCCTTTTCCGGCTATCCCCGTGTAACCATCCCTGCAGGACAGGAGGTTTATTCCGACCCCGTCGCTTTCGATGTGAAGGCAGGTCAGAACATCGCAGTTTCGACCTACATAGACAAAATCACTCACGCCCGCACCATGGGTCTTAACGGCGGCACCACTTATCTTAAAATCCCCGGTGAGGGTGACAGCGCGACAGAGCTGATAATGTCATCTAATTTTAACATCATTTATGACATCGAGCTGGATAAGGACACCCAGTGGCTTTATAAGGTTCTCGACCTGTTCTTCGGCTCATTTTTAGGCGGTACTCTCGATGTGCCTGTTTCGAGCGGACAGATAGATGTAGTGCCTGTTATCACACAGGTGGATGTATTTAATCCCAATGACGATGCTTATTCCGTGGTTGTGCTCGGTGACTCCACCGTCACAAACGATTATCCCGACTATCTCGCCCGGAGAATAAGAGCGGAGGGAGTTACCGATGTAGGTGTTTCCGCCAAGGGTCTTATCGGTAACCGTCTGACGGCCAACGGCCTCGGCTACGGCACCTTCGTTACCGGTGAATCTCTGCTTAAGAGACTTCAGCGTGAAACGATAGGTCTTGACTCAAAGAATCAGGGAAATGTAAAATATGTTATTCTCAAGGCAGGCGCTCACGACATCATTTATCCCGTGTGCACTAATGTGACGGGAGAAAAACAGCCCACGGCCAATGAGCTTATTGCGGGCTATAAGCAGGTTTTCGATTTCTGCCATAAAAACGGAATAAAGGTAATCGTAATCGGCATCACTCCCTGGGACGGCTATAACGGAACCGGCTGGGGCGTAGGCAATAAGTACGAATACAAGGACAGAGGAGACGCTGGTAAAAAGGCCGACTGGCAGATAGCTCTCGATGTGAACAAATGGCTTTCCAATACCTCTCTCCATGACGGATATGTAGATTATAACAGCTTTTCGAAGAGTCCTCTTAACGATATGGCTCTTCTTCCCGAATACACCACCGACGGACTTCTTCCTACCGACACGCTCCAGAAAAAATGGGCGGACGAGCTTTCTCTTGCCCTCATCGGTGTAGGCGGTAAAAGCAGAGTTACGGGTGTGGGAATTTCTTCGGAGACACTCACCGTTTACCGCGGAAGCAGTAAAACGCTGACGGCGAAGGTTTCACCCGCTACTGCAAATCAGAGCGTGACCTGGAGCTCCTCCGATACGGATGTAGCCACGGTCGACTCGAAGGGTAAGGTAACCGCTAAAAATAAGGGCGAAGCCGTAATCACCGTAAAGACGGCGGATAACGGCTACACGGCCTCCTGTAAGGTTACGGTAAAGGTTAAGCCCGAGACGCTGAAAATCACGGGCAAGGAAACGACTGTCTACACTACCAAAACTCTGAAGCTCACGGCAGCCTTTACTCCCTCCGACACAGATTATAAGACGGTGAAGTGGACCTCCTCGAACACAAAGGTCGCTACCGTAAGCAGTAAGGGTGTCGTTACCGCCACAGGTAAGGGCAAGGCTACCATTACAGCCACCTCTACCTTTGACAGTAAAATCAAGGCTACCTATAAGATTACCGTAAAGAAAAAGGTACAGGTACAGGCTGTTTATCTTAACAGTGACGAAAAAACAGTTTATGTGGGTAAAACCTATAAGCTCGTTTCCGCCATGAATCCCGAAAATGCTACCTTCCCCGAGGTTACCTGGAAAACCTCAAATAAGAAGATAGCCAAGGTGGATAAAAACGGTAAGGTTACGGCCGTCAAAAAGGGTACGGCTGTGATTACCTGCACATCCGTGGATAATCCGAAGGTAAGCGCTACCTGTATAATAAATGTAAAAATTAAAACCAAGGATGTTGAGCTTCCCACGAAAAAGCTTACTCTTTATGTAGGTAAAACCCACACCTTAAAGGCAGAGGTTTTACCCTCCAATGCATCGAATAAAAAGGTTACCTGGTCCTCCTCGGATAAAAAGGTCGCTACCGTGTCTAAAAGCGGTAAAATCACCGCCAAAAAGCCCGGCACTGCCACCATCACCGTAAAAACGAAGAGCGGCGGCTACAAGGCTACCTGTAAAATCACCGTAAAGAAGTATGTCAAGCTGAAATCCTTTAAGCTTAACAAAACCTCCTTAAGCATCCAGAACGGAAAGTCCTACACTCTTAAGGGTGTATTCTCTCCCTCGAATGCTTCCGTTAAGGACCTTACCTGGAAATCAAGCGATAAGAGCATCGCCACCGTATCCTCAAAGGGTGTGGTAAAGGGCATAAAGCCGGGCAAATGCATTATTACCTGTAAGAGCAAGGCTACAGGCAAAACCGTCAAATGTACCGTAACCGTTAAAAAGGTAAAGGTAAAGAAGGTTCTTTTCGCGGAAAAGACCTACACCGTAAAGCATAACGGCACGCTTCAGCTTAAGGCTCTCATCTCACCCACTAACGCCACAAATCAGAAGCTGAAGTGGGAATCCAGCCATCCCGAGTTCGTAAAGGTTAACTCGAAGGGTAAGGTTACAGGTCTTAAGCTGGGTAAAAATTCTATGATTACCGTAACCACTGCCGACGGTAAAAAGACCGCATACTGCACCGTAAAGGTAGCAGAGGTAAAGGTTAAGTCAGTTAAGCTTAATAAGAAAAGCGCTTCCGTTTACACGGGCGGCACCGTTACTCTCACTGCGAAGCTTTCTCCCTCGAAGCCTTCAAATCAGAAGATAACCTGGAGCTCATCCGATACAAAGCTTGCCACAGTTTCCGATAAGGGTGTGGTAACCGCTAAAAAGGCAGGCACCGTAGTGATTACCTGTACCACCGACGACGGAGGCTACACCGCCAAATGCACCGTGAAAATTACCCAGGCCGTAAAGGTTACAAAGGTAATTCTCGAAAACGGTAAAACAGGCGATGAAGCGGATGTAGGTGCAGTATTTAATCTCGTTGCCACCGTAGAGCCCGAAAACGCCAGTAATAAAAAGCTTATCTGGACATCGACCAATCCTTCGGTAGCTACCGTTTCCTCAAACGGAAAGGTTACTACTCTTAAGGAGGGTCTCACCTATATTCAGGTCAGATCTGCCGACGGCGGAAAATCCGCCTCCTTCAGACTGAATGTAGTGGGCTAAATTTAAAAAAGCAATCTCTCGGAGATTGCTTTTTTTATTTATTTCAGTCTGTAAATCCTCACACCGTGAGCTTTAACCGTGCATTTTATTTCACCGTCGAAGCGTTCCTTTTCCTTCGTCCACAGCTCCTCGGCGGTAAAGCTTCCGTTTATTCCGTATGTGATGAGTCCGAGCTGCAGCTCTCTGTCCTCGTCGGTCAGATTAAACATAGCGATAATATGGCTGCCGTTTTTATCCTTGCAGTACCACACAGCCTCTTTGGTGTTTCTCAAAAGCTGTCTGTTTTCATATGAGTGCTGATTTATTTCTATTATGTCTCTGTTTGTGATGATTTCCAGATCCTCGGGTCTGTTTTCCCGAAGCTCACCGCCTAAAATGAGCGGCGAACGGAAAACCGACCACAGAGTGAGCATCGTCCGCTGCTCGTCGGGCGTGAAGTTAGTGTAGCGGTCTCTGTCTCCGAGGCAGGAGCAGTTTTTGCTTATTTTTCCCAGCGGCAGCATATCGCAGTCGGGCCAGCAGCCCTCTTTTACGTGAGGTGCCCATTTTTCACATCTCTCAAACATAGAGTAAAGCTTATCCCAGCGATCCCAGAAATCTCCCGTCATTCTCCACATATTAGCGTTCTGCGAAAGGTGAAAAGCCTCATTTATCACCGCGGGGCCGGGGGAGAGCGAAAGCACCATCGGACGGCCGCATTTATCGATGGCTTTTCTTATCATTTCGATTTCTTCTTTCGCACTGTAGGGGTCGTGAGGCTTAAATTCAGTGTTTGCTATGTCATCGACCTTTACGAAATCCACACCCCACGAGGCATACAGCTCGAAAAGGCTGTCGTAGTATTTCTGACCTGCCTCACAGGTGCGTACACCGTACATATCCGTGTTCCACAGACACAGCGAGAAGCCCTGGGCGATTTCTCTGGCTCTGACATCGGTGCCCTTGAGAGGTGTATTCTGATGTACCGCCTGACGGGGGATACCTCTCATAATGTGTATGCCGAATTTTAGTCCCATACCGTGGATTCTGTCGGCTATGGCCTTAAAGCCGACACCTCCCGCACTCGACGGAAAGCGGTTTTCGGCGGGGATAAGACGGCTGTACCCGTCCATACACAGCTCCGTGAAATTATTATAGAAATTACTTACAGCCTTCGGCTCATACCACTGTATGTCGCAGGTGATGTACTCCCAGCCGTACTCCTTCAGATTATCCGCCACATACTGTGCATTACCTAAAAGCTGCTCCTCGTTTACTGCCGCACCGTAGCAGTCCCAGCTGTTCCAGCCCATAGGCGGACGGGGAGCGAAAGTATCCTTTTTCAGCATAGCCCTTCTCCTTTTTGCTTTTTTCTAATTTTAGCAAGACAGAGGGGAAAGGTCAAGTGCTTATGCAGAAAAATATCCTGCCTTTAAAAAAAGTGCCGCTGCCCGGTGACGGAAGGCGTTTTACCACTTGACATTTCCCGTATTATGTTTAAAATATATTATGTATAATTATTTATAAAAGTAAATGAGGTATGAATTATGAGAGCTATCATCACAGTAACAGGTAAGGACCGTCCCGGTATCATCGCAGGAGTATGCGTTCTTCTCTCTGAAAGCAACATCAACATTCTCGACATCAGCCAGACGGTAATGCAGGACTTTTTCACTATGACTATGCTTATCGATCTTTCCGGCTGTGACAAGGCATTCTCTGAGGTGAGTGACAGTCTTGATAACAAGGGTAAGGAAATGGGACTCATCATCCGCATCCAGAGAGAAGACATCTTCGACCGTATGCACAGAATTTAAGGCGACAGGAGGACTTCTCAATGCATAATCAGAAAGAGATTTTAGCCACCATAGATATGATTGATAATCAGCATCTCGATGTCAGAACCATCACTATGGGTATTTCGCTTCTGGACTGCTGCAGCGACAGCGTAGAGGTGACGGCAGAAAAGATATATAACAAAATCACCACTCTTGCCAAGGAGCTGGTAAAAACAGGTGAGGACATCGAAAAGGAATTCGGTATTCCTATCGTTAATAAGAGAATATCGGTCACTCCCATCTCTCTGGTAGCTGCCGCCTGCAAGGAGACCGACTACACTCCCATTGCGAAGGCTTTGGACAGAGCGGCTCACACTTGCGGAGTTAACTTTATCGGCGGTTTTTCCGCTCTCGTGCACAAGGGTATGACAAAGGCAGACCTTAACCTTATCAATTCCATTCCCTCGGCTTTGGCCGAAACAGAAAGAGTGTGCTCCTCCGTGTCCGTCGCCAGCACTAAAGCGGGCATTAATATGGATGCGGTTAAGCTTATGGGCCGGATTATCAAGCAGACCGCTGATAAAACCGCTGACCGCGGCGGCTTCGGCTGTGCAAAGCTCGTGGTTTTCGCCAATGCTGTAGAGGACAACCCCTTTATGGCGGGTGCTTTCCACGGTGTAGGTGAGGCGGAATGTGTAATCAATGTAGGCGTAAGCGGCCCCGGTGTGGTACATCACGCACTTAAAAAATGTAAGGGTGAGCCCTTTGATGTAGTGGCTGAAACCATAAAGAAAACCGCATTTAAAATTACCCGTATGGGTCAGCTCGTGGCCTCCGAGGCATCACAGAGACTCGGTGTGCCCTCAGGTATAGTAGACCTTTCTCTGGCTCCTACTCCCGAAAAGGGTGACAGCGTGGCCCGTATTTTAGAGGAAATGGGTCTCGAGGTCTGCGGTACTCACGGTACGACTGCCGCACTGGCGCTTTTAAACGACGCGGTTAAAAAAGGCGGTGTTATGGCCAGTAACCACGTCGGCGGACTTTCCGGTGCCTTTATCCCCGTAAGTGAGGACGAGGGTATGATAGAGGCCGCATTGAGTAAAGCACTCACTCTCGATAAGCTGGAGGCTATGACCTGTGTATGCTCCGTAGGACTCGATATGATTGCCGTGCCCGGTGACACCTCGGCTGAAACTCTGTCTGCCATCATCGCCGACGAAGCGGCTATCGGTGTGGTAAATACGAAAACCACCGCTGTGAGAATCATCCCTGCCGTCGGTAAAGGTGTAGGGGAGATAATCGAGTTCGGAGGACTTCTCGGCTCTGCTCCCGTAATGCCCGTGCATAATTTCTCGTCCGCTGATTTTATCAGTCGCGGAGGCAGAATCCCTGCACCTATGCATTCGCTGAAGAATTAATTTTACGGGTATTTTAACGAAGAATTGGCGGAAATCCGCCCGAAAAAACGGGGCTCGGATCAGAAAGGCGGCAATTTCAGATGAAAATTATTGATATTATAAAAAAGGGTAAGCCTATGCTTTCTATGGAGGTTTTCCCTCCTAAAACGAGTGACACCTTCGAAACGGTGAAGGAGGCCACGGAAAAAATCGCACTCCTTAATCCCTCCTATATGTCCGTTACCTACGGAGCAGGGGGCGGTACGGGAGAGTACACGGCCTTTATCGCCGAGAATATCCAGAAAAACTACGGTGTGCCCGCGCTGGCTCATTTGAGCTGTATTTCCTCTAAAAAGGAGGATATAAAGCATCAGCTTGACCTTCTGAAAAGCAAGGGCATAGAGAACATTCTGGCACTTCGCGGCGACATTCCCGAGGGAATGAGCAGAGAAAACCTCGACTATCACTATGCATCGGAGCTGACGAGGGAAATAAAAGCCTACGGTAATTTCTGCATCGGCGGCGCCTGTTATCCCGAAAGCCATCCCGACAGCCCTACCTCCTTCGATGACATAAAGTATCTCAAGGAAAAGGTAGAGGCGGGCTGTGAGTTTCTTACTACCCAGATGTTTTTCGATAATAATGTCCTTTATAATTTCCTTTACCGCATAAGAGAGGCGGGCATAACCGTGCCGGTGGTGGCGGGTATTATGCCTGTTACGAATCCTAAATCCATTAAAAGAATCTGCGCTATTTCGGGGACGGCTCTTCCCCAGCGCTTTGTTCGCATCGTGGATAAATTCGGCTCATCACCCGAGCAGATGGCGCAGGCAGGCATAGCCTATGCCACCGAGCAGATAGTGGATCTTTATGCTAACGGTGTGAATGCCGTTCATCTTTACACGATGAATAAGCCCGAGGTGGCGAAAAGGATACAGGAAAACATTTCAGCGATAACAGGACAGAATTAAGCTATGATAAATCTTTTTACCTGCACAGGCGACGAAATCTGTGTAAATAAAAACGAGGCATACCGTTATATGGGACTCGGACGGGATTATGTAAATCACGGCTTTGAGAAGCTCTACGGCGAATGCCTCTGTGAATTTAATAAAAATGTTTTTTATAAGGGTGCATACAGAGAAAGCTCTCTTTCCTTCGGTGAGGGAGATGAGCTTTTCTTTGATTTCTGCTCCTTTAAAAGCCGTGATCTGAAAAAGAATCTCGAGGGCTGTAAAAGCGTTATAGTCTTCGCGGCCACGACGGGAATAAGCATTGACCGTCTGCTGCTGAAATACGGAGCCTTATCCGAGCTTAAGCTGATGACTGTCGACTGCATAGCCTCCTCGGGAATAGAGTGCTTCTGCGATAAGCTGAACGCTGTTATCTCCGAGGGCAGAGAAACGAAGCCCCGCTTCAGTCTCGGCTACGGTGACACGGAGCTTAAATATCAGAGGGCTTTGCTTGACTTTCTCGATGCGGGGAAAAATCTCGGCATCAGTCTTAATGAGTCTCTGATGATGACACCGAAAAAATCCGTTACTGCGTTTATTGGAGTGAAATGAAATGAACATAAAAGATTATCTTAACAGAGAGCGCCTTTATTCTGACGGCGGCTTCGGCACCCTTTTACAGGCCAGGGGACTTAAGGCGGGAGAAAAGCCTGAAATGTGGAACATTACCCGTCCCGAGGACATCACCGCCATACATCTCGAGTATCTTAATGCGGGTGCGGACATCATCTCCGCTAACACCTTCGGTGCCAATCCCTTTAAGTTTGAAAACCTGGAGGAGATAATTTCTGCCGCCTTTGCCAATGCGAAAAAAGCCGTAGAGCTTTGCGGAAAGGAAAAAGCCTTTATCGCCTTTGATATGGGTCCTACGGGTAAGCTTTTAGAGCCCCTGGGCGATTTGCCCTTCGAAAAAGCGGTGGAGGCCTTCGCAGAAACGGTCAGAACAGCAGAAAGGTTTTCTCCCGATCTTTACATCGTGGAGACTATGAATGACAGCTATGAGACCAAGGCGGCAGTTTTAGCCGTAAAAGAAAATTCGGACAAGCCTGTTTTCGTGAGTAATGTCTACGATGAAAGCAGAAAGCTGATGACAGGTGCTTCGCCGAAGGCTATGATCGCTCTTTTAGAGGGTCTCGGTGCCGATGCCATAGGTATAAACTGCTCTCTCGGCCCCCGTCAGATGGTGGAGATAGTCAGAGAATATGTGAAATACTCCTCTCTGCCGGTGATGGTCTGTCCCAATGCGGGACTTCCGAGAAGTGAAAACGGCAGGACTGTTTTCGATGTGGACAGTGAGGAATTTTCCGACTGTATGGCAGAGATAGCGGAAATCGGAGCGGCTGTTCTCGGAGGCTGCTGCGGTACTACTCCCGAGTACATAAGAAAAACTGTGGAAAAAACGAAAAAGCTTCCCTTTGCTCCCGTGGAGAAAAAGGACTATACCTTTGTTTCCTCCTATACTCACGCCGTAGAAATAGGAAAAGCCCCGGTGCTTATCGGAGAAAGAATAAATCCCACGGGTAAGCCTAAATTCAAACAGGCTCTCCGCGACGGAAATATCAGCTATATAATAAATGAGGGCGTGCTTCAGGAGGAAAAGGGCGTACATATTCTCGATGTGAATGTGGGTCTTCCCGAAATCGATGAGGATGACCTGCTCGTCAGATGCATAAGGGAGCTTCAGACTGTTTCCTCCCTTCCCTTACAGATAGATACGGTCAAGCCTTCCGCTATGGAAAAGGCTATGCGTATTTATAACGGCAAGCCTCTGATTAATTCTGTAAACGGTAAAAAGGAGAGTATGGATGCCGTTCTTCCTTTAGTGAAAAAGTACGGCGGTACTCTCATCGCTCTGACCATCGATGAAAACGGTATTCCCGACACTGCCGAGGGCAGAGTGGCCATAGCGGAAAAAATAATAAATGAATGTGCCGCATACGGTATAGATAAAAAGGATGTTATCGTAGACCCGCTGGCTATGACTGTTTCCTCGGATAACCGAAGCGGCAGGATAACTCTTGACTCGGTAAGACTGATAAAGGAAAGGCTCGGAGTTAAAACGAGCCTCGGTGTGTCAAACATTTCATTCGGTCTGCCGTCAAGAGAAACCGTTAACTCTCATTTTCTCACTATGGCCTTTACCTCAGGTCTTGACTGCGCCATAATGAATCCTCACTCGGTGGCGATGATGGAAAGCTATTATTCCTTCAGGGCACTTTCGGGTCTCGACGAAAGCTGCAGCGATTACATCGCCTTTGCCTCCTCGGTTAAGAGGGAGACCGTTACCGCTGTTTCTCCCGGTGCCGAAAGCGACAGTGAGGCTATGCCCTCTTTGGTCAGAGCCATCGTCAAGGGTATGAAGGACGAGGCATTAAAAAGTGCGAAGGAGCTTCTTTCCGTGGAGGAGCCTCTCACCGTAATCAATAAATACATCGTTCCCGCTCTCGACAAGGTGGGCAAGTGCTTCGAGGAAAAGACGATGTATCTGCCGCAGCTGCTTATGAGTGCCGAGGCGGCCTCCCGTGCCTTCGATGCGGTAAAGGAGCTCGTTTCCTCCTCCGATGAAAGCAAGGGTAAAATAATTCTGGCTACCGTAAAGGGCGACATCCACGACATAGGAAAAAACATCGTAAAGGTACTGCTGGAAAATTACGGCTACGATGTAATCGATTTGGGCAAGGATGTACCGCCCGAGGCTGTAGTTGGAAAAGCCAAAGCGGAGGGAGTCACCCTGGTGGGCTTAAGTGCTCTTATGACCACTACCACCGACGCTATGAGGGAGACGGTAAGCCTTCTTAAAAGAGAATGTCCCGATGTATCCGTAATGGTAGGCGGTGCCGTGCTTACGAAGGAATATGCCGATATGATAGGTGCCCGTTACTATGCCAAGGATGCTATGGAGGGCGTAAGATTTGCCGAAAAGCATTTCGGAGGCGAAAAATGAAGTACCGCGAGATTCAGAAGGCCGTATTCATTTCCCGACCTAACCGATTCGTCGCTTTAGTCAGCATCGACGGCACAGAAACAGCCGTTCACGTTAAAAACACAGGCAGATGCCGTGAGCTTTTACGGCAGGGAGCCGAGGTGTGGCTCGAAAAGAGCAATAATCCCGACAGAAAGTATCAGTATTCTCTCGTGACGGTAAAAAAGGGCGACAGAATGGTTAATATGGACTCACAGGCCCCGAATAAGGCTGTAGGGGAATGGCTCGGAGATAGCGGACTGTTTTCTGATATAAGTCTCATCAGACCCGAATGTAAGTACGGAAGCTCACGCTTTGACTTTTATGTGGAATATGCGGACAAAAGGGCATTCATAGAGGTTAAGGGCGTAACTTTAGAAAACGAAGGTGCAGTATCCTTCCCCGATGCACCTACAGAAAGAGGCAGTAAGCATCTGAAGGAGCTTTGCGGCTGTATTAAGGACGGATATGAGGCTTATGTGATTTTCGTTATTCAGATGAAGGATGTCCTTTATTTTACGGCCAACGCAGAGCACGACCCTGCTTTTGCCCGTACTCTTGCCGAGGCGGAAAGAGCGGGAGTAAGGATTTTAGCCTATGACTGCTTCGTAAAAGAGGACGAGATGAAAATAGGGGACAGTGTAGAAGTAAAAATATGAGATGAGCGGGGCTGTTGCATTAAGCGCAGACCAAAAAGCAAAACAAAAAACAGATGTGTTTAAGTTATTACTGACTTTTAAAACACATCTGTTTTAATTGTTAACGAAAACCCCCGGATATGCCGGGGAGTTCAAAAAAAGCTTTAGCGTTGCGTATGAAAATAAAGCTCCTTTTGATACAATAAAGATGCGGCT
>JAZNEL010000026.1:0-9741 GCA_045588555.1 Acutalibacteraceae bacterium | reverse complement strand
GGCGGCGGAGAGGTAAAGGATGATATGACCACAATGATGGACGATATGACCTCTATGCTCGACGATATGACCGATGAGGGCAGAGGCGAGGTCACCGAGGATGAAACCACCGAGGAGCTTACCGATGAGGTGACCGACGATGAATCCACTAATGCCCTCGAGGAAGGCATCACCGAAGCCGAAAGCAAGGCAAAAAGTATTTTAGACGACATAACCGAATAAGAGAAAAAAGGAGCGGGTTGCTCCTTTTTTGTTGTCTGATTTTAGGCGTCCTTTTTCTTCTGGAAGCGTGAGAAAATCTTATCCATAAGATTATCTACGATGGGAAAAAGGAATTTCGCGATAAGTACACCGATGAGAGCATAGATAATGCCTACGAGAGCGGCACCGATGACATCCGTGCAGTAATGTACCTGTACATAAATTCTCGAGAAGCCCATAATCGCGGCAAATACCGTCACGGGAATACCTATCTTTCTGTTATACCATAAAACGGCAATAGCGGCGGCAAAGGCTGATGAGGTGTGACCCGAGGGGAAGGAGAAGCTTGTAAGCTTATCCACTAAATTCGGGTAAACATAGGTCGAGGTCCACTGTGCGGCCATTTCGGGATTCTGCTCTGTCATAGCCTTGATTTTTTCCACCATAACCTCGAATTTACCGAGTCTGCCGGCATCGATGAAGGCCTGCTTATCGGCTAAAAGAGCATCGAGATTAAAGACATAGAAGGGTCTTACTCTCTCGAGGATTTCCTTGAGCACCAGATTATTGATTATGAGCATAACCACCAGTGACACAAGGACGGTAAAGCCGATCTTGCGGTATTTTTTCGTAAGTAAAAGTACGAGACCCATAGCGATAAAGATGATACCTTCGTCACCAAGGGTAGTGATAATGACCATAAGCGCGGACAGGAAGGCACTCTGTATACTCTGCACCCACTCGAAAACGCTCAGATCAAAACCTAAAAATGAATTGAAAACAGCATCCATTTCATTTCCTTCTTTCTTTCATATTATTTATATTCAGCCTGTGGCTCAATACCTTGCTTTGTACGGTAAGGCTTCGCTTAAACCGTCTTATTTTCTATGTCAAATTTACCCTTATCCGTGGTAATCACGCTGTACTGCCCGTTTGCCAGAGAGCCGGGATTGAGCAGAAAAACTCCGGTGGCACCGTCATTATATGTATTCTGCACATGGGTATGACCGTAAAGCGCGATGTTTCCTCTGACGCCCCGTGTATGCTCGGCGAGCTCCCACAGCCATCTTTTGACATTATATTCGTGGCCGTGACAGGCGACGAAGGTGAGTCCGTCGATGTGCTTATAGGCTACGGTGCTCTGCTGACTGTAATAATCACAGTTACCCTTTACCATTATATGCCTGATTTGCGGATACATTTCCGCCGCGTCCTGCGCTTCAGTCAGTCCGTCACCTAAAAAGAAGCAGAAATCCGCATCCTTTTCCTTTTCGAGCATATGGCGTACCTTGGTTCTGCAGCCGTGAGAATCGGAATATACGATAATTTTCATTCATAAACCTCCATACGCCTGCATAAATTTTACTGATATATATATTATCATAAGTCAGGTGGTTTTTCAATGGATAATGAAACAAAACTTTCCTCCGAACAGATTAATTCCATAAAAGCAGAGCTTTCGGGCAAAAAAGACCCGAAGGATATAGAGCAGATTATGGAAAAGCATCTTAATGAAAAACAGCGTCAGACGGTAAAAAGCTTTCTTTCCGACGAAAAAAAGCTCAAGGCACTCATAAATTCACCCTTCGCTAAAGCATTTATGGAAAAGTACGGCGGCAAAGCAGAGGAGTAAGCTATGGATTTAAGCTCATTGAATATGGAAAATATAGAAAATATTCTGTCCTCAATGAGCAGTGAGGATATGGAAATGCTGTCAGGAATGGCACAGAGTCTTTTTGCCTCTGCGGGAGAAGGGGAGAAAAAAGAGAAGGAAAAAGAGGCACCTGCTACTCCACCGTCAGCCGGAAATCCGTTTTCTTCCTTTAATATCGACCCTGCCACTCTGGGCAGAATTATGAGCATTATGCAAAAGCTGCAAAGCCGTCCCGAGGACCCGAGATATAATCTTCTCCTGTCATTACGGCCGATGCTCAGCGAAAAAAGACAGGGCAGAATCGACGAGGCACTGAAGCTTCTCTCCGTTCTTTCGCTTCTGCCTCTTCTGAACGAAATGGGAGGCGGCGAAAACGGATAAATTCTTTTACCCCCAAAGAAAAGAAGAAGGAGCTTTTCCGAAATTTGACAGAGACACAGCTCTTATACTGATGCTGATGCTAATTATACTAAAGGAAAACGGTGACACTCTGCTTATTCTCGCTCTGGTTTACATTCTCTCTTGACAAAAGCTTCTTAATCTAATATTATTATTCTATAAAAATTCAGGAGGCAAATAAATGGATTATACTTTTATCCCCAAAGGGGTATGTGCAAGAAAAATCACCTTCGAAATAGAAGGCAACACCGTTAAAAACATCCGCTTCGCAGGCGGCTGCTCGGGCAATACACAGGGTCTTGCCGCCTTGGCAGAGGGTATGGATGCAGACGAGCTCATCAGAAGACTTTCCGGTATCCGCTGCGGCTTCAAGGGTACATCCTGTCCCGACCAGCTGGCAAAAGCAGTAGCTGAAGCGAAGAAATAAAGCCAAGCAAAAACCATCGTATGGGCCGAAGGGCTTCTACGATGGCTTTTCTTTTATCCGAAGGTCTTTGCTACCTTTTTCATAAGCTTTGAAATTTCTATTTTCTGCGGACACATCTTTTCGCATTTTTTACATCTGATGCAGTCTGCAGGACTGCTTTCGGCGGTAAGGGCACCATATTCCTCTGCGGCTGCTCCGTCACCGTTAATTTTTTTATTATAAAGAGCCAGAAGCTCGGGAATAGCGATTTTTTCGGGACATTCCTCGGCGCAGTAGCGACAGGCGGTACAGGGAACGGTGTCCTTATTTGCTATGATGGCGCCCGCCTTCAGGCAGAGAGCCTTTTCCTCCTCGGTAAGAGGAACGAAATCCTTCATATAGCTCATATTATCCTCAAGCTGTGCCATATCGGACATACCGCTTAACACCATAAATACACCGTCGAGACTCGCCGCGAAGCGGATGGCCCAGGAGGCTACGGAGAGAGAGCCGTCTCTTTCCGCGAACATATTTTTCACCACACCGGGCACCTTTGCGAGGGCTCCGCCGCGTACGGGCTCCATAACGATGATGGGAGTGCCGTGTCTGCGTGCCACCTCGTAGCAGAGGCGGGACTGCACCTTTTCGTTTTCCCAGTCAAGATAGTTAATCTGCAGCTGCACAAATTCCATCTCGGGATGTGCAGTGAGAATTTCGTCGAGAACATCTGCCGTATCGTGGAAGGAGAAGCCTAATATTCTGATTTCTCCCGCTCTTTTTCTTTCGGCCAGATAACCGAAAACTCCGTACTTTTCAGCGGCCTTGAAATTCTTTTTATCAAGACAGTGAAGCAGGTAATAATCGAAATACTCCACACCGCATTTTTCCTTCTGGTCGAGGAAGATTCTCTCCTTATCCTCTGCGCATTTCATCATACCTACGGGAAGCTTATCGGCAAGATAAAAGCTTTCTCTCGGGTGTCTTTTCACCAGAGCCTCCCTGACAAAGCATTCACTTTTTCCCTTATGGTACATATATGCCGTGTCGAAATAGTTAAAGCCCTCACCGAGATAAGCGTCCACCATCGCCTTTACCTGCCCGATGTCCACTAAAGAGTCGTCCTTTTTATCCTCAAGAGGTAATCTCATACATCCGAAGCCTAATTTTTTCATATTCTTTTCTCCTTGTTTCTCTTTTTTAAAAACTCCCCCACCGATAAAAAGTGAGGGAGTGCCTGTTTATTTAAGAGTAAATGTCTTCGTACAGCCTTTCAGATTATAGCCGTTTACGAAATCTCTGGCGGTGAATACCACCTCATTATCATAAACCTCGAAATATGTACCGAGGCCCGGCTGAAGAAATTCGCCGTAGTCGTTTTCCTTGCCGAAGGCGGGCAGGTTAACGGAATAAACTCCGTTTTCCTCGTCTAACACCTCGAGGCTTCTTTCATAAACGCCGTCGTGAAGATGGCCGTTAAGGAAGAAAACATTCTTATATTTAACGAGGATTTCTCTTACCTGCTCTGACTGCTCACCGATACCGCCGTTTTTCCATACCTCGGGCAGACCGTGAGTGTTTTCCAAAGGCTGATGACACATTACGAAAGCGGGCTTTCCGTCCTGTGTGGCACGGGCGAGCTCACTGTCGAGAAATGCGAGCTGCTCGTCGGAAATGACAGCCTTTTCGAAAAGCTGACCGTCAGATCCCATAACGATGAAGGTGTAGCCGTTAATATCGTAGGAATAGTAGGGCTTGTCGATTTCCGTACCGAGGAAGCTGTTTGTTTTTTCGATAATCTGCTCTGTTCTTAAATCATATACCACACGGATATCGTGATTACCGCTTGCCAGAAGTATATTATCGATTTCTGTTTCATCGAGTGCATCCCACATAAGCTCGTAGGAAACATCGTCTCCGAGCTCGGACAGGTCACCTGCGATGAGAAGAGCATCGAAATCTACTCCTGAATTTTCGATGTCCTCCAGACCGCACTCGAAGCGGTAGGGACTGATGCCCGTAGGTCTGATATGTGTATCCGCAAAGGCTACCACGGCCAAATCAGCATTTTCAGCATCCTTGAGAGTAATGGGGTCATCCGTGGAGGGACCCGAAATAACACCGAAGGCCATAAGCACCGAGAGCACAATTTCCATAAAGGTGTTTATTATCCCGAGTGCCTGATTAAAGATAGCGGGGATTTCTTTTATAATAACTACAGCCTGTTCCATTTTTATTTCCTCCGTATTTCCAAACTCTTCCTATGCTACGATAATAGAATAAAAAACCGGAAAAGTCAATAAAATTTTTCGTTTATGATACATTTATAAAAAATTTTACATTTACTATGTGTAAATAAAGCCAAAGATATGGTAAAAGCAATTTAACTGTGCTATAATATTTTATTGATACGATACTGACACCGAAAGGATTAACATAATGAAAAAACTACGTTCCGTTCCGCCCCTTCCGAAGGGTCATCAGATTACCTGGTGGGTATGCAGGGGACTGCTGTTCGTCTGGGGTGTGTGGGGTATGCTTAACGGCTACACCTCCGAATTTATTCAGGCGACCTTCGCCATTATCTTTACCCATCTGTGGGATATGTTTCAGCTTTTCGGCGGAAAATCCTTTATCACGAAATATCCCGCCTATTTACAGACTATGCTGAATGTTTTCATCTGCTTCGGCTGTGTGGTAGGTACCACGCTGAACACGAGAACCGATTTCACGGGCATCGATATTCCCGAGCACATCTTCGCCGGCTATCTTGCCTGTACGGGAGCCTTCGCTCTCATCGAAATTATGCAGGGTGAAAAAACTCCCGCCAAAATCTCCGTCAAGGCAATTTTCGCCTTGGGCGGTGCCCTTTTCGTTATCGTCGGCTGGGAATTTTACGAATTTACCATGGACAGGCTCTACGGCTTCGTTATGCAGCACGGACATTATGACGGTGCCTACGGTCTGACGGATACGATGATCGACCTTATGCTCGGCTCCGGCGGTGCATTGGCCGCTATGTTCATCGAGGCCTTCCGCCGTGTAGGTATCATCGGCGGTAAGGGCAGGCACGAAAGACGCGCGAAATATCTTGCCGAAAGGGCAGAAGTGAAAAGACTCAAGGAAATGGGGCTGCAGTAATGAAGCTTAATGAAATTTTAAAGGGACTTGACTTTTCCTGCGAAAGCTTTTCTGACAGGGAAATAAAGGACATAGCCTATGATTCCCGAAAGGCAGGGGAGGACATTATCTTCGTCTGTCTCACCGGCGCCTTCACTGACGGACATAAATATGCCTTAAGTGCCTACGAAAAGGGAAGCAGGGTCTTCGTCTGTGAAAAGGATGTGGCTCTTCCCGAGGATGCTCTCCTTATCAGAACCGAAAGCACCCGCGCGGCCTTGGCAGTAATGAGCTGTAATCTTTTCCGCCATCCCTCGAGGGAAATCGATGTTATCGGCATCACGGGCACCAAGGGTAAAACCACCGTCGCCCATCTCATAAAGTTCGTTCTGGACAAGGCAGGCATAATGACGGGAATCATCGGTACCGTCGGCGCAAGCTACGGCGACACGGTACTGCCCACAGTGAACACCACTCCCGAAAGCTATGAATTACAGAAAATGCTCCGTATGATGGCTGACGGAGGCTGTAAGGCGGCCGCTATCGAGGTTTCCTCTCTCGGTCTTAAGGCTCACCGTACCGACGGCACCAGATTCGCTTACGGCGTTTTCACTAATCTTTATCCCGACCACATCGGCACCAATGAGCACGAAAGCTTCGAGGAATATGCCTACTGGAAAACCCGTCTTTTCCCCTTATGTGAAAAGACTATAGTAAACGCAGATGACCCCTTCAGCGAAAAAATCAAAGAATGCTCCAAAGGCGAAATAATTACCTACGGCTATGACGAAAGGGCTGATTATGTGCTCGGTGACTGCCGAAAGCTCAAAAACGGAAACATCCTTTCTATGAGCTTTGATGTTTTCGCCAAAGGCAGGGAAAAGCATTTCACGGTAGGTCTTCCCGCTGAAATAAACTGTCATAACTCCCTTATCGCTTTAGCCGTGGCAGAGGAATACGGCGTATCCGACGGGACAGTCGCCGAGGCTCTTTCCTCGGTATTCGTAAAGGGACGCTGCGAAACCGTCCGTGAATGTGAGGACATAACCGTAATCATCGACTACGCACATAACGGCGTCAGCCTTAAAAGCATCATCGACACGGCGAGAGATTACGAGCATAACCGTATTATCACTCTTTTCGGCTCCGTAGGAGGCAGAACCGAATGCAGAAGAGAGGAGCTCGGTACTGTTTCCGGTGCTTTGAGCGATTTCACCGTGATAACCAGTGACGACCCGGATTTCGAGGACCCGATGAAAATTTGCAGGGAAATCGCCTCATACTGTGAAAAGGCCGGGGGAGAATATATCATAATACCCGACAGAGCAGAGGCTGTCAATTATGCAGTAAAAAATGCCCTTCCCGGTGACATAGTTATTTTAGCCGGCAAGGGTCACGAGGAATATATGAAAATCGAAGGAAAAAAGCTTCCCTTCAGCGAAAGAGCCGAGGTGCTCAAAGCACTTAAAGAAAGAAAAGAGGTTTGAAAATGTATAATTTTAAAGTCGAAGCAGACCTGAAAAAATATGACGATTTCATCTGTGCAAACGGCGGCCAGTACATCCAGTCCTCGAACTGGCAGAATGTAAAAACCACCTGGAAGTGCACCTACTACTGCGGCTATGAGGGCGATAAAACAGTTTTAGCCGTTCTCGTTATGGAGAGAGCTCTCCCCGTAGCAGGCAAAATCTGGTATGCACCCGCAGGAGCCGTCTGTGATTATGAAAACACAGAGCTTCTGAAGGCCTTTACTGATTTTATGAAGGGAGAAATAAAGAAAAACGGCATCACCTGCTTTATTATGGACCCGAATATTTCTCTGCGCATAAACGGTGAGGATAAAGCGAAGGGTCACGAAATGCACAGAATATTTACAGAGCTCGGCTATGAGCTCAATCCCTCCATCGAAAATTATACCTACAAACAGCCCGTACAGCTTTTCGTGCCTCTTAAAACGGCAGAGGGTGAAAGCCTTTCCGCTGACAAAATCCTCAAAAAGTGCGATAAGGGTGTGCGTTACAGCATCAGAATCGGTGAGCAGAGAGGCCTGGTTGCCAAAAGCTTCACCTACGAGGATGTAGAAAATGACCCGTCGATAATGAACGACTTTATGGATGTTATGCACGACACCAGCGAAAGAGATAACTTCGTGGAAAGAAACGGAGACTACTGCACCAAGCTTTTAAGAGAATTCAGGGATAACAGCGACCTTAAGCTCGTTTACTACGATAAGGACCTGGACAGAAAATTACAGGCAGAGCGTCTCGGAAAAAAGGAGCAGGCTCTCAAGGAGCTCTCTTCCGCTCACGAAAAGAAGGCTCGCCAGCTGAACGAAACCATAACCAGCGTGGACAAGCAGACGGAGCATTTCGAAAAGAGAATGGCAGAGGCAGAGGAGTTTACCTCGGAAAACCGCATCTGTGTGGCAGGCGGTCTCTCCATTTACTATGCGGGAATGGGAAGCTGTCTTTTCGGCGGCACGAGAAATGTCATCAGAAACAATACCCGCTCGAGCCATTATCTTAACTATCTGCGTCTGTGCGAAAGCATAAATCGCGGCTGTGATGTCCATGACCTCGGCTATGTCATCGTAAAAACTCCCGAGCTTCAGGAGGACGGCACTTTAGGTCCTTTGGAGCCGCAGGATAACTTCAAGGGCATATACGATTTCAAAAAGAGCTTTTCCGCTGACTATCACGAGTTCATCGGTGAATATGTTTTAGTGGGAAATAAGATGAAATACTATTCTTATGCGAAGCTTATGCCCACAGCTAAAAAGGCAAAAATCAAGGCAGTAAAATTATTGAGAAGATAACAGAAGGAGACTTCTATGCTTATTTCAGGTATACAAAAGCTTACCCTGCTCGACTATCCGGGCAAAACCGCCTGTACTGTTTTCTGCTACGGATGTAACTTTCTCTGTCCCTTCTGCCATAATGCTCTTCTGGTTACGGAAAAGGCAGAGAGCTTTATCGACGAGGAGGAGATTTTCTCGTTTCTTAAAAAGAGACAGGGCATTCTCGACGGTGTGTGTGTCACGGGAGGAGAGCCGACCCTGCAGAAGGATCTGAAGGCCTTTCTTAAGAAAATAAAGGAAATGGGATATGAGGTAAAGCTGGACACAAACGGCTACAAGCCCGACCTTTTAAGAGAGATTATCGATGAGGGCCTCTGCGATTATGTGGCTATGGACATAAAAAACACACCCGAAAAATATGCACTCACCGTCGGCAAGGCTGTCGATACGGATAAAATTCTCGAAAGCATCGCCATTTTAAAGGAAGGAAAAATCCCCTGTGAATTTCGCACCACCGTGGTAAAGGAGCTTCACACCGAGGAGGACATAAAGGAAATCGCCCGCCTCTTAAAGGGCACCGTTCCCTTCTTCCTCCAGCAGTTCAAGGACAGCGGTATGCTTATTTCCGACGGTCTTTCCGCCTACACGAAGGAGGAAATGGAAGCTCTCACGGAAAAGGCAAAGGAGATTTTACCCGCCACCTCCTTAAGAATAGGGTGACGAGTATAATCCGAACCCGTCTTAAAGCGTGAATTTTCGCGGCTTTTCGGCGAATCGGATTAGAAAGGCGGCAGCCTGTCGTCATCCTCATCATCCAAAAATCCTACAAAAATTTGCACTTTAAGATCGAAGATTTTTTTTCGTAGCGGATTTTTGGCAAATCAAGGCACAAAACACAGCAAATCCTGCCGGATTTGCGAGTATTTTAACGAAGAGTTGGCGAAAATCCGCCCGAAAAAAACGGAGTTCGGATTAAGCCGCCATCCCATAAGGCAGTATTTGTTTCTCGAACAAAATTCCCTGTATTTTTTGCCAAAAGCCTCGCAAGGCGGCAGCCTTGCTTCATTTTGTGGCTTCAATACAAGAAATTTTCAGTTCTTACGAAACTGCGAAGCACTTTAAAATGCGAAATAGTCTTGCAAGAAAAGGCAAAAATCACCGATAATG
>JAZNEL010000025.1:0-54143 GCA_045588555.1 Acutalibacteraceae bacterium | reverse complement strand
TAGAGAGTTTTTGAAAGGATGAAGCAAACCCACAGAGCGACCACGAAAAGGCTTTCTGCGGGGATAGCAAGCTTGGTGTAGGGACATTTCCAGCCCTTGTCGACGAAGAGAAAGATTGTTCTTGTTACTAAAACGGTGGTGGAGAAGAAAAGTCCGCCGACGAGAGAGTAAACAGGTGTGCCGAGTGCTACGGTAAGATAAACGAGGAAGGCGCCCAGCGCAAAGGAAATACCGCCGTAGTAAACGCGGATTTCTGTTTTGCCTGCATTGTCTACGGGCTTAACCGAAAAGCTTTCGGCATTTTTAAGGGGAGAAGCGATGAACACTGCAGCCATACCGAAAAAATATGCGGCCAGACCGATAACTGCCACCGAGGCGGGGATGTTTGTGAAGAAAAGCTCCTTCATTGATGCGAGTATTGTTTCCATTGTTTTTTCTCCTTTACTCTATACTGTATTATATAATACCATAAATATAATCACAGGTAAAGGGAATTTTCCGAAAAAAATAGCTTATAGTACTTGATTTACGGGGAAAAGTGTGATATTATACAGATGTTAGTAGTGTAGTTTAGAGTGGGCTTTCGAAAAGTCCGCTCTTCTTTATTGCATTACAGCCTTACAACTGAATATTATTTAAAGGAGTGATTTTATGGCAAAGGGAAAAAACACCGTCGCTCTCGTATGGGAAATGGCAGAGCCTTTGGCAGAGGAGCTCGGACTGAAAATATGGGATGTCCGTTTTCTGAAGGAAGGCGCCGATTGGTATCTGCGTATTTTCATCGATAAGGAGGGCGGAGTAAGCATTGATGACTGTGTGGATATGACACACGCTATCAATAAGCCTTTGGACGAAAGCGACCCCATCGAGCAGGCTTATTTCCTCGAAGTAAGCTCTCCCGGAGTAGAAAGAGACCTCGTCAGAGACGAGCATTTCGCTTCTTATGTGGGAGAAAAAATCAAAGTAAAAATGATACGACCCGTCGAGGGTAAAAGAGAGTTCAGCGGAATCCTCGAGGACTATAACGACGGCAATATAACCATAAGAATGTCCGACGAAAGCGGCTTCACCTTTACTAAAAAGGAAGCCTCGTGGATTAAAGCGGACGACTTTGAAATGTAATAATAAGAAAGGATGAAAAGAAAAAATGAACAAAGAATTTTTTGAAGCTATCGCACTTCTCGAAAAAGAAAACGGTATCCCTGCGGACTATATGTATGAAAAAATCAAGGCCGCAATCATCTCCGCCACTAAAAACAGCTACGGTAACAGAGACAATGTAGTGTGTGACATCGACCCCGAAAAGCAGACTATGGAGGTTTATGTAAGAATCGCTGTCGTAGACGAGGTCGAGGAGCCTCTGGCAGAAATGACTCTCGAGCAGGCAAGAAATTACGACGAAAATGCACAGGTAGGCTCCTTCGTGGAGATTACTCTTGACCCGAAAAAGTTCGGCAGAATCGTAGCACAGACAGCTAAAAGCGTTATCCGTCAGGGCATAAGAGAGGCTGAAAAAGAGCTCAAGGCAAAGGAGCTTCAGGAAAGAGATCAGGAGGTTGTTACCGCCAAGGTTAACCTCGTTTATCCCGACACGGGAGATGCCTCCATCGAAATCGGCAGAGTCAATGTTATTCTTCCCAAAAACGAGCAGATTCCCGGCGAGACTCTCGAGCCCGGTCAGCTTATCAAGGTGTACGTAGCCTCAATAAAGGAAGAAAGCGGCACCAGCTACGCAAATATCTCCAGAAAGCATCCCGGTTTAGTGAAAAGACTTTTCGAAACCGAGGTTCCCGAAATTTACGACGGCACCGTTCAGGTTATCTCTGTTTCCAGAGAGGCAGGCTCCAGAACGAAGATCGCCGTTATGAGCAACGATGAAAATGTAGATGCAGTAGGCGCATGTATCGGTCCCAGAGGTCAGCGTGTAAGTAACATCGTGGACACTCTCTGCGGCGAAAAAATCGACATCGTTTCCTACAGCGAGGAGCCCGAAAAGTATATCGCCGCTTCTCTCGCTCCCGCAGAGGCTGTTTCCGTAGAGGTTATCAGCGAAAGCCCCAAAAGCTGCAGAGTTGTCGTTCCCGACAGTCAGCTTTCACTTGCTATCGGCAATAAGGGTCAGAATGTAAGACTTGCCGCCAGACTCACAGGCTGGAAAATCGACATAAAGCCTTTGAGTGCGGTAACTGAATAAAAGGCAAGCAGGAGGGCAAAAAAATGAACAAAAAAATGCCCATGAGAAAATGCTTAGGCTGCGGAGAAATGCATCTGCAGAAGGAGCTCGTCAGAGTAGTCAAAACTAAAATCAAAGCCGATGACGAAAATGACCGGGAGGCTTACGAAATCAGTCTCGATTTAGTAGGTAAAAAGGCAGGCAGAGGTGCTTATGTGTGCAGAAACACCGAGTGCTTCGAAAAGGCTGTCAAGGCAAAAAGATTTCAGAAGGCACTTTCCTGCGTTATCCCCGATGAGGTCATCGAAAAAATGAGACAGGAGATGGAAAAAGGTGAATGATAAATTCCTCTCCCTTTTAGGTATGGCGCGAAGGTCGGGTAAGCTCAGCACAGGTCACGATGCGGTTATCTCATCCGTGGTGAAAAGCAAGGCCAGGCTTGTTATTCTTTCCTCGGAGGGCTCCGACAGATTAAAAAATGAAATTTCCCACGCCTGCAGCTACGGCGGAAAAAACATCCCCGTGCTTTTTACGGATTACGCCACAGGCGAGCTTTCGAAGGCTATCGGAATCAAGGCGGCAGTGATTTCCCTTGACGATGAGGGCTTTGCGAAGGCGGCGGCAGACAAATATACGAACAATTCGGACAGAAAGGATTGATATTATGCCCAGAGAAAAATACAGAATTCACGAGGTTGCCAAAGACTTCGGCAGCACAAGCAAAAAGGTTATAGAGATTCTGGAAAAAATTTCTGATGAACCCAAAAAGCATACTACCGTTCTCGAGGACAGAGAGCTGGATTATATTTTCGAAACCATAACACAGGCAAACGAGGTAGCATCCTTTGATGCCTACTTCGCCGCAGGTGAGGCACAGAAGGCCGCCAAGGCAGAGCCGAAGAAGGCCGAAGAGGCTCCCGCCGCCAAGGCAGAGCCCGCAAAGAAGGAAGAAAAGCCGGCCAAGGCTGATAAAAAGCCCGCTGCCAAGGCTGAAAAAGCAGACAAAAAGCCCGAGACCAAAAAGGAAGCTCCCAAGGCAGAAAGAAAGCCCGAGGAGAAAAAGACACAGTCTCCCGCACAGCAGCCTAAAAAGGAGCAGAAGGAAAAGCTCATTCAGTCCCGTACAAAGGGTGAAAAGAGACATATCGACACCAGAAGCAGTAATGTCGATCTCGAAAAATATAACGAGAAGTACGACGAAATGGCTTCGCAGGGCGGCAGAAGAGACCACGAAATGGGCTCCACGAAGCAGAAGCTCAAGCAGAAGAGCCAGCAGTACAGAAAGCAGGGTACCCGCTCCTCAAAGAGAGAAACAGAGGCAGAGAGACTTAAAAGAATTGCCGCTGAAAGAGCGAAGAAAACCCTTACCGTTAAAATTCCCGAGGAAATCACCGTCGGTGAGCTCGCAGAGCTTCTCAGAAGAACAGCCGCCGAGGTTATCAAGGAAATGTTCAAGCTCGGTGTTATGGCTACCGTTAATCAGACCATCGACTTCGATACCGCAGAAATCGTAGCTACAGAGCTCGGTGCAAAGGTAGAAAAGGAGGTTGTCGTTTCCATCGAGGAAAGAATCATCGATGACCACGAAGACACAGAGGAGGACCTTCTTCCCAGAGATCCCGTTGTAGTAGTTATGGGTCACGTTGACCACGGTAAGACCTCCATTCTCGATGCTATCAAAAACACCTCCGTTACTGCTACCGAAGCAGGCGGTATCACACAGCACATCGGTGCTTACAGAGTTGATCTTGACGGTCAGATGATTACCTTCCTCGACACACCCGGTCACGCCGCATTCACATCTATGCGTGCCAGAGGTGCTATGGCTACCGACATCGCAGTTCTCGTAGTAGCCGCCGACGACGGTATTATGCCCCAGACCATCGAGGCCATAAACCACGCCAAGGCTGCAGGCGTTCAGATTATCGTAGCCATCAATAAGATGGACAAGGAGGGTGCAAATCCCGACAGAGTCAAGCAGCAGCTTACAGAATACTCCCTCGTTCCCGAAGAGTGGGGCGGTGAAACCATCTGTGTTCCCGTTTCGGCTAAAACACAGTTCGGTATCGATTCTCTGCTCGAATCCATCCTTCTCGTGGCTGAAATGGCAGAGCTTAAGGCTAACCCGAACAGAGCCGCGAAGGGTGTCGTTATCGAAGCAAGACTCGATAAGGGCCGCGGTCCCATCGCTACACTTCTCGTTCAGAACGGTACACTCAATGCGGGTGACATCGTGGTTGCCGGTCAGTCAGTAGGCCGTGTAAGAGTTATGTCAAACGAAAGAGGCCAGAGAATTAAAACTGCCGGTCCCTCCGTTCCCGTAGAGATTACAGGTCTTGACACCACTCCCAATGCCGGTGACTCCTTCGATGTCGCCTCCGATGAAAAGCTTGCCAGAGAGCTCGTCGAAAAGAAAAAGCACGATGCGAAGCAGGCTGAATGGGGTGCACAGCAGAAAGTTACTCTCGATAATCTCTTCTCCTCTCTTAAGGAGGGCGAGATGAAGGAGCTTAACATCATCGTTAAGGCTGATGTACAGGGCTCTGTGGAGGCTGTCAAGCAGAATCTCGAAAAGCTTTCCAATGAGGAGGTCAAGGTCTGCGTAATCCACGGCGGTGTAGGTGCCGTAAACGAAAGCGACGTACAGCTCGCCTCTGTTTCAAACGCTATCATCGTAGGCTTCAATGTCCGTCCCGACTCTAACGCCCAGACTCTCGCAGAGCGTGACAAGGTAGAGATGAGAATGTACAGAATCATTTATGACTGCATCGAGGAAATCGAGGCAGCTATGAAGGGTATGCTTGCTCCTAAATTCCGTGAGGTAATTCTCGGTAAGGCAGAGGTAAGAACAGTTATGAACCTTTCCTCCGTAGGTAAAATCGCAGGCAGCTATGTTCTCGAGGGTAAGGTGCAGAGAAGTGCACTCATCCGTGTCGTCCGTGACGGTATCGTTATCACCGAGGACTCCATTTCCTCACTCCGCCGCTTTAAGGACGATGTGAAGGAAGTTCAGACAGGCTTCGAGTGCGGTATCGGTCTTGACAAATTCAACGACATCAAGGAAGGCGACATTTTCGAAGCATTCATTATGGAAGAATACAGAGATTAAGCTGTCCGTTTAATCGCTTATTCAGAAAGGAAAAATAATGGCAGGATTCAGAATTAACCGTGTATCCGAAGATATAAAAAGAGAAGTTATTGCTGTTATAAGAGAGCTTAAGGATCCGAGAGTTATGGGTAAAATGCTTACCGTTGTCCGTGTGGAGGTAAGCTCCGACGCTTCCTTTGCCAAAGTTTATGTCAGCGACATCAAGGGCATTGACTCTGCAAAGGAGGCCGTCAAGGGCCTCACCGCCGCTACGGGCTTCATCAGAAGAGAGGTCGGCTCGAGGCTTCATTTGAGAAAAACTCCCGAGCTTAAGTTTATTGCCGATGACTCTGTCGAGCAGGGCTTCAATATGTTCAGAAAGCTCGAAAACGGCAGAAGTGAAAGAGGAACAGACGATGAAGATTGAGCTTTCACGCGCTGTAGCTTTACTCAGACAGGCGGATAACATCCTTATTCTTACCCACAGTAATCCGGACGGTGATACCCTCGGAAGCGGCTTTGCTCTTTTAAGAGCACTGAAGAAAGCGGGTAAAAGAGTAAAGCTTCTGAATAATGATGAAATTCCGACGAAGTACGCTTATCTTTATGAGGGTATAGAGGAGGAAAATTTCGACGAGGAATTTATCGTCAGTGTGGATGTAGCCGAAAAGAAGCTTTTAGGTGACAGAGTGAGAGAAAAATACGGCGACAGAGTGGACCTTTCATTAGACCACCACGAGTCCTCGAAGCCCTTCGCAAAGGAAACCTATGTAGAGCCCGACAGCGCCTCCGCCTGTGAGATAATCTATCTCGTCATAAAGGCACTCGGTATTTCCGTGGACAGCGAGATAGCCTCCTGTATATATACGGGATTGAGCACGGATACCGGCTGCTTCAAATATTCAAATGTTACACCGAGAACGCATATTATCGCCGCCGAGCTTATTTCACTCGGAGCGAAACACAGTAAAATCAATGAGCTTATGTTTGACACGAAAACAGTGGGAAGCATAATGCTTGAAAAGCTGTGCTACGAAAGCCTGGAAATGTTCTGCGACGGTAAGGTAGCGGTTATCAGCGTAACGAAAAAAATGCTCTCTGACTGCGGTGTGGACAAATCTGCCCTCGATGCCGTAAAGCCTATCACCAGACAGATAGAGGGTGTAGGCATCGGTATCACCGTAAAGGAAGAGGAAAACGGAAAAACAGGCATCTCCGTGCGTACGAGTGAGGATTACAATGCATCCTCTATCTGTGCACATTTCGGCGGCGGTGGCCATATCAGGGCAGGCGGCTGTGAATTAAGCGCTTCTGTCGCGGACGCGAAGAACGCGGTAATTGATTATATTAAAAATAATGTTATATAAGGGAGTGACAGTGTGACAGGCTTTGTGTTTTTAGATAAAGAGGAGGGTATAACCTCCTTTATGGCCGCGAAAAAGCTCGGCAGGCTTTTCGGCACGAAAAAGGTCGGTCACACGGGTACTCTTGACCCGATGGCGACGGGTGTTATGGTGGTTGCCGTGGAGCATTCGACCCGCTTTATCGAGCTTATTCCCGACCACGGGAAGGCTTACAGGGCGCGATTCCTTTTAGGCAAGACAACGGACACGCTCGACATAACGGGCAAGGTCATTTCCGAAAAAGAAATAAATGTCGGCAGAGACGAGGTGGAAAGGGCTGTTTTGTCCTTTAAGGGAGACATAATGCAGCTTCCGCCGATGTATTCGGCCATAAAAAAGGACGGAGTCCGTCTTTATGAGCTTGCCAGACAGGGTATAGAAGCAGAGCGTGAGGAAAGACAGGTTCACATCTACTCTGTCTCGCTTACGGACCGGTCGGAAAACGAATATGAAATCGAGGTTCACTGCTCGAAGGGCACCTATATCCGTTCTCTTATTTCCGACATTGGCGAGAAATTAGGTACGGGAGCTGTTATGACCGCTCTTCGCAGAATCGAGGCAAACGGTGTGGCTGAAGCCGAATGTCACACTCTCGGTGAGCTGGAAAAGATGAAGGAGGAGGGAATCCTTTCCGAGGCTCTTATGCCTGTGGATTCCTTTATAAAATATCCTGTAATCAAAGTCACTGCACCCCAGGCAAAACGCTTTTCAAACGGCGGCGGTCTCGACATAAACCGCTTCGCAGGTAAAAAAGAGCCGGGCTTTTATAATGTATATTCACCGGAGGGAAGATTTCTCGGAATCGGTGAAATAGATGAGGAAAGAACAGAGCTTAAGGTAAAAAGAGTTTTCGTGGGCTGAAAGAATAAATCTGTAGGGAGGGATGAAAATGTTCGTTTCGGAGAAAAAGACGAAGGGCACCGCTGTGGCTCTCGGCTACTTTGACGGTATCCATATCGGCCATCAGGCAGTTCTTGATAAAACGCTCGAAAGAGCAGCGGAATTAAAGCTTACACCGGTAGTGATGCTGTTTGACATTCATCCCCGTAAGCTTCTCACGGGAAGAGTACCGCCCATTCTTTTAAGCGAGGAAAGAAAAAGAAAGCTTCTGAAGGAAATGGGCTTCGAGATTTTCGACTTTGATTTTAGAAGGGCTATGAATTACTCTCCCGAGGAATTTGAAGAAAAAATTCTTTTAGGTCAGCTTAATGCCGCTGTGGTAGTATGCGGTTACGATTATCATTACGGAAAGGGCGGACAGGGAAGCCCCGAAACCTTAAAGAATGAGCTGACACCTAAAAACATCGAGGTTTACTCTCTTTCACCTGTTTATTTAGGTGACGAGACAGTTTCCTCCACTAAAATCCGACATCTCATCAATGACGGTGAAATCGAAAAGGCTAACATTATGCTCGGTGATTATTTCACCTATGATTTTACAGTGGAAAAGGGCGACGGTATCGGCCATAAGCTGGGCTTCCCCACTATCAATCAGTTTTTCCCGGAGGATTTTATAATTCCGAAATACGGAGTTTATGCCTCGAGGGTGAAAATCGACGGTAAGTATTATTCCTCCGTTACCAATATCGGTACAAGACCCACGGTTTCGGGTGAGAATATGAGAAGCGAAACCAGTATTTTTGATTTTGACGGAGACCTTTACGGCAGAAATGTGGAGGTCAGTCTGATAAGTTTTTTAAGAGAAGAAAAAAAGTTTGCGTCTCTGGATGAGCTGAAAGAGGCGGTAAGTAAAGATATAATAAAAGCTAAAGAGATTTATAAGGAGAGCACAGAAAAATGAGCAAATTAAATGTAAAGGCTATATTTTTTGACTTTGACGATACTCTTCAGAGCAGAAAGGGTGCCTACAGACTTTACTGTGAAGCCTTCCTTACCAAATACTTTCCCGACATCAGCGAGGAAGAAAGATTAAGGAAGCTCGACGAAATGGAAGAGCATGTAGACGGGGGCTATAAGGACAGAGAGGTTTACTTCCCCGAGATGATAGAGCTCTGGAAATGGGAGAAGCATCCTCCTTTGCAGGAGCTTTACGATTCCTTTAACTATGATTTCGGTAAGTACATCGTTATGCTTGACGGTGCCCTGGATGTGCTTAAGACCATAAAGGAAAAGGGCTATATTTTAGGCTGTATCACAAACGGTGTTTCATCGCTCCAGAACATAAAGCTCGACACAGCCGGCATCAGAGATATGTTTGATGTGGTAGTGGTTTCCGGTGACATCGGCATTTATAAGCCGGATCGCCGTATTTTCGATGAGGCTGTCAGAAGAGCGGGCGTTAAAAACGAAGAGGCACTTTTCGTCGGTGACCATCCCGTAAACGATGTTCAGGGTGCTCTCGGTGCAGATATGCAGGTAGTAAGAATGAACTACGGTGATTTCAAGGGCAAGGGTCTCGGACAGAATACTGCCGCAGAAATCGAAAGCATCACAGAGCTGTTAGACCTTATTTAAAAGGGGACCAATACAGAGAAAAGGAAGTTTAAGAAATGATTTGTAAAAACTGTGCAAATATATTCAGCGATGACCTTACTGTCTGCCCCGAATGTGACACACCCGTCAGCGGGACAGTAAAAAAAGAAAAAGACATTAACGAGATAGTTTCTCTTGCATTAGGTGAGTTCGAGGACATTTCCTCTAATTCCGACGAAGCGGAGCCCTTTTCCGACAGCGACGAGGGGGATGAGTACGAGCCTGAAGCTGCCGATAATAAAGAGGAGGAGCCCGTACAGGATGAAAAGCCTGCAGTCGAGGAGGAAAAGCCTGCTCCCGCACAGCCGAGAGAAAGAAAGAAAATGAAAAGGATGTCCAAAAAGGAAAGGGGCGCCTATAATTTCATCATAGCCCTTATGACGGTTGTTTTCGTATCTATGGGTGCTCTGGTAGGAGTTAGTCTCGGTACCGATGTTTTCGAAAAGGACGAGGACAGTGTGATGGCGATGGCTCTTTCGGGCTTTTCTGTCTCTGAAACGGCAGAGCTGGAGGACTACCTGGCGAAAATCGCCGTAACGGCCTACAGCGGCTTCGACAGAGAGCAGGATGTTATCGTAGATGTTATGGAATTTCTCCGTCCTTACGATGCAGGCGGACTTTACAGCCGCTTTTACGGTGCTCCCGAGCTGACGGTCAATAAGACTGACCCTAACGGACGCTTTGCCAATGAAAACGGAGACTACAGCTTTTACGCTCTCGAAAGCGAAAAGGTGGATAAAATTCTCCGCACCTTCGGCTTTGATATAAACCACAATGTCAATGAAAAGAGCTTTTATTTCTACGACGGAAAGTATTACTTTGCTAACACTCCCGACGATGCTTTCAGTGCAGGTGTGGTAGCTGATGTAAGCTCCTCGCGCCGCATACAGGACGGCAGCTATTATGTGGAATGCAGCTTTTATGACGAAAGCTCCTCAGAGGCAGACAGCAGCTATCTGCAGACCTACATCATTCTCGATAAGGCTGCAGAGGCGGGCGAGGGTGAGCTTCCGTGGAGAATAAGTCTGATTTCTCACGAGCCGGTTTTCGATGCCACAGGCTTTATGATAAAGGACGACAGCGATAAAAATGAGCTTTCCTTTACTATCGAGCGACAGACGATACAGGCTGTCACCGAGGACGGCACCGTTTATGCGGAGTATAATGTGGAATATCCGCTCTTTAAGGGTGAAACAGAGGGCGAAAAGGCGGTAAACAGGATGTTTGCCGAGTTAGTCAATAACTACACTATGCAGACGGAAACCGCAGACAAGGACTACAAAAGGTTCATTAAAAAGGGCGGGGATAAAAAAGACCTTCCCTTCGTCACGCACGCTGTGGCAAGAGTAACCTACAACCGCGACGGCTACATTTCCATCGTGGAGGGACTTTCACAGTATAAGCCGCAGACATCAAAGACTGCAGAAGGCACGGCAGAGCAGGAGCAGCTTATCACTCTTCCCGAGAGAACGGTAGAGGGCTACATCATCGATGTGGAGACCGGCAGCTTCCTTTCGAGTAAGGAAATAGTCGACGCACAGTATCATCTTGTTTACGAGGTGATTTACCGTATTTACGAGGGCTATGATTATGAAAGCCTGCTCGGTGGTGAGGATGCCTCGATAGGCATTCCCGAGGATACGGAGGAAATCGGTAAAAAATTCTACGAGTCTGCCTGTGCACTTTCGGAAAACGGATTTATTTTCTGCTCCGTGCATCCGAAGGGCTACACTGAAACGGTGGTAATTCCTTATTCGACTAAAAACTTCTTTAACAGTGATTTCAGTAAGCTGATAAAGGGTGAATAAAATATCGTGACTGTGCTTAACGCGACAGTCCATAAGGAAGTATTCCTTTAAAAAGTGTAATAACTTCACAATAATGCGTTAAAAATCACCTATATGCGTCAGCATTATCGGTGATTTTTGCCTTTTTTTGCCGTAAAAAAATTCCTCACCGTTACCGATGAGGAATAATTTTTTGTTAATCAGTCGATTTCTACTGAAATCTTGCTGTCGCTTCTGTTTGCAGTTGCACGCATTACAGTTCTGATAGCCTTTGCAATTCTGCCCTGCTTACCAATAACTCTGCCCATATCGTCCTGAGCTACGTGAAGGTGGTAAACTACCACGCCTTCTTCGTTAATGTCGTCAACGTCAACAGTTACCTTGTCAGGCTCGTCAACCAAGCCCTTCGCAATAGATATAAGTAACTCTTTCAAAGTGGCGACCTCCGCAATTATTTAATGATGTCGGACTTTTTAAGAAGAGCCTTAACGGTGTCTGTGGGCTGTGCGCCGTTAGCAATCCACTTCTGAGCCTTTTCTGCGTCGATTTTGATTTCTGCGGGCTCCTTCATGGGATTATAGTAACCGATTTCCTCGATGAAACGACCGTCACGGGGATATCTTGAATCTGCTACTACTACACGGTAGAAAGGTGCCTTTTTTGCGCCCATACGGCGAAGTCTGATTTTTACTGCCATTTTAATGACCTCCAATAAAATAATTTTTTAGTTTGATATTTTAACACTTTTCGTGCTTTTAACTTACATCGGGAAACCGCCCATGCCGTTCATTCCGTTCATCATACCGGGCATATTCCTCATTCTTTTCTGCATTTTTTTGGTGTTTTTACCGCCGAACTGCTTAAACATTTTCTGCATCTGTCTGTACTGACTGAGAAGGCGGTTGACATCCTCGACCTGCATACCGCAGCCTGCGGCGATTCTTCTCTTACGGGAAGGGTTGATGATGTCGGGCTTTGCTCTTTCCTGGGGTGTCATAGAGAGAATAATAGCCTGAACGCGGTCAAACTGTCTTTCGTCTACCTCCACCTCGTCGATTTTTTTGCCCACACCGGGGAGCATTTTGAGCATATCCTTTATGGGACCCATTTTTCTTACCTGCTGAAGCTGGTCTAAAAGGTCGTTAAGGTCGAATTTGTTTTTGCGGAGCTTTTTTTCCAGCTCCAGAGCTTTCTTTTCATCGAGCTGCTGCTCTGCTCTTTCGATGAGAGAAAGCATATCACCCATACCGAGGATTCGGGAAGCCATTCTGTCCGGGTGGAAAACATCGATATTTTCGAGTTTTTCACCTGTACCTACGAATTTGATGGGCTTACCCGTAACGGCTCTGGCTGAAAGCGCCGCACCGCCTCGTGTGTCACCGTCGAGCTTCGTCAGAAGAAGACCGTCGATGCCGAGCGCCTCGTTAAAGGAGGTGGCGACATTAACCGCATCCTGACCTGTCATCGAGTCGACGACGAGCATAATTTCGTGGGGATGAACCTCTGCTTTGATGTTTTTCAGCTCTGCCATCAGCTCCTCGTCCACATGGAGACGACCTGCCGTGTCGAGAAAAACATAGTCGTGACCGTGGTCCTTTGCGTGAGCGACAGCCTTTTTTGCGATTTCCACCGGGTCGATCTGACCGAGCTGGAAAACGGGAACGCCTGCCTTTTCACCGACGACCTCTAACTGCTTGATGGCGGCGGGACGGTAAACGTCACATCCGACGAGCAGAGGTCTGTGACCCTGATTTTTAAGCATAAGTGCCAGCTTTGCACTGTGGGTGGTTTTACCTGAACCCTGCAGACCGCACATCATAACGATCGTGGGAGGGTGGTTGGCTGTATTGAGTCTTGACTTGGTACCGCCCATGAGATTGGTAAGCTCCTCATTGACGATTTTAATAACCATCTGTGAGGGGGTAAGACTTTCCATAACCTTTTCGCCTACGGCTCTTTCTGTTACGGTTTTGGTGAAGTCCTTGGCGACCTTGTAGTTAACGTCAGCCTCGAGCAGGGCCAAACGAACTTCTCTCATGGCTTCCTTTACATCGCTTTCCGTAAGGGCACCCTTACTTTTCAGCTTTTTAAAGGCGGCTTCCAGTCTGTCTGAAAGACCTTCGAATGCCATTTTGTATCAATCCTTTCGGGGGGTGGGAGATTATACTCATCACCCTTTATTCGCCAATCATCTGTGTTAAAACGGAAATTCTCGCCACAGCGTCGTTGATTTCACGGGAAAGGATGGTTCTGCGGTTAACCTCATTGATAACCGAGGTAAGCTCACTGATTTCAGCGAGTCCCTTTCTCATTTTTTCCAAACGCTCGCAGAGTCCGATGTGCTCCTCAAAGGCGAAAAGCTGTGCTTCTGCTCTTTTGATGGCATCGCGTACACCCTGACGGGTGATTCCCTCGTTTTCTGCGATTTCGGCAAGAGAGAGATCGTCATTGTAATAATAGCTGATAAAATCCTGCTGCTTCTGTGTGAGTAGCTCACCGTAAACATCAAAAAGCATAATCACATCGAGATTTTTAGCCATTATTTCACCCCTCATTCCGCATCTGTAAAGATTTTTTGCTTTACAGCCTGCTTATTATACTAAAAACATCTGTAAAAGTCAATACCTTTACAGATGTTTTTTGAAGAAATTACATATATTTTTAGTATTACAGCGTAGCAAGACCGTCACACCAAGTATGGCAGGGTAAATGGTACACCCGTGAAGAACTTGTTTCCGTCTGCGGCCTGGGAACGGTGACAGGTCTATGCGGTGCCGTTACAGGGTAACAAGCCAGAAATATAATCGCTTTTCCGAGACTATGGACCTTCCCGAGCAGAGACAGCGAGTTACTGTTGACGGTCTGGGGAATATAGGGCAGGGTAAGTGGAAGATTTCAATAGAAAAGATGGCTAAAAACAGAACCTATAACGGTGAAACTTGGAGTAAAATTGGTAAAAGAATAAGCCGTGAAGAATATGTTGAACTACTTAAACACGCCGAAGAAAAAGGGATAAAGCTTGTAAGTTTTAAAAATTTTGATGGGGATGTTCGACTCATTCATGAAATGATTGATGATGCAGAAGTTATTATCAAAGATTTTCCGAAATTGAGAGAAGATAAAACAAAACTACAGATACATAATGCCTATAATATGTCTGATGATGATTATGCTGAAACAAAGGGCCGAAATAAAATATATATTAATAACTATGCTTTTAGAGATAAAAAACTTTTAGCAGAAGATTATGAAAAAAGAGAGCAGGAAAATTGGTTTGTAAAAGGTACGGATTATAGGTCTATTATACGACATGAATTAGGTCACGTTGTTGGAAGAACATACTTTATATCTCCAATGAAAACAGCACAAAAAGTATTGGATATGAGGCCAAAAGAAGTAATAAAACATGTGAAAAACAACCTATCAATGTATTCCGCTGAACAAGAAAAAGGTTTGGAAATAATATCTGAAGCGTTTTCTGCCATATATTCAGATGTAAATAACGATTTTGCATTGAAATATTATAAAGAATGTGTTAAAATAATAAAAGAAAGGAGCGATTTATAATGACTAAAAATACTGAATTGATGTATTGGTTTTCTAATGAGGAATGGTATGAAGAAGATCCCACGGGAAATCATTTGTTTCGTGTCAAAGATGATGCTCCTGAAAGAGCAAAAGAAAGTTTTAAACTTTGGGAACAACATCAAAAATAATAATTATTTTACCCGTCCATTTCGGGCGGTTTTCTTATACCCAAAACTACATATCTGTTGATTTAAGCACCTTAACGGGTGCTTTTGTTCTGTTTCCTTTCCTTCGGTTACCTATGCGGCTCTCATAAAAAAATTATGGCCGCGGCTGTTCCGCGACCACAATCATTCATTATTCATTCCCCTGTGTGAATCACATCAGGGAAGGTCATCCTCATTCTCGAGGTTATGCCATACATTCTGTACATCGTCATTATCCTCGAGCATATCTAAAAGCTTACCCATACACTTGAGATCTTCGGGATCTGAAAGGGCAGTTTCCGTGTTGGGAATGTATTCCACTTCGGCAGAAACAAATTTGTAGCCCTTTGCATCGAGGTCGTCACGGACTGCGCCGAGGTCGTTGGGCTCCGTACGGACTACATAGATGTCCTCTTCGTCGGTGATGAAGTCCACAGCACCGGCCTCGAGGGCATCCTCCATAAGCTTGTCCTCGTCTACATCCTCTGCCTCGATAACGATTACACCGTAGCGGGTGAACATAAAGGAAACACAGCCCTGCTGACCGAGGTTGCCCTTATTTTTATCGAAGTAGTGACGCATTTCACCGGCAGTACGGTTACGGTTATCGGTGAGAGTTTCTACGATAACTGCGATGCCGGAAGGACCGTAGCCCTCGTACATAATAGCCTCGTAGTTGGCTCCGCCTGTTTCACCGGAGGCCTTTTTGATGATTCTTTCGATGTTATCGTTGGGAACATTGTTTGCCTTTGCCTTTGCGATAATGTCCTTGAGCTTTGAGTTTGATGCGGGGTCGGGGCCTCCGTCACGGACAGCGATGGCGATTTCTCTGCCTATCTTTGTGAAAACCTTTGCTCTTGCGCCGTCAGTCTTTTCCTTTTTTCTTTTAATGGTACTCCATTTTGAATGGCCTGACATATTATTCACCAATCCTTTTACAAATTTTAACCTATATACTTTATCACTTTTCTGCTGTTTTGTCAACCATAGAATGTAATACGAATCAGGGTAGCTTAAAGTGTAACTCTGAAGGTGATTTCCTTCGTGCCGTTTGCGATGGCCTTTATTTTGCCCTTGTGTCTGTCGACGATGGCACTGGCGATGGAAAGACCTATGCCGTAGCCGCCCGTCTCTCTCGAGCGGGAGCTGTCACCGCGGTAAAAGCGGTCGAAAAGCTTTGAAACCGAGGCGGGGTTGACATAATCGGTGGTGTTGAACACATCGAGGTAGGTGCCCGTACCGCTTTTGTAAAGGGAGATTTTTATGGTGCCGCCCTTGTTCGTGTATTTGATGGCATTATCGCAGAGAATGGAAACGAGCTGTCTGATTTCCGCCTCGTTACCGAAATATCTGATGGAAGGGGAGACAGAGAAAATAAAGGTCTGCTCGTTTATTTTCGCTCTTGACTCGAAGTCGGAGGCGGTTTCGATTACCGCGTCGCTTAAGCTGAAGCTCGTCCTTTCGGAGGTGTCCTGTGCCTCATTAAGCTTCGTCAGCTCCACGAGATTTTTTACTAAAACATTCATTCTCGAGGTCTGATTTTTTATGCTGGCCGTCCATTCGTTTTCGCCGTGACACATCTCCAGCACCTCCGCATCCGCAGAAATGATGGTCAGAGGCGTTTTCAGCTCGTGACCGGCATCGGTGATGAACTGCTTTTGCTTTTTGATGCTTTCCGCCACAGGCTTGAGAGCGTTACGGGAAAGAAGATAAATGATGGCTAAAAGCACGAAAAGAGTAACGATGCTTACCACTGCAGAGATAGAAAAGAGGGTGGCGATTTCCTTTACCTCGTTACCGAAATAAAGGAAAACCATCATACTTTTCTCGCCGTTCTGCGTGTAGAGATAACGGTAGGCATCCACGGTGCCGTAGCCAGGCTTCGTGCCGTAGAGGTGAGCGGCATATTCGAGGGCCTTTCTGTCGTCGACGGAGGCGATGCTTTCGGTGGAGATTTTCGTTACCACATTTCCGGTGAGCTCGACTACGAAATAACGGGTGGAGTAGGGCGTTTCCAGTGTGATTTCGAATTTGCCGAAGGGATTGAAAATATCGTCGGGCTGATACTTGGCCGTACTGTCGTAGCCCTTTGGCAGAACACCGTTATTGGCTGTAATGACCTGCAGTATTTCCTTCATTTTGACATCCTTCTGATAAATACTGATGGCATTTACGGTCATAGTCTGTACGAGCATCAGAGAGCCGAGGGCAAACATAGTTATTACGATGAATTTAAGCTGTAATTTCTTTAACATAGGTAAGCGTCACCTTATTCCGGTATTTTTTCCAGTGTATAGCCCACACCGCGGACAGCCTTGATTTCCAGGTCGGCGCCGAGGGTAGACAGCTTTTTCCGCAGATAGGAAATATATACCCATACTACATTTATTTCAGCTTCCGTTTCGTAGCCCCATATTCTTTCCATAAACTGCTCGGTGGAGATAAGCCTGCCGGGATTTGAAAGGAGCATTTCTATCATCTGAAATTCCTTGTTGCCTAATCTTATGGACTCCTCGCCCACGGAAAGCTCATAGGTGCCTCTGTCCAGGGAAAGATTACCGAAGGTGAGCAGATTAGGCGAAAACTCCGCCTTTCTGCGGGTGATGGCACGGATTCTGGCCATCAGCTCACCCATGGAAAAGGGCTTGGTAAGATAATCGTCGGCGCCCGCGTCAAGACCTGCGATTTTGTCGTCGGTTTCCGCTTTGGCCGTCAGCATAAGAATGGGTGTATCCACGCCCTTTTTTCTTAATTCCTTAAGTACATCTATGCCGTTTTTCTTCGGCATCATTATGTCGAGAATAATTCCGTCATAATTTTCGCACAGACCGTAGTCGAGAGCATCCTGTCCGTCATAGACTGCATCGACGGAATAATTGTTATGCTTCAGCACCGCACACAGGGCACGGGACAAATCCTTTTCATCCTCTGCCAGTAAAAGTCTCATAAAAAAATCCTCCTGTTTTCTATTATTGTATCACATAAATGTCCGATTCTTCAATCATCCTGTGTGATAATAATAAAAAATTTACCTTAAAGTTACTAAAAAAGTCGTTTTTTCTTATTGCTGCTCATAGCATTTTATGAGGTGATTTTTTTGTTTGCTACAGTAGAGCTTTACGAAAGGAAAAAAGGCCTGTCGGAAGGTCTTAAGAGATTTTTCACGGGTGACAGAATAATCAGCGAGCGGGTCAGCCTGCCCGAAAACGAATATTTCTACACTCTTAAGGTGCCCGTACATAAGGGAAGGCTTCCCGAGGAGAGGCTGAAAAGAATGGTCGGAGGGCTTACCGACGGACTGATTTTTCCCGAGGGCTACAGAAACGAAAGCGGGGTGAAATCATATAAGTCCTCGTATTTCAGGGAGCTTATTCTTTTTAATTCGGCGGTCTCGTTTCTCCATCGCAGTGCCTTTAATCCTGCGGAAACGATGATAAATCTCATAGATAAAAAGGGTGTGCTTCACGCGCAGGTGCACCGTCTTATCAGCTTTGCGGGAGAGATAAAGGTTATTACGGATAATGTCAGAGCCTATCAGACGCAGGCGGCAAGACTGATGGAGGAGTACGGTCTTTCTCTTTTCATCAGCAATAAGCTGTCCGCCATTCCCGAAAAGGGAATAATAATTTCTCTGCACAGCGATACAGTGCCCGTATATTTCAAGGGACTGCTCATAACGGGAGAAAAAAGGCTTCTGCCCTTTGCGAGAGTGCTGACGGGAGAGGGTATAAGGGCTGATGAGAGCTACAGGTCTCTGTGTCCCGCAGGGATTAATATGACGGACTTTCTTTCCGCTCTCTGCGAGGTCTGCTTCGTAAAGGAGCTGAGGAAAAGTGAATATGAAAAATTAGTTGACATATCCCTGTGATAGTATATAATTAAGTAAGATTAAGCGTAAGGGAAGTGAAAAAATGACCTGTAACGAGGCAGTGGAATATATTTATTCCTTCAGAAAAATGCAGAAAAGCTCCTCGCACGAAAGGATAGAAAGGCTTCTGGCTCTTTTCGGCGACCCGCATAAAAGGCTTAAGTTCATTCATGTGGCGGGCACTAACGGTAAGGGGTCATTTTCGGGAGCGATAAGCAGTATCTTTACCTGTGCGGGCTACAGGACAGGCCTTTTCACCTCTCCTTATGTGATTTCCTTCGGAGAGAGAATACAGATTGACGGAAAATATATTGACGACGAAAGCCTTTGCCGTATCGTTTCGGAAATAAGGGAAAAGACAGAGAAGCTTCCCGAGGAAATGAAGCCTACGGTTTTCGAATTTATCACGACTCTGGCATTTATTTATTATGAGAGAGAAAAATGTGACATCGTCGTTCTGGAGGCGGGCATCGGCGGCGAGCACGACAGCACCAATGTGATACCTGCATCTGTCGCTTCGGTCATTATGTCCGTTTCTCTCGACCACACGGAAATGCTCGGTGATACCGCTGAAAAGATAGCTGAAGAAAAAAGCGGCATTATCCGAAGGGGCGGCATAACCGTTTCCTATCCTCTCGATTTGAAGGGCAGGTTTTTTACGGGACAGAATGAGGCTGCATACCGTGTTATAAGAAACAGGGCAGAAAGAGAGGGCTCTGACTTCTTTTCTCCCGACATAAGCTGTCTTTCCGTTCTGAACAGCGACATTAACGGGACGGATTTCATCTATAAGAATCTGAAGCTTCACACCTCTCTGCAGGGCGAGCATCAGATAGGGAATATGATTACTGTGGCTGAATGTGCATTAGCCTTAAGGGAGAGGGGAGAAAAAATAACCCTCCGTGACATAGAAAAGGGTATAGCCTCCTTCAGCGTGCCCTGCCGTATGGAAAAGGTAAGGGATAAGCCTCTGATAATTTTAGACGGCGGACATAACGAGGGCTGTATGCTGGCTCTGCGCTCTGTGGCGAAGAAGCAGCTTAAGGGTAAAAAGATAACCGTTCTTATGGCTTCTATGAAGGATAAGGACTACAGCAGGAGCTTCGGGATTCTTCTTCCCTTATGCGAAAATGCAGTCTTTACCCGTACCGATGAGTTAAGAGGAGAGACACCCGAGGCTTTAGCCGAGTGCGGCAAAAAATTCTGCGAAAATGTTTTTTACTGCGAAAACGCCGAAGATGCATACCGTAAGGCTCTTTCGCTGACGGGTGAGGACGGTGTGCTTTTATGCTGCGGCTCCTTTTATCTGGTCAGCGACTTAAGAAAAATTATTCTGGCCGACTGAATTTTACAAATTAATACTCTTCTATCCGTTATCATTAGCAAGGTAACGGATTTTTTTATTTGGAGGAAAGAAAAATGTCTGCAAAATTAGAATACACCCGAAAGGAAATACACGTTTATCTGGACGGGGAAATAGACCATCACAGCGCCTCGCTCATCAGAGCGGGAATAGACGACGCCATCGTTCTGCGACGACCGAAGCTTCTCATTCTCGACTTTGAGGGCGTATCCTTTATGGACAGCTCTGCCATCGGTCTGGTTATGGGGCGCTATAAGCTGATGAAAAATCACGGAGGTGAAATCAGAGTGGAGGGTCTTTCCGCTTCGGCATATAAGGTGATGAAGCTGGCGGGAATTGAAAGATTGGGAGAAATCAGAGTAAAGGAGACCGCAGTATGAAAAGTGTAAATGAGCTGAAAATGGTTTTAGAGTCGAAAAGTGTAAATGAGGGCTTCGCGAGAGTTTCCGTATCCTCCTTTGTGGCCTGTCTTGACCCTAACATCGAGGAAATCACCGACATAAAAACAGCTGTAAGTGAGGCGGTAACAAATTCTATTGTCCACGGCTACAGAGAAAAAGAGGGAAAAATTTACATAACCGTAAACCTTTATGATAATAATAATGTCAGGGTGAAAATCCGTGATAAGGGTATCGGCATCGAAAACATCGAAAGGGCTATGGAGCCTCTTTTCACCACCTCGAAGGGGGAAAGGGCAGGCCTCGGCTTCGCTGTTATGGAGTCTATGATGGACAGAATAAGGGTGATTTCGAAGGTCGGTAAGGGTACTACGGTTACTCTGGATAAAAAAATCCGGGGCAAAATGATATGAGGAGGCTCCCGTAAGTGACCGAAAAAAATCTTTCCCGCAGTGAGCTGATTGATAATAATTACGGTCTCGTTCATTCCTGTGCCAACCGTTTCAGAGGCAGAGGGGTGGAGTATGATGATCTTTTTCAGGCGGGCTGTATAGGACTTATAAAGGCCGCGGATAATTTCGACCAAAGCAGAGGCTTTGCTTTTTCCACCTATGCCGTGCCTGTTATTTTAGGTGAAATAAAGAGAATTTTCCGTGACGGCGGGCCCATAAAAATAGGCAGAACCCTTAAGGAAAAGGCGAGAAATGCCGTGAAAACGGGAGAAGAGCTCTCCAAGGAGCTGGGCAGAGAGGCGACGATTACGGAGCTGGCCGAAAGGCTGGGTGTTTCCGTCAGTGAGGCGGCAGAGCTTATCACGGTATCTATGCCCACGGTGTCTCTGACGAGCGAGGACGAAAAGGGAACAAGTCAGATAGACATACCTACGGACTCACCCGAGGAGGAAATTTCCGAGCGTATGGCGCTGAAAACACTCATCGGTGCTCTCGAGGAAAGGGACAGACGGCTGATCGAGCTTCGCTATTATCAGGGTATGACACAGGTAAACACGGCAAAGGAGCTTAATATGTCCCAGGTACAGGTGTCCCGACGGGAAAAAGCCATACTGATGAAAATGAGGCAAAGTATGATTTGAAATTTTAATAAATCTGTGTTATAATGCGGTCAGTATCCCTTTCAAGACAGGATGCTGACTTTGTTTTTTAAGGTGAAGTAAAATGAATATATTAAAAAAGCTGACAGCGGTGCTTCTTACGGCTGTTATAATTCTTTCCTTTTCGGCTTGCGGTAAAGCTTCTCCCGCATCACACACGGTGAAAAAAGAGGAGGGCGCTTTGACGGTTTCTGCCGATACGGATAAAAAGTCTCTTTTCGTTTCAAAGGATAAAAGCAAGCAGAAGCTTATCGCACGCAGTGATATGATAGAGCTTTATTTTGACAGGGAAACCTGCAGTGTAAGCGTTTATGACACCTCCTCGGGAAAGCTCTGGTCCTCTCTGCCGAAAAGCGCAGAGGGAGAAAAGACCTCTGCCGTGTCGGTGACGGTGCTTATCAGGGGAGCAGAGTATACCCTTTCCTCCCAGAGCGACAGTGTGGGCTTTTCCTCTGCTCTTTATGAGGAAGGAGAAAAGGGCGTTACCGTAAATTACGGCTTCAAGCGCACATTGGAGGACGGCACGAAGATAAATCTTTTCCTTCCCGTTTCCTATACTCTTGCTGACGGCGCTCTCACCGTAGAGGCGGACTGCAGCAAGCTTTACGGAGAAAATCACGACAGCGGTGTTACCGTGACGGAAATTAACCTTCTGCCCTACTTCGGCTCCGGCACGAGGGGCGGTGACGGTGACTATATTCTTCTTCCCGACGGCTGCGGTGTCACTGTGGATATTTCGGAAAAGCCTGAAAAATTCGACAGCATTTCCCTGCCTGTTTACGAGGACGGTAATCTTCTCGGCGCCTTCGGAATGAAAAACGGTGACAGCGCCTTTGCTGTGCTTATCGATGAGGGCGAGGAGCTGGCCGCGGTAAAGGCCGAAAAGGCTCTTTCTAAAGGTGGTCATAACAGAGTTTATCCGAGCTTCACGGTAACCTCCCTCGAGGAGAAGGGCGATGAAATCTATGTTTCCGATGTCAGCTATTCGGGAAAGCTCCGTCTCGTTTACCGCTTCCTTTCCTACGGAAATGCCGATTACATCGGTATGGCGGGTGCTGTCAGAGAACTTCTCGTGCGTAAGGGCTATCTTCTTTCCGACCGCACGGAGGACGATACCGAATATCCGTTTAATCTGAATCTGATTTTTCAGAATTATGTAACTGATTCGAGGGGCAAGGCATTATCCCAGACTCTTACCACCTACTCACAGGCGCAGGAGATACTCGATTCTCTTAAGGCGAAGGGAATCGAGGATATAAATCTCCGCCTTACGGGTGTTATGACTGATGAGCCTGTTTTAAAGGCGGAATATTCCGACGCACCGGGCAAGACAAAGGAGCTGGAAAAGCTTCTCTCCTACGGTGAGGCGGATTCCGTTACCTTTTACACGGACAGCGCTCTCGTGACCTCGCCGACGGATAAGGACTCCTCTTTGGCACTCGGACTCACGGGCGATGTGCTGACAGAGGACGGAAGATTTTTCACTTCTGCGGATAAAATCGGCGAAAACACTAACGCGGTTCTTTCCTTTATGAGAGGAAGCGAGGTGCAGGGCGTGTGCATCAATGATGCGGGCAGACAGCTCTACTACGATTTTTCTGCGGGAAAAGCTTCTCTTAAGTCTGACACCGCAGACACCGTATCCCGTCAGATGGGTGCTCTTTCAGCCTCGGGTAAGCTGATGGTGGATACGGGAAACATCTACGCGGTAAAATATGCCGATGTTATAGTAAATCTGCCCCTTTCAGCGAAGCTTAAGGGCAGGGAACTGTGTACCGGAGTGCCCTTCGCACAGGCAATTTTACACGGCCTTACGGATTATTCCTGTGACCCTGTCAACGAAAGCAAAAACAGCGAAAAGGCATTTCTTAAATGCATAGAATACGGCGCTGTTCCGTACTACGAATGGTATGCCGCGGATCTTTCCTCGGAAAAAGAAGCAGATAAGCATAATTATCTTAACGGCATAACCGAGGCGTGCAGTCAGTATGAGAGGGCGGCAGAAGCCTTCAGAGATTTACGCGACGCACGAATCACCGACCATTACAGAGTGAAAAAGAATGTTTACTATACCTGCTACGATAACAGCACGGGTATTTATGTTAATTATAACAGCAAGGCTGTTTCCGTAAACGGTGTAACCGTGGAGGGAATGAGCTTCCTGCGTGTTAACTGATTTCTGATTATTGATAGAGGCTGCTGCAGTAAGCTGCAGAAAATGTTTTCTTCGTCCCGAGGGCGTATGATTATATTCCGGTAGGGCGAAAAAACATCTGAAAAAGCAAATATTTATTATATGTAACATTATATTATTCCATATAACAATTATAACAGATGTGTTTTAAAAGTCAGTAGTAACACATCTGTTTTTGTTTTGCTTTTTTGGTCGGCGAATGCGACAGCCCCTCTTTTTCGGTTGCCGCGGTAATTAAATTTAAAGGGTATATTAATATAAAGTTAACTTTGGTCTTTTAGCGAAAAAATACTGATATTAATATTGTAATTTTTCTCCTTTTGTGGTAAAATGTCTGTACATATATAATGGAGGAGTGTGTAATGAACAGTAAAATCAAAAAATCACTTCTGTTTGCTTTTATGGTTTCGGTTTTAACTGTGCTGACGGTATTTTCCGTAAATGCGAAAACAGTTACTAAAAATAAACTCGTTTACGAGGTAAGTAAAAAAACAGCCACTCTCGTGGAATGTAAAAGCAACGCGAAAAAAATAAAAGTACCCTCTAAGGTAGGAAAATATAAGGTTACTGCCATCGGTGAATGGGCATTTTCGGGTAAAACGAAGCTTCAGAGTGTGGAGCTTCCGAAAACGATAACGAAAATCGGTGAGGCCGCCTTCAATGAATGCACCTCTCTGAAAAAGATAGTCATTCCCTCCAAGGTAACGAAAATTTCTGCCTCTGCCTTTTGGTACTGCACGAGTTTGGAAAAGGCAGTGATTCCCGAGAGCGTAACCAAAATCGGGAAGTATGCCTTTGAGGGCTGTGATAAGCTTACCGCTTATGTGGTAAAGGGCTCAAAGGCTGAATCGTACATAAAAAAGCAAAAGCATATAACCCTCGGCTACCGCTATATGACCTCTCTGAAGCTTGACGAGGAAAGCGTGATACTGCAGGACGGTGACACACTTAAGCTTAAGGTTACCAAAAAGCCTGCAAAGCTTTATAACAGCAAGGTTACCTTCTCCTCGAGCAATGAAAAGGTTGCCACCGTAAGCAGTAAGGGTGTTATCACCGCAAAGAAAAAGGGTAAGACAGTAATCACCTGTAAGGCAAAGGACGGAAGCGGTAAAAAGGCTACCTGCACCGTTACGGTTAAGGCAAAGAAAGCCAAAAAGGCCGTTTCTCCCGCACCGAAGGCACCCGCCGCAGTTACGGGACTTAAGGCTGCGGCAGTTACCGACAGCTCTGTTTCTCTTTCCTGGAGCAAGGCTACCGATGCCACAGGCTATAAAATCTACCTTTATGACAGCGCCAAAAAGACCTATACCTACAAATGGGCTACATCGGCTCTTAAGGCAGACATAACGGGACTTTCGGCCGGTAAGGAATATTCCTTCGCCGTAAAGGCTTACATAAAGAATTATTACAGCAGTACGGACAGCACCTCCTATTCCGCTGTCGTGAAGGCCGTAACACTTCCGGGCACGGTGAGCAGTATCACCGCAAAGGACGAGCTTATCTACCCCGACAGAATGACTCTTTCCTGGGGCAAGGTAACAGGGGCCGCAGGGTATAATCTTTACATTTACGATAAAACTAAAAAGGATTTCATCCTTTATGAGAGCACTTCCGCTCTTTCCGCAGAGGTAACGGGACTTAAGCCGTCTACGGACTACCGCTTCAGAATAAAGACCTACAGCGGTAAGAATAAAACCGAGGGCTCCTTCAGTAAGGTGTTCACCTTCACCACGGACCGTCTCCCCGCCACGGCACAGCAGGCGGCACAGGAGCTTATCGCCGCTCTTTCCGCTTCGGGAAAGGCCTCCTTTGAGCTTTACACGAGATTCGATGTAAAGGATTTCGAGGGAGAAAACGAAAAAACACAGAGTGTTATCGATGCTCTTTACTTAAAGGACAGAGATAGCTACAGCTTCGAAAAGGGCTTTGCCGAAAAGGACGGAGTGAAGGTTTCCGTCAGCGAGGTTATTTATCCCTGCGGTGAACAGACCGTCGTCTGGGCAGACATCGTAAAGGATTCCGTGACCTATTCGCAGAGCGGCTACGGCTATTCCGTAGAGCTCGATGTTTCGTCTGACAGTGCGGAAAAGATTGCTCTTGTTCCCGATGCGGAAAGCCTCGGAGAAAGCATACCGGGATTTGTTCTTTATTCCGTGGAGACAGGACAGGCACATGTCAGCGCGAAGGTCACCGACGGTGTTCTGGACACCTTCCTTTCCGTGGAGATACCCGTAACGCTTGCGTTTTATCTTGACGGAGAAAAGCACGAAATCTCCTTCACAGCATCACAGGATTATTTATTTCAGTAATTATTTGCACGGGCAAATTGATTATAAAGTTTAAGAACGGAGGAAAAAACTATGAAAAAAGTACTGACAGCCATAGTCACATTTGTTTTCAGCCTTTGCCTCATCTGCGCTACCCTGGCTACTGCCTCGGCAGCATCGGTAAAGAAGGTAACAGGCTTTAAGGCTTCGGTTAAACCCACAGAGATTACCCTCACCTGGAAAAAGACCTCGGGTGCAAAGGGCTATGAGGTTCAGCAGAAGTCCGGAAAGAAATGGAAGACTGTGGCAACCATCAAAAAGCAGAAGACCACATCCTACACAGTTAAAAAGCTTAAGAACGGTAAAACCTACCAGTTCCGTATCCGTGCCGTAAACGGCAAGAAAAAGGGTTCTTATGTTACAGTGAAGGCAAAGACGGGCGTTCAGAAGATTACATCCGTAAAAGCCACCTCCACAGGCCTTACCTCTGCCAAGCTCACATGGGAAAAGGCTAATGTAACAGGCTATGAAATCCAGAAAAAGGACGGTAAAAAGTGGAAGACCGTAAAGAAGATCAAAAAGGCAAAGACCACCTCTCTTTCCGTCAGCAAGCTCTCTGCAGGTGCAAAGACCACCTTCCGTATCAGAGGCTATGTAAGCGGCTCGGCAAAGACCTTCTACGGCTCCTACACCACAGTAAGCGTAACCACAGCCGTCGCTCCCATGAAGAGCGTTTCCGTAAAGAGCGTAACCGATTCCACTGCCACCATCGGCTGGGCAAAGGTAAGCGGTGCTACAGGCTATGAGGTTCAGCAGTATGTTTCCGGCAAATGGGTAGCCGCACACAGCAAAACCTTAAGCAGTAAAACCACCTCTCTTACCGTTAAAAAGCTCGCAGCTCTCACTACTCACAAATTCCGTGTAAGAGCAGTACAGAAGTCCGGTAAAAAGAATTACTATAACTCATGGGCGACAGTTAACGCAAAGACTAAAATCGGCAAGGCAGGCACCGTAAAATATTCGAGCCTTAAGCCCACATCTGTTAAGCTCACCTGGAGTGCCGCAGGCGGTGCCGCAGGCTACCGTGTGCTCAATAACGGCAGTAAGATAGCAGATGTAAAGACAAACTCCGCTACTCTCACCATCAAGGCAGGCACAGCCTATAAGATTTCCGTAGTTCCCTATAACGGCTCTACCACAGGTACTGCCACATCTGCAATCAGCTTCATCTCTCCCTGTGCCAAGGTAACGGGCGTTAAGGCCTCCGCAGTGACAGAAACCTCACTCACCTTCAGCTGGAGTAAGCCGACAGGTGCCGCCTCCTATCAGATACAGTACGCTAAAAACGGCGGCTCATGGTCCTCTCCCGTTTCCGTAACGGGTACGAGCTATCAGATCAAGGATCTCGCCGCAAACACCAAATATAGCTTTAAGGTCAGAGCAGTGAATAAGAACGGAAGCACCCTCCAGTACGGTGATTATTCCGCTACCGTTTCCGCTACCACAAAGGGTGTGGCATCTAATGCAAAGGATACTCTTTCCTGGAGCAGTGTTTCGGGTGCCGCCACCTATACGGTTCAGACCTTTAACACAGAAACTTTTGCCTGGGAAACCGTCGCTTCGAAGCTTACGGCTACCAGTTATAAGAACACAGCCATCAGCGCTGACGCTACGAAGCTTTACAGAGTAGTGGCTTATGATAAAAACGGCAAGGCAGTTTACACCTCAAAGGGTGCCACAGCTAACATTTCGGGTATTTCCTTCTCCGTAAGCGATAATGCTCTTTCCGTTACCTGGGATAAGTATGAGGGCGCTACAGCCTATGCACTTAAAATCAAAAGTGTAGGTATGGCTGACGACGGTGCCACAGTAGTCAAGGCTGCAGCATCGGCCCGCTCTGTTAAATCGCACATCCTCGCTCCCGGTCTTACCTATAACCTCACCCTCACCGCCACAAAGAGCGGCAAGGAAACAGAGGTAGCCTCCTTCGCAGTAAAGACCTCTGCTCTCACCACAGGCACCTCCGATAAGGAAGTAAATGCACAGCTCCTTTATCTCGTAGAGGCTATTAACAGAACCAAGTACGACGAAATGTCAAAATCCGTAACCGTAAGAAACACACCCTATAACCGCACAGAGGTTAAGTATGTTGATTTCGGTATTCAGGGCGCTACAAGCGGTCTTAAGGAAGGCGCAGTAAATACTCTCCTTAATCTTCTCTTTGAGTCTCCCGAGAAAAAGTATAGTGGCTGTAAGGTAGAAAACGGCTTCATTGCCTGCTCCTCTCCCGAGGCTATTGACGGTCTCTTCGCTACCAAGGATGCAGAGGGTAATGTTACCGACAGTATGGCTTTACAGGAGACAGGCGGTAAATTAAAGATTTACTATTTCCTTAACGGTGTAAATACAAACGGCTATAAGCTCAATGAAGTAATTCAGCCTCTCGAAACAGCTTCAAACCTTGCATATCTTTATAACAGTAATAATGCTTCCGCATGGAAGAACGGTGTCAAGGATGTCAAGGCTACACTTCTCGAGGATGGCAGCTATGAAATCAAGGCTACTCTTAAAACAGAAACCACTCCCAATTATCACGACGGCTTTATTGCCGGTGCTTCAGTGACCAATATGGGTGATATGGGTCTCGGAGATGCCGGTAAGGCAAAGCTTGACAGTAAGGTCGGCGAAACCACCATCGAGGCTGTGATTGACGGCAACTGCCTGCTTACCTCCTATAAAATCTACTCTCCCTACAAGTATGATATGAAGGTAGAGGTTGCTCTTGCCTCCGATGAGCTCACTATGGCCGACGAGGACGACACAAGCTCTGCACTTTCAGCTGTTATGAAGCTTTTCGATGACATCGTTATCGAAATGAATACCAAGGTAGAGGGCTATCAGCAGTACGATTACACCATCACCAGAGTATTCCCCCAGTCATAATCAAAAATTAACCTCAAGGGGTACCTCGTGTATCCCTTGAATTGTCAGGATGAACAGTTATGAATCAGAAGAAAATCATTCAGCTCGCCGTAATCACCGTTCTCGGTGTGTGGATATTCTGTCTGAGCACCTTTCTTTCCGTTTCGGTGGGAAAAAGGATGCTCGCCGAGCAGACCACGGCTCCCGTCGTGACCGCACCTACGGTACCCTCCACCACGGCTCCGACCACTACCGCCGCTGAACCCTCCACCACGAGACTGCCCGTAGGCGGTAACATCGTTATGGCGGATGTGTCCGTAGAGGACCCGGAATGGTATGTGGAGGAGCAGGAATCCATAAAGATTTCACAGGTTATCGACGAGGTAAACCGAACAAATACCACCGAAAAAACCACCAAGCCGAAATCCAATGTCCCCGAGGGTAAAAAGGAAATAATAAAGGCTTATGTGGACGGTGTAAATAAGCTCAAGGCATCCACGGACTTTTCTCTTTATAAGGATGATAAGCTTAATCTCGCCATCGATAAGATGCCCGCGGAAAGCATAGCAAAATCCATGGCTGAAAGCCTTATGCAGCAGGTGCAGAAGCAGCCCATTACCTATAACTTCGTGGGCGGCAGAGATTCGGGCATGGGCAAAACTCCCAATGAGGCCATCGCACCGCTTAATGTGAACGCTTCCGTGGAGGAAAGTGCCGTATCCTCGGCTGTGGCTACGGCTACGGGTGACGGAGGCTATAAGATTACTCTTCTTATGATTCCCGAGCTTCAGACCTACACCACCCCCGCGAAAAACCATTCCACGATGGTTGAGGTAGTGGATATAACACCCTATATTCCGTCAGGACTTACGGTAAATACTCTCGATATGAGCTACACGGACACGAAAATCGAGGCTACCTTCGATAAAGACGGAAAAATTCTTTCTATGATGCATTTTCTTAAGGTGGAAAAGGCTGTGTCTAATGTAAGCTTCCTCGGCTTCCCCGTAGAGGTTATCGTACACGGCGATTTCACCAGTAATTACACTTTCAGCTATTAAAATGTTTAAATCGGTTGACTTTGCCGTTAAATAGTGTTATAATCTAAAGGTAATAATTACTTGGAGGAATAAAGATGGAAACTTTCAAAAAGATACTTAAAATCGTTGCTGTTATCGTAGCTATCGCCGCTGCCGTAGCAGGTATTTATGTAGCAGTTACTAAAATCATCGAAAAGAAAAAGCTTAAGAATGCTGATGACAGAGTAAACTATGTTTCCTGTGCATCATTAGAGGGAGATTACGACTTTATCTCTGAAACAGTAGCATAAAATAATTACTGAATCGGGGCAGAAGGGTGCCCGTGCAGGAATTTAAAGTTTTTGATTTTGCGGAAAACCATCGTAATACGCGGGTATTACGGTGGTTTTATCAATTAAAATCAAGTTTATCTTGAAAAAGCATTTTTTCGCTGTTATAATAGTATAAAGTTAAGGTAATTTGTTTACAGGAGGAAAAGACTATGAATAATTTTAACGAATACCCCGAGGAGACCTCCGAACAGCAGAAGGGCAAATATAGCTCATCGGATAAAAAAGGCTTTGTGCTTGTGGCTGTTCTTGCGTTGGTAGTTATTGTTTTCATTTTTAATCTGAAAAATAATATCGGTCAGCACGAGCAGGCTTATGCCGATCCCTCGACTGCGGCTCCTACGGCGGGCACGACAGTGGCTCCTGCTACTGCAGCCCCTACTGCGGCACCTACCACAGTCGCACCTACGCAGTCCACGGAGCTTCCCACATCGGCTGCCCCTACCGCAGCGCCCGTTCAGACCTCTCCGGTGCAGACCACAGCTCCCACCACTACCGTAAAGTATGAGATAAGCAAGGCAGAGATTTTAGGCAAGGTAAACGAGGGCATTAATTCCCTTAAGGCTGACACCGCATCCTTTAAGGCTAATAAAAAGCAGGTTATCAGCATCGACCTCATCGAGTGCTCCGTGCCTGTCCTCACAGGCGCCATAAACACGGTTATCGACTTCTTTGAGGGTGAAAAAACTGCTGAATATGATGTGACGAACGGCAAGGGTGTCGATAAAAACGGAGAAGAAATCGTCGTAAATCACGAAATACCTCCCACGGATAAGCCCTTTACTCTTACCTTGGAGGGCGTGGCCGAGGCGACGGCAGAGCAGACCGGAGAGGGCACTCTTTACACTATCAAGGTAGTTCCCGAAACGAGCACCCTCGAAAATCCCCGTCCGCCTCATCATAATGCCGCCTGTGACACTCTCGATTTTTCCACCTTCTCTCTCCCTGTCGGCGAGCTTAAAAGGGTAGATTTCGAATATCCCGGTGCTACCGTAAGCGTTCTGGTCGATTCTTCGGGTAAAACAATCCGCTACCGTGAGCGCCTCGAAATGAAGGGTGTCGGAGAAGGCGGAGCCTTCGGAATTACCGGCAGCGGCAGTATGGAAGGCTATGTAGATGAGGTATGGGACATTCAGTGGAAATAAGGTGACGGATTATGGCAGGATTTTCTGACATCGGTGTTTTTCTCGGCTATCTCGAATGGCTTAAGGTGGATTTTTACACCTCGCGTCCGCGTAAAATGCAGGAAAGCGTGCTGAAAAGCATCGTTAAAAGAAATAAGAATACGGAATTTGGTAAAAAAATAGGCCTCGGTACGGTTAGATCCGTAGAGGACTTTCAGAAAAATATGCCCTTCACCACCTATGACGATTATGATGAATATGTGCAAAGAATGCTGAAGGGTGAAAAAAATCTCATCATAAAAAGAAGACCCGTCCGATACTGCTCCTCCTCGGGCTCTGTCGGAAAACCGAAAATTATGCCCAAATGCGGTGAGGACCTGTGGATTATGCAGTGTATGGGCTTTTCGGGCACCACGGGCTGTGCGGCCAAATGGTTCCGCAAAAGGGGGGTCAGATTCCCGAAGCAGGTGGGTAATGTGGCTATAGTGCTTACGGGTCACAGACTCGCTGACGGTAAAATGTGTAACGGTGCAGGGCAGATTCCTCTCTCCTACCTTAAGCCTATTTCACGCTTCTTTCTTACCACTCCGGATGATTTTATGTATCCCGTGGACGAAGCCTCGGTGAATACCTCTTATTTTCATCTGCGCTTTGCTCTGCAGAGAAAGGAGCTTACATATCTCGGGGCTATGGTTATCACTCTGCTTACCACTATGTTCGATTATTTCGAGCAGAACTGGGAGATGATATGTAACGACATCGAAAAGGGCACTATCGACCCTTCCGTCAGATGTCCCGAGGAGCTTCGCAGAAAATGGGAAAAGAAATTAAAGCCTATGCCTGAAAGAGCGGCTGAAATCCGCCGTGAATGTGAAAAGGGCTTTGACACACCCATCGTGCCGCGTATCTGGCCGAAATTTCTCTGGTCCTACGGTATGGTAGGCTCTAATCTCAGCTTTTATGTGGATAAGCTTCGTAAGCATATCGGCGACGCTCCCATTCACAATATGGGCTATGCGGCCGCAGAGGGCTATATGGCTATTCCCGTGGAGCTGGACGCTTCGGATTATGTGCTTTTACCCCAGTCGGTTTTCTTCGAGTTTATTCCCGTGGATGACCCTGACTGCGAAAGACCGCTCACCCTCGATGAAATCGAGGAGGGTAAGGCCTATGAGCTGGTAGTAACAAACCGCTCGGGTCTGTGCCGCTACAGAATCGAGGATGTGGTCCGCGTTACGGGTAAATATAAGAACACCCCGAAGGTAGAATTTCTTTACAGAAATAATCTTGCTATGAACATCGCCAACGAAAAAACCACCACGCAGATGGTTGACTGGGCGGCGGCAGAAACCCAGAAGTCTCTCGGCATTTCCTTTAAGGGCTACAGCTTCTGCGACGACCACGACAGCGACCCCGTCCGCTACCTGATGCTGGCAGAGCCCGAGGGCGAAATCGATAAAAGTATGCTTGAGGAAATCTCCATAAAGCTCGACTGGTATCTCTGCGAAAGCAACGAGAAGTATTTCAAATACCGCCGCTGGGGTATGCTCGGTGAGCCGAAGGTACTTTTCCTTAAAAAGAATACCTATGCCTATTACAGAGAAATGCTGAAAAATCAGGGCAAGGTCTTAAATCAGATTAAGCCCGTTACGGTAATAAACAACGAGGAAAGAAAAGAGTTCTTCTTCTCGCATATCGATGAATAAAAAAATATACTACCCACCATCATCGGCGGGTAGTATTTCTTTTTATATAGCTTTTACTGACAGGAGGGGGGAGCTGACGGAGAGGTTTAATCCACCTTTACCGTAACCCTTCCCTCGATCGTCTGACCGAGCTTCGCGTAAGGGCTTACAGCAGTTATCTTTACGCTGTATTCGCCCTGCTCCTGCACTCCTGCATCGATTAACATTCCGTCGTCCACAGCACTGACATATTCGGAAATAACCGACGAGCAGAAAACTGTCTTGCCGTTACTGTTTTTAACCGTGACATTATAGCTTGCTGCATCGTAGTAGCCCTTGGCATCGGGAAACTCGATGTAAAGCTCACCGTTAGGACCGAAGCTGCCTTCGATTTGGCCCTCTGCGAAGGCAGGCTTTGTGTCGAAGGATTTGCTGTTGCCCCAGGTGTAATATTTCTCGCCGAGGGGAAGATAGTAGTCATTTTCGGGATAGAACATATCGTGGAAGGCATCGAAAACTCTGATTCTCACATTACCCTCGGCATCAACCTCCACTATTTCATAGCTCGAGGAGGGGATGGTGGCACCTGCGTTACCGTTTATGTAGTTCACATTACCCTCGAGACCTGTGATACCGCCCGTGCCCATGGCTGTGAATTTACCCTGGTGGATGGAGCGGGGGTCGGAGGCGTTATAGTGCGAGTGACCGGAAAAGTCGATGACCTGCGGGTAGTCCTTAAGAGCCAGACTGATTTTTATTTCACTCCAGTTTATACTGCCGTAAACGGTGAGAGTGGGGTGGGGATGCTGAAAAACGAAGATAGGCTTGTCTCCCGTGTCGGCCACAGCCTTGTCGAGCTCGGACTTAAGCCAGGTGATTTTCTCGTCACTGTAGTTTTCATCCTTGTCCGAATAGGAAAGACCGATGAAGTGGTAGCCGTTGATTATTTCGTGAGTGTCCGTGCTTTCGCTGACATATTTTCTGTAGTTGTCGAAGGCATTGATTCCCTCGGTTTCTCTTTCCTCGATAAATTCGTGATTACCCATACATACGAGATGCCTTGTGTCACCCTTGAGCTCCTCGGAGACGATTTTATTATACATTCCGTATTCCTTTTCTCTGCCCCAATTAGTGAAATCACCGCATATCATCACAGCGTCGAGGTTTTTATATGGGCCGCTTTTCTTACTGTATCCGTAGCTTTGGGTGAAAAATTCACGAAATTCTATGGCATTCACATCGTCCTCCTCTCCGCTTAAGTGAACATCACTGCACACAGCGAAGCGTAAAACCGGCTCGAAATCCTCGGGAACCTCGGGCGGTGTTTTTCCTGTACCCGTACCGATGGAAAGCACCCCGAAAAATGCCGTAAAAAGCATCGTCAGCAGCTTTCCGAAAAGATTAGCACCTAACATTTTAAGCATATTCAGCACTCCTTTTAACCTTTTATTCTTAATCCCTTGGGATAGTGGTTTTTGCCTCTGCCCGACACGACCTTGACTCCGCCGATGCTGCAGCCGTTAACGGTTACTACCGCCCAGCCGTTATCTGTGTCAGCACTTATTTCCTCGCCGTGAAGATATTTCATAAGCTCCGGTGAGTCAGCCTCGAGGTCGATTTTTCTTTTAAAGCTGTCTCCCATAGCCATAAAGAACTGATGATGGGGCAGGATGTAGCTTTTCTTTATTTCGCCCACGGTAACTCCGCAGGAAAAATAGGCGGCAGGTACGGGAAAATCGGGCGTGAAATAGCCGACCCTGTCTCCGTTTACCGTCACACAGTTTTTATCGTAGTCCGTCAGCACAGAGTCAAGAAAATCCGTGACGAGGCGGTTTTCCTTTGCTTTGACTTTTTTTCTGTCAGAGACCCTCTGTGAAGGCTCTGCAATGCTTTTCAGAACTGACATAAACTGTCCCTCGCCTTTGCTTTTGTGAGGGTAAAATCTTCGGCAGAGGTGAATGCTTTCCGTCTCACAGCCCTCGAAGCGGATGCCGTCACAGGTGCTTTCTCTTACTCTGTCTGTGACCGCAGTAAGCTTAAATTCGGGATATTTCCTTAAAAAGCTGTCGATAACCTTTTCGTTTTCCTCGAGAGAAAAGGTGCAGGTGGCATAGATTATATAGCCTCCGTCCTTCAGCATAGGTACAGCGTTATCGAGGATACCGAGCTGCCTTTCGGCGCAGAGAAGCACATTCTCCTGGTTCCATTCGCTGACGGCAGATTCCTCCTTGCGGAACATTCCTTCACCGCTGCAGGGCGCATCCACCATAATCAGATCGAAATCCTTATGGAAAAAGCGGGTCAGCCTTTCCGTGTCAGCACAGGTGGTGATAACATTCCGAAGACCTAATCTTTCGATGTTTCCCGTAAGGATTTTACAGCGTGACGGTATTATCTCGTTAGATACGAGAACGCCTCCCTCACCGAGCTTGTTTTTCAGCTGGGTGCTTTTTCCGCCCGGTGCGGCACACATATCCAGCACAGACCAGTCGGGATTTATGTCCACACATTCACCCGGAGCCATAGCACCCGGCTCCTGAACATAAATCATACCCGCGTGATGAAAGGGATGGTTGCCTATTTTGTCATAGGTGAAATAAAATCCGTTATCGCAGTAGGGTATTTTTTCGTGGGGGAAGGGACAGATTTTTTCGAAATCCTCTACGCTTATTTTATCTGTATTTACTCTGAAGGCTCTGACGGGAGGCTCTGACAGAGCTTTTTCGTAAGCCTCATACTCTTCTCCGAGCAGGTCCTTCATTCTTTCTGTGTATTTTTCGGGTAAATTAATCATCGCTCTCACCGTTTAAGTTCATTTCAGTATGAAGCATACACATTCCTACGGCAGTAATGGCCGCCGTTTCCGTGCGAAGTATCCGGCTTCCGAGAGAAACTATACGGCCGCCTGAAGAAAAGGCCTTTTCTACCTCCGACTCCTCGAAGCCGCCCTCGGGGCCTATAAGAATACCTACAGACGAGCCTTTTTTTATGAGTGAAAGAGCCTCTTTGGTGTCATCCGTGCCTCTTTTGCTTTCGTAGGGCACGAGAAAGAGATTCAGCTTTTCCGCTTCTCTTACGGCCTCACCGTAGGAGAGAGGAAGCGCTATTTCGGGGATGAGGGTTCTTTTGCTCTGCTTGGCGGCACTTTCGGCTATTGCCTGCCACCGCGCGACCTTCGCGGCCTTTTTCTTACCGTCGAGCTTTACCACACAGCGGTTCATTTCCACGGGGATGATCTTATGTACGCCGAGCTCCACTGACTTCTGAATAATCAGCTCCATTTTATCGCCCTTGGGCAAGCCCTGAAAAAGATAAAGTCTGACGGGAAGCTCCGTGTCCTGAAAGTTTTCCTCGATGATTTCCGCTACTGCGAGCTCGTTTTCACATTCCTTGAGTGAGCAGAGATGGCTTTTTCCCTCGCAGGAAATGAGCAGTGTATCGCCCTTTTTCATCCGCAGAACATTTTTTATGTGATTACAGTCAGGGCCCGTAAGGTGAAAGGAATCACCCTGTCTGTTTTCTTCCTTTGCGAAAAAATTAAACATAATATGCACCTCATTTTCTTGATTATATCAAATTATGCTCTTTTTGGCAAGATAAATAACCTCTAACATCTTTACAAGAGGAGTTTTTTTATGGTAAACTTTAAAAAATATTACTTTGATATTTTAATTTTTTTACAGTAGGAGAAAAACTGATGAAAGCGAAAATTACAGTTGCCCCGGAATTTAAAATCGGTGAAATCGACAGAAGAATTTACGGCTCCTTTATCGAGCATTTAGGCAGGGCTGTCTATGGAGGTATTTATGAGCCGGGACATCCCACAGCCGATGAGGATGGCTTCCGCGGGGATGTCATAGCTATGATAAATGAGCTTAATGTACCCATTGTCCGCTATCCCGGAGGTAATTTCGTTTCGGGCTATAACTGGGAGGACGGTGTAGGCCCCGCAGATAAAAGACCTCCGAGGCTTGAGCTCGCCTGGGGAGTAACAGAGCCGAACAAATTCGGCACAGATGAATTTATGAAATGGTGTAAAAAGGCAGGCACATCCCCGATGATGGCCGTAAATCTCGGCACGAGAGGCCCCGATGAGGCGAGAGCGCTGGTGGAATACTGTAATCATAAGGGCGGCTCCAAATATGCCGATATGAGAATAAATAACGGCTACAGTGAGCCCTGGGGTGTCAAGCTCTGGTGTCTCGGAAACGAGATGGACGGCCCGTGGCAGATGGGTGCCAAAACTGCACAGGAATACGGCAGAACGGCAAATGAAGCGGCAAAGCTTATGAAATGGGTGGACGACTCCATCGAAACCGTTCTCTGCGGCTCCTCGAGCAGATATATGAATACCTTCGGTGACTGGGAACAGAAAACCCTCGAGCTGGCCTACGATAATGTGGATTATGTTTCTCTTCATCAGTATTATGATAATCGCAGAGGTGACACAGCCTCCTTCCTCGCGAAGAGCCTCGAGCTGGACGAATTTATTTACAGTGTTATCTGTATCTGTGATTTCGTAAAGGCGAAGAAGCGCTCAAAGAAAAAGATTAATCTCTCCTTTGATGAGTGGAATGTATGGTATCATTCAAACGGTGCCCCCTTCGAAAAATGGTCTACGGCACCTGCACAGCTGGAGGATATTTATAACTTTGAGGATGCTCTCGTGGTAGCCTGTATGCTCATAACTCTTATGCGCCACGCAGACAGAGTGAAAATTGCCTGTCTTGCCCAGCTGGTCAATGTCATCGCTCCCATCTTTACGAAAACGGGCGGCGGTGCCTTCCGTCAGACGATTTTCTATCCCTTTAAGGAAATGTCAGCACACTGTACCGGTTATGCTCTTAAGCCCATTATCACCTGCGGAAAGTATGACTGTAAGGATTACACCGATGTACCCTTCCTCGAGGCTGTGGCCTCCTTCGATGAGGAAAAGGGAGAGGTGGCGGTTTTCTGTGTTAACCGCTCTCTGGATGAAAATATGGAGCTTGACATATCTCTTCTTGATTTCGAGGGCTATAAGCCTTACGCTTTCGAGTCGATGGATGGCTATAATGTCCTCGACGAAAACACCTTTGACGATGAAAGGGTCAGAATGCATTCGAATGCACTTCCCGTTCTCGACGGCAAGACTGCAACCGCACTTCTCAAGCCTCTTTCCTTCAATGTAATCAGATTTAAAAAGGCATAAATTTTCGGGCAGATGAAAAATCTGCCCAATTTTTTTGTCTTTTTGTTTACAAAAATTTTCATTAATTGAGAGTATTATCTATTGATTTAAAAGTGTAAAAGATGTAAACTATAAAGGTATAATGAAATATTATGTCTAATTTTGAAAAAATCTGAAAAATTAAAGGTGAACAGATTGAAAAAAACGATAATTATGTTAATAGTCTGCGCACTTCTCGTGGCTTATCCTTTGAGTAATTTCTCCGCTGTAATCGGCGAGAATTACACCTCGCAGGCGGACACGGCAGAAGGCGTTTCCTATATCGAAAAAATGGCACAGTTAGAGGTGTCGGAGGCAGAAAAGCTCGTAAATCAGGCTGAAGAAATCAGAAATTACATCCCGAAAAGTAATTCCGAGAAGGTAGCCGAGCTTCTTTATAAGTTGGACAAAGGAAAAACTACCTACAAAAAAGCTCTGAAGAATGTTTATTTTATGGGTGATTCTCTCATTAACGGCCTGGAATCCTTCGGGATTTTAAGCGAAAAAAAGGTTTACAGTAAGGTCAGCGCTTCTCTTTACCATTTAGAGGATAATTATAAAAAGGTCATAAAAAAGGAGCCGGAGGTAATCGTTCTTCACTACGGACTTAACTCTCTCGGCTATACGGATGAGGCTCTTGACGGCTACATCGCACTGTACGGTAAGTGCATAAAGAAAATCAAAAAGAAGCTTCCCGACACCCGTATCATCGTTTCCTCCATTTTTCCCGTGGACAGAAAGGTCGCTAAAAATAAGGTCTTCGGCAGAATAAAGGCCTACAATAAGGCGATGAAGCAGATGTGTAAAAAGCTGGATGTGGACTATCTTAATAATAATCCTCTTTTTAAGGAAATCGACAAATGCTACGGCAGGGACGGCATTCATCTTCCCGAGTATTTTTACAGGGATTACTGGCTTAAATATCTTATCGAGGAAATGGAGATAGTTTAATGAGCAAGGCAGGCTTCGGTCAGTTATTATGTATAATTCTGCTTCTGATTTTTATCGGTGTTTCCTTTTTCGGTAAAGAGGATACGGCGAAAACCTCCGCGGAAATAGCGGAAGCGGTTACCTCGCAGATAAGCACAGAGGGGCTCGAGCAGTTCGGTGAGGAAAAGCTTCTTTCCCGACTCGGACTGGAGAGTAAAGAGCTTGACTCCTTTATTTATTACGGCAGTGAGGATGTAATGGATGTGCGCGAAATCCTCATAATCAAAGGCAAGGAAAATTCCGACCTCGATGCCGTGGCAGAGCTTATCGGTAAAAAAGCAGAGGAAAAGTATAATACCTATAAGGATTATGACCCTGTGGCATCGGCACTTTTGGAAAAAAGAGTAATACGGGTCAGCAGAGGAGCAATAATATATATCGTTCACGATGATGCTCCCGAAGGTCTTGATGCATTTTTAAAGTGTGTGGAGGAATAAAGCTCCCTTTAATTTTTAGTTTGAGGTGTAAAAATGGTATTCAGCAGTGCCACCTTTTTATTTTTATTTTTACCTCTTACCTTGATTCTTTATCATTTCAGACTTTTTAAGAATAAGGACAAAGAGACGGTAAAAAAGAATGTGATTTTACTCATAATGAGTCTTATCTTTTATGCATGGGGCGAGCCCGTGTATATTGTTCTGATGCTTTTGAGTATCGTATATAACTATAATGCGGCTATTGACATCGACAGCTACATAGGAAGTCCGAAAAAAAAGAAGCTCGTTTTTGCGGGCGCTGTTATTTTCAATATTTTTATTTTAGGCTTTTTCAAATATTACGGCTTCGCCGTGGAGGGGCTGAACGGCCTTTTTTCTCTTAATCTTCCCGTCAGAGACATTCCTCTGCCTGTAGGTATATCCTTTTATACCTTCCAGGTTCTGTCTTATATTATCGATGTTTACCGCGGAGATGTGAAGGCACAGAAAAGCATCATTCCCTTTGCTACCTATATTTCTATGTTTCCCCAGCTTATTGCGGGCCCCATCGTTCAGTATTACGATGTGGAAAAGCAGCTTACGGACAGAGAGGTTACTGCAGAGAAGTTTGCAGCCGGTATAATGTTTTTCATCAAGGGCCTGGGTAAAAAGGTTATCTTTGCGAATACCGTGGGTGCGGTGTATACGGAGATTCTCGGTATGGAGACCGCGTCACTTTCCGTAGTCACCTCGTGGATAGGCATAATCTGTTATACCCTGCAGATTTACTTCGATTTCAGCGGCTATTCGGATATGGCTGTAGGTCTGGGTAAAATGCTGGGCTTTGACTTCATACAGAACTTTAATTTCCCGTATAAGGCCACGAGCATTACCGATTTCTGGAGAAGATGGCACATAAGCCTGAGCAGCTGGTTCAGAGATTATGTCTACATTCCTTTAGGCGGTAACCGAAAGGGCACGGTAAGAACGGTTTTTAATATTCTGGCAGTCTGGTCTCTTACGGGACTCTGGCACGGTGCGGCGTGGAACTTTATCGCCTGGGGTGCCTTTTACGGTGTGCTGCTGATCGCTGAAAAGTATGTCTTTGCCCGTGTGCTTGAAAAGCTTCCTGTCTTCATAAGGTACATTATGACTATGGTTACGGTAATGATAGGATGGGTCTTTTTCTCGAGCGAAAATTTCACCTCCGCCGTTACCTACATTAAAAGTATGTTCGGTGCCTACGGCAACAGCATAATGGACAGCACGGCAGATCATCTCCTTTCGGAAAATCTTTTCTCGATTATTCTTATGACACTCTGCGCTACGGGTGTTTTCGCGGCCTTGCCGAGGGTGAAAAATTTCCGTTTCAATATAGCTCTTATGAGCGTTGGCTATATGGCGGTATTTATTATGTGCATCATTTATCTTATCAGCGAAACCTATAACCCCTTCCTTTATTTCAGATTTTAAGAGGCAGATTATTAAATGGAAAACAGTGAATTTTACGAAATGAAACAGACAAATGAAAATACACCGAAAAGCCGTAAGGGAAGGCTGATTTTTACCTTGCTCATTCTTTCCTTCTGTCTGGTTATTTTCTGCGGCGGAATTTCTTTGCTTGTCGGTGAGGACAGGGAGTTTTCCGAATCGGAAAACAGAGTTCTGGCATCGATGCCTGCTTTAAGCCTGCATTCTCTTAAGGACGGCTCGTTTATGGAGGATTTCGAGAGCTATCTTACGGATCAGTTCGCTTTCAGAGACGGGATTATCAGACTGAAAACCGTGGCTGACCGCGTAGCGGGTAAAACGAAAACAAACGGAGTTTACATCGGTAAGGAGGGCTGGCTTTTTTCCGTTCCTACAGCCTTCGATGAAAAGAGGGTAGAGGAGCTTACGGGAAAAATCAGTGCCTTCGCCGACAGTAATAAGGATTCCCGAGTAAGCTTTATGCTCTCACCTAACAGCAGCTATGTTTACTCCGAAAGGCTTCCCGACGGTCTTTCACTGCCCGACCAGAGCTATCTCATAGCGGATGTGGAAAACTACACCCAAAGCAAAAGGATAGCTTTCATTAATCTTTCCGAGCTTTTCAGAGCCGAAAAGGATGAGACCCCGCTTTTTTATAAAACTGACCATCACTGGACTACGAGGGCGGCGAAGCTTGCCTTTAAGGAGCTTATGAAAAGCTGGGCAAAATCCACCGATGAGGTTAGCTTTAATTTCCTGACGGTGACCGACAGCTTTCAGGGTACCTTAAGCTCAAAGGCGGGAATTACCACTTCGAGCGACATAATTGAGATATGTGTACCGAAGGATTCGGCACTCACCTATGTGGCAGATTATGAAAATGGTGAAAAGAAGGCTGCTACGCTTTTTGACAGCAGTAAGCTGGAGGTAAAAAATAAATATGAGGTATTTACGGGCGGTAATTACGGAAAAATCACTGTAAGCACCACCTCTTCGGTTAAGGATACCCTGCTTATTATAAAGGACTCCTATGCTAACTGTATGCTTCCTATGCTGACTCCCTTCTTTGCGAAGATAGTGGTATTTGACCCGAGATATACTGAGGAAAAGCTTTCATCGGTTATGGAGGAGGAGAGCTTTACTCATATCCTTTTTCTTTATAATCTGGACACCTTCCTCGGAGATACATCTCTCGCTTCCGCACTGGAATAAGGAAATTATACAGGCTGTATTACTGCAGCCTGTAAGCTTTCATCATTAAATGTGAAAAAAACAAACAAATTTGCCGAAAAGTATTGCATTTATTATAAATATATGTTAAAATTTCGGATAGCGAATGTTAATATTTATCACATTTTAGGAGAGGGAATATGTCAGAAAGCATTAATTTAGCCATAATAGGTACGAGGGAAAAAGAAGAGGAGAGCACCTCTGAAATAAATTTGAGCCTTTCTCTGTCAGGGGAAAAGACCCTGCGTATCAAAGAAATACTCCGGGCTGCAGACGGAGAAAACCGTAAGGAGATAGCAGAAAGCATAATACGGCTCATAGCCGAAGAAGAAAAGGAAAGTCTGGATTCTGCCACATTGAGCGATTTCGAGGAGGCGGCTACCTCCGTTCTCGGCGAATTTGGTATACCGGCACACACAAAGGGCTACAGATATTTGCGAGAGGCCATTATCCTAGTAGCCCGCAGACCTGTCCTCGTGGAGGGAATAACGAAAAGCCTTTATCCCGCCATCGCCGACCGTCACGGTACCACCTCTGCCCGTGTGGAGCGAGTGGTAAGACACGCCATCGAAAGCGGCTGTACGAGGGGAGATACCCGTGCTCTTTACCATTATTTCCCTCACAGTATTACCAAGGATAAGCTTAAGCCTACCAACGCAGAGTTCATAGCCGCTATGGGAGATGTGGTGAAAAAGAAGGTGTCGAAAAGACAGCTGACCTTTGCCGATATATAAGTAAAGGACTGTAAAAAAACGCGAGTTTTTTTACAGTCCCTTGTTTTTATTTGTCCTTTTCCTTGTCGTAAAGGAAGGAGCGGAGAATTTCTTTATTTTCATCTATGTCCATTTTCAGCACCAGCTGTCCTGAAACTCTCACATCGGACCAGGTGCCTTCTGCGGGAATCTGCTGCTGCTCGATGTCGTAATAGATGAAGCGGAGAGCTGCACCGGCGGCAAGACCTACGAGCTCACTGCTGTTAATGTCCGTAGAGATATTGGGAAGAACCTGCTTTACGATGCTCATGAGCTTTACAGGATTGGTTTTCAGTGCCTTATCCACGATGGCTCCGATAACCTTTCTCTGTCTTTCGGTTCTTTTGAAGTCGTTATCCACATATCTTATACGGCAGTACCAGAGAGCGGCCTTTCCGTTCATTTCGTTGGTGCCCTCTTTGATGCTTTTGATTTTTACCTCTTCGCGCATATATTTGGCTTCTGCCTTTGTTACACCTTCTACGGTAATGCCGCCGAGAAGATTTACCAGCTGACGGAAGGCCTTGAAGTCAACCATAATGTAATGGTCTATTTTAACACCGAAATTGTATTCGAGAGTATCCATCACTAATTGCGTACCGCCGTAGGAGAAGGCGGCATTCAGCTTTGTATTGTATTTCTTTGAGGGAATGTACACATAGCTGTCACGAAGAAAAGAGGTAAGCTTGAGCTTTTTATTCTGCTTGTCGATGGAGAAAAGCATCATCGTGTCAGAGCGTTGACCCTCGACCTCGCTTCGTGCATCGCTTCCTATGAAAAGGATATTAACCACATCGTCACTTGAATGGAGGGTGCTTTCGTCTACATAGGCATTAGGCACGATGCTGTCATCATAATTAAGACCCTGCAGGGCAGAAATGCCGTAGCCTAACAGAGACACGAACAGAACAGCGAAAATACCGAGCACCGAAAGGCCGATGATTTTTTTCTTTGAGTAAGGCGGCTTTTTCGGTGGGGGAGGAGCTTTGTGTGAGCCCTCTCTGCTCATTCTGACCGGCTTGTTATGCACAGGCTGTCGGCTGACCTGTGCACCCTGGGGTGTTCTGCTTCTCTGCGGAGTGCTTTGCACGGGTCTGGTCTGCGGAGCTCTAGCGGAGGAGGGCTGTCTCGCGGGTGCATTTTTCTGCGGTGCGGAAGGGGTTCTTCTGCTTACTTCATCGTGAGCGTGTGAGCTTGCGGCAGAGACGGGTCTGCCCTTCGGAGTTCTGTCTGCCGGGCCCTCGCTTATGCTGTCCTCGTCGGGCAGATTAACGGTGAATTTTTCCTTTTGAGAGAAGGCCTGGGAGCTTCCTTTGGTTCTGAAATCGAGGTCAAAGCTTTCGTCAAAGTAATCTGTATCTGTAAACTCGTTGGGAGTGTAGCGTCGGGAGCTTCTGTTATCGTCGGGATTTCTTTTCTTTTTATCGGAAAAGTATATATCGTCCATAATATCCTCCTTTTTTGATAATGTCATCTGTCATATTGTACCTCAAAATCCCCAAAAACTCAATACTTTTTATTTATTATCAGAAAAACTTAATAACTACGGGCTTTTAATATCCGAAAGGGAATAAATCTGATGGTTTGTGTAAAAATAATATACGGAAAACTGACGAAAGCGGTGGTAAAATGAATACTCCCGAAAATTTAAGACAGCTGCTTACGGAGAGCGAAAAAAAGTTCAGTGGGAGGACGGCCTTTGTTCTACGGGATGCCGTAGGAAATAACAAAGAAGTGACCTATAACCGACTTAAAAGGGACACTGAAAGCCTTGGCACAGCACTGATGTATGAGCTCGGCTTAAGCGGAAAAAAGATAGGGGTAATGGGCGATAATGCCTATTGGTGGTGTCTTTCTTATCTTGCCGTAACGGGGGGAGTGGGCGTCGCTGTTCCTCTCGATAAGGAATTAACACTCGAGGAGCTCGGATACATTATTTCCTTCTCGGGGATAGACGGTATTATCTGTGACGGCAGAAGTGCGGAAAAAATTCTTTCCGACGGTTATCTTAAGAGCCGTGAAATAAAGGTTATCTGTACCGAAAATGTGAAGGGAACAGTCTTTTTTGACGACCTTTTGCGAAAGGGCGAAAACCTCATTTATGAGGGCAAGAGAGACTATTTAGCCGCAGAGCCTGACGGTGAAAAAATGGCTGTACTGATTTTTACCTCAGGCACGACAGGGATGGCGAAGGGTGTTATGCTTTCACACAGAAATCTGATTTCCGATCTTGTCAGCGTTTCGAAAAAGGTAAGGGTAGACGAAAACGACCGTTCACTCTCCTTTCTTCCTCTCCACCACACCTACGAAGCCATAGCCTTTCTGATGATAATTTATTCGGGCGGCTCCATAGCCTTTTCGGGCTCTGTCCGTACACTTAAGGAGGACTTTGCTTTTTATCGGCCTACGGTTTTCGTAACTGTACCGCTTCTCCTCGAGAAAATACACAAAAGGATAATGACCTCCATCGAAAAGCAGGGAAAAAGGAAAAAGGTACAGTTCTTTTCCGTAATTTCTTCTGCTGTAAGTGAAGAAAAGCGCAAAAAAATCTTTTCCGAGGTACACGCATTTTTCGGCGGTCGGTTAAATAAAATAATAGTGGGAGCGGCGGCAATTCAGAAGGAGGTAGCCGAGGATTTTATTATGTTCGGAATACCCGTTATCATCGGCTACGGTCTTACGGAATGCTCCCCCATAGTTATCTGTAACGGCACGGATGCACCCGCAACGGACACTATCGGAAAGCCTCTCGACGGTGTAGAGGTAAAAATAGAAAACCCCGATGAAAAGGGGATAGGGGAAATATGCGTAAAAGGGCCGATGGTTATGCTCGGCTATTATAAAAATAAAATTTCTACCGATGAGGTGCTGAAGGACGGCTTCCTTTACACAGGCGATCTCGGTTATCGGGATAAGAGCGGAAACTATCACATTACGGGCAGAAAGAAAAATGTCATAGTTACCAAAAACGGCAAAAATATTTATCCCGAGGAGGTCGAGTATTATCTGCTCAAAAATACGGTGATAGCTGATGCTTTGGTATATGCCGAGGATGACAGCATAGTCAGCGCGCAGATTATTCCCGACACGGAAGAAATCGGGCGCAGGATGAAAAAGACAGACCTTACCTCCGGCGAAATTCATAAGGCGATAATCGAAGCTGTCAGAAGCACTAACCGAAAGCTTCCCTCATATAAAAGTGTTAAAAAGGTTACGGTCAGAACCAAAGACTTTATCCGTACCTCCACGAAAAAAATCAAAAGGGATCTGAAGGAAAACAGAGAGTAGCAGATGTAAAAATACTCCTCCGGGGCAAGAGTAAAAATTTAACTGAAAACCCTTGACAAAAGCCGTTCATCACAGTATAATTGTAAAGTCGTATGACACGCCGGTGTGGCGGAATAGGCAGACGCAAGGGACTTAAAATCCCTCGGTGGCAACACCGTACCGGTTCAAGTCCGGTCACCGGCACCATATTGAGTATTCATAAGGGATTTGACCTGTGAATACTCAATTTTTTTGCTTAAAATAGAGTTTTGTAAATATTTTAATAGTTTTTATGTATCGTCGCATTCCTTTCGGAGTGCGACTTTTTTGTTATGCTGACTTTTCTGTAGGTTTGGCAATATAACCTATTGCTACTCCCTGACGGGTATCTGCTGTGAAACAAGGTGTGTCTGATTCAGGTATTTCAAGATAGCCTACAAAGTTGTAGTGAATCACAACTCTCTGTGTCTTGTTCTTACCCTTGCCCTCTGCCTCATACACATCAATATGGTCGATGAGCTCGTGAATAAGTGGTGCTGTGATTGTATCCATATCCAAGAACTTTCTTACTGCACCGATAAACATATCCTTGCTGTGCTGAACTGTCTGCATATTTGTGACCTTATCTCTCAGGTTAAATATTCTGACCTTCAGCTCTGCTCTCTCAACCTCATACTTATGAGACATGTGAGTAAACCATTCATCAGTAACCTTGCCCGTTGCGTTGTCCTCATACAGCTTCTCATAAAGAGAAGCAACTGTCTGTTGACGGACTATTGCTTTCTGCAGTTCACCTTCAAGGAATTTCTTCTCATCATAGAAATCCTTATGAGTTTTCTTTTCAAGGATTTCTGCAAGAAGTTTTTCATCCTGTTGAAGCATTATCGCAAGGCGTTTCAGTTCAAAGACAACTATCTGTTCAAGAGCATCTGCACGGATATAGTGCCTTTCAGGGCAAGTGCCACGGGTATCCTTTACATAATTACTGCAACTGAAATAGTGAATATCCTTGTTTACGGTATTGGTATGATAACTCATATTACTGCCGCAATCTGCACAGCGTATAAGACCACTGAAGATATGCTTTCTTGCATTCTCTTTTTTAGGTGCTCTGCGTTTTGTTCTTACCGTATGCTTCTGTACCGTTTCCCAAGTGTCACGGTCAATGATTGGCTCGTGAACATCCTTGAAGATTTTCCAATTCTCTACAGGGTTATCAATACGGGTTTTGTTCTTGAAGTTTTTGGAATAGGTCTTGAAGTTGATAACATCACCGCAGTATTCCTGTTGTGCAAGAATTTTCTGTACTGTTGTCTTACACCACTTGTACGGGTTAGGCTGTGTTTTCTTACCACCACGGTTCAAGCCTTGGCTTTGCCAATATGCCATTGGGATAAGCACTTGTCTGTTCTGTAACTCTCTTGCAATAGCTTCGTTACCCATACCCTCAAGACACATTCTGTAAATGTCCCTGACTACCTCAGCAGCTTCAGTATCGATTATCCACTTTTTCTTGTTTTCAGGACTTTTCATATATCCGTAAGGTGGCTGAGATAACGGTTCTCCCATATTGCCTCTGATTCTGTGTGCAGAACGTACTTTTCTTGAAATATCCCTCGCATACATTTCATTCATTACATTCTTGAAGGGTGCGATTTCGTTTTCACCCTCATCACTGTCAACCATATCATTAACAGCAATAAACCTTACGTTATGCTCAGGGAAATAATTGTCCGTATAATGACCGACCGAAACATAATCTCTGCCTAATCGTGAAAGGTCTTTTACGATAACAACTGAGATATATCCCATTTCAATATCGTCAAGAAGCTCCTGAAACGCAGGTCTGTTGAAGTTCGTACCTGTAAAGCCGTCATCAACATAATACTTGGTATTTGTTAAACCTAATTCCTTTGCCTTTTGTGTCAGCATTTTCTTTTGGTTGCCGATTGAATTACTCTCTGTTTCCGTACCGTCATCTCTTGATAATCGGCAGTAGATAGCAGTAATTCCGATGTTTGCTTCAGACTGCATTAATCCTCCTTCCCGGCAGTCAAACATACATATTCTGCATTCATTGTATTTTTATCTTGCGTCTTTGTCAAATGTGCAAAATCACTGCCTACATATTTTTGTGCTTTTTCGATTATGGTGTTTTCTATCTTACATATATTCACGGGTGCAAACCTTGATGAAACCTTGTAACAGACACCGTCAATTACATATTCTTCCTCACCAATAAGACCATAAAAATCCTTAAGCTTCTTCATTATCTCGCACCTCTGTCTTTCTGTCTTAAAAGATGATTTCCGTAATATTCAACAGCCCTTGCAAGAAAATCCTCTTTTTCTTTTACGGTAGCATTAGATTTCATATATTTACTGATTTTATCCTCGGGGATTTTAACCGTAACAACCTGATTAGGTTTAGGCTGTTTAACCATACTAAGAATTGCACCGACATCAAGCTTACCATCTTGTTCCAGCTTCTTCAATTTCTGAGCCTGTGCAAGAGATGGTGTAGCAAGCTCTTTCTCAATAGCTTCAGCCAAAAAGTTCTGATGACCTTGGCTGAGATATGAAAGCTCAACAGCAGGACCAAGTGCGATTTTACCGCTATCTACCAAAGCAAGAAGCCTTGGAATTAGATTAGTAAGGCGGATATATCTTTTAACCTGAGAAGCACTGTCAGTATCAGATATTTCATCTGCAGACAACTTCGGTCCGACTTGGTCCGAAGTTAAATCTGTTCGTTTACCTTGCTTTTTAATAGCATCCATTTTCATCTTGTAGGCGAAGGCTTTCTCGCTTGGTAAAATGTGTTCACGGTGCAGATTACTGTCAACAAGAATAATATCTGCTTCTTCCTTTGTGATATCTAAAACTACCACCGGCACCTCTGTCAGTTTAAGCCTTGTTGCTGTAAGGAAACGTCTGTGTCCTGATATGATTTCATACACATCAGCCTTATCGTCCTTTCGTACCATAAGAGGCTGTATGATACCGTTTTCACGGATACTGTCTTCCAACGGCTTCATATCCTCTTCACGGCACTTGTACGGATTTTTGAGATTCGGGACAATGCTTCCAATAGGCATCTTTATGATTTCTGTTGTCTTAGGCTTTACTGCCTCTGTTTTTTCTGTTTTCTCAAACAGGGTGTTAATAACATTTTCTTCTTTATTCATTTAATTCTCCTTTTCATTCTTGTGATAAAAATACAATCTTCTATTAGATTCTCTGTATCCTCAACCGCATCAGCGGTCTGCTTCATTTCCTTACCGATTGGTAAATCTGATAAGCCGTAGTTTCTGAAAAGATTGTTTAAGGTGCTTGCAATTCCACGGAGCTTCAGAATAAACTCCATACATTCAGGCTTTCTATCTTCCTGAATCGGATAGCCGAGAATAATATCCCTTAGTAACTGCTCCTTTGTAAAGAAGCTTCTGTCTGTCAAACGGCATATTTTCTTATACTGCTCTTCGCTTACTCTAACTGCGATTCTTCTTGCTCTTGTACGCACTGTGCCACCTCCTTTGCTTTTATGATTTTAGGCATAATTTCATTAGTGCTTTTAAGAACTTCACGAAGCATTACAACATCCAGCATTTTTGTTTGCCACACTCTTTTTGAGATAATACTCAGCTTGTCGCATATAGGCTCAAGCAAATTGATATATTTCTCATAGTCCATATCCAATGTGGGCTTCATTTTTGCATTATCAATCTGATGCCTGATATACCGTGACATGCTCATATTTACTCTTTCAGCATCCTTTGTCAGCATTTCAAATTCTTTCTCATTCAGGTATAAAAATATGGTTTTTGTGAGTTTCATTTTCTCACCTCCTGTCTTTCGGGTTTTAGGGGCAGTCCCTAACAAGTGGGATTTGTATGCACAAATCCAGTGCTTGCTAAGACTTATGCCACGCTTTTTTACTGTTTTTGGGGTTGGTTTGCTAAAGCATTTTTTCACTTCCTTTGTTATAGATTTTTGCATTAAAAAAATCCTCGCACTGAACTTAAAGTACAAGGATATGTATTCAGGTTGATTTGTTTGGTGGGAGTGTGGTATAATGATGTCGTAAACAAAACTTTGAAGAGGAAATTGTGATGTTTAATAAATCAAAAAGCCAAAAGAATTACATACAATGGATTCGTAGAAAAGTCGGTCATGAAAAAATTATTTTAGTTCATGCTGGCGGTTGCATATTCAACGATAACGGTGAAGTGCTGTTACAACGCAGAGGCGATTGTAATATGTGGGGCTTCCCCGGCGGTGCTCTTGAATTAGGAGAAACACCTGAGATGGCTGCCGTCAGAGAAGTTAAAGAAGAAACCGGCTTGGATGTTGAAGTTGGTAAGCTTATCGGTGTTTATACAGATACCGATGCCGTATGTCCCAATGGTGATAAATATCAAAGTGTTTGTGTTGCATACGAACTTTCAGTTATCGGCGGTGAGCTTTATTGTGACAATAATGAAACTCTTGAACTTAAATATTTTCCGATAAACAACACACCAAAACTGTTTTGCAAACAGCACGAAGAGATGATGAAAGATATTAAATCTGCTTTATTGGAGGAGAAATGAAAATGTTAAGATTAAGACCTTATAACAAGAATGATGCAGATGCAATACTTTCTTGGAGCAAAGATAAATTGTCCTTTTATAAATGGTCTGCAGGTGTTATGGGTAAGTATCCTATAACCAAAAAGAAATTCAGCTTTGTTGAAAATCTTATGGCTTTTACTGCTATTGAAGATGATGAAATAGTAGGATTTTTCACAATGAGAAAGCCGTCAGAAAGTTTTGATGAACTAAGATTCGGATTTGTTGTTGACCCTGCAAAGCGTGGCAAAGGATACGGTAAAGAAATGCTTCAGTTGGGTTTAAAATTTGCAAAAGAAATCTATGGTGCAAAAAAAGTTTCTTTAGGTGTATTTGAAAATAACGAATCTGCCTATTACTGCTATAAAGCTGTTGGATTTAAAGATGTTGTTTTGGAAAAGACTGAAACATATACCGTTCTTGGCGAAGAATGGAAATGTTTAGAACTTGAAATAAATCTTTAATTTTCACTTTTACAGCTGCTCTCACTTCTGTGGGGGCAGTTTTTAATATATCAAAACCGCCCCTAATAGAAATGGGAATGAGCATCATAAAAATGTTCCTGATTTTTATAAATATTTTACGAGCCGAAGAAGAAATGCGTCGTTTCATCAGCATTTAGCTTTCAATTAAGGCGCCTTATATGCTTAAAGTTACTACTAACTTAATTAAAGAATATATTTTCTCTTTTCGGCTGGTATATAACTTTCAGTATTATTCTGCTCAGTCTTATTACTTGCGAGTTTTACGGAGACTCAGTGCTTATTTTCGGCACAGTTAAAACATACAGCTTTGCAGGCTTACCCTTACCCTGATATTTGCGACAGAGCAGATTATGTTTTACAAGCTCACGCTGCAGTCTTGTTGCTTTGTCGTGACCGCAACCAAACACTTCACTCGTCTCGGCAATGGTGTAAAAGATAAAGACCTCTCCGTTTTTATCACACCAAGCATTTATTGCCGATAACTGCATTCTGTCGAGCATTAATCCGTAAAGCAGCTTTGCTTCCGCAGATAAGCCTTTGTATTTATCCGTAAACAACACCTTCGGCATTTTGAAAAATGTTTCATTATTCACTGTCTTTCACGCTCCTTTTTGATACATAGTTGCAGGATATAACCACAGCCCTGAAGCTCTGCTTACAGCCATTGATACATCTTCTGCAAAGCTCGTTATAACAGACTCTGTTTCGTTCATTCAGGAACAAGCTCCATTCTGATTTTTTACTTTTACTCATTCTGGGAATAACTATCACACTCCTTTTTACTGTAGCTTTTCGGGTTGATTTTTAATGATTTTTTCGTCTGTAATGAGTTTTATTTTGTTGGTAGAGTAATTTCATTAACCACATATCAAAAGCCTCTTTTTTGCCGTTTCACCCGAAATAGTTCCTGCCCCGGAATCTCACCGCAACGTCTTCACGCTCGCTCCTTAGAGGTCTTGGCGTCGTATCACTTTCGGACGGTCATTCAGTTGTCAAGGTACACGAGAAAAAACATCCCCCAAGGGGTAAGGGTTTAGAACGGCAAAAAATTAAACAAATTTGAAAACTTTTTTATTTTTGTTAAAATTGCACAATAAAAAAAGCCGTCACATAGACAGCACAAATAGCGGGAGGACATTTCATCCTCTCGTACAGTTTGTACTGAAACTATGTAACGGCTTAAAGTTTAAGCTCTGATTGTCCGTGTGTTACTAACCGAGTATCGGACTATACTTTTTCGGTCAGATAATATGTGTTGGCATAAAGCCAATAAGTAAAAAATATGTGTTTCAGGTTGTATTCAGTTGTAAGGCAAATACATTATTTATTAACTTACTATTATAAAGAACATTTGTTTACTTGTCAAGAACTTTCCCGAAAAAGAAAAAGCGGTGTCGGTTTTTACCGACACCAGGATGTTTTCTACAGTATTATTTTTCAAAGCTTTTTGATAACAATTTTTCTAATGTTTCTCCGTCATATTGATATGCATTATGTACTAAAGAATCAAACTTACCATAATTCAACCCTTGAATGTTAATCATAGCAAAAATACATCTTGATAAATGTTTTGTAACATGATGAAATTTGAAATCCACAAATTCGTTATCAATTTTGTAATATAATTCATTCAATCTATGACGATCAAAGATTATAGAGGGTTCATTTGAAATTTTAAGACCGTCAAGTACATATGTGTCTTTTTTGCTATACCCGTTTCTTTTTACATTTTCTTCCGCTTCGGTTAAATCATTATCTTCATCAGATTCAAAAATAAAAATAGGCGAAAAGTCAGATTGATATTCAGGATTATATATTATGAGACTCTTAAATTTAAATATTTCTTCTCCACAATTATCTTTGCAAAACAGTGAAAAATGATTTTGGTCAATTCTTTTAATTTCTGCAACATTACCTGAACAAGTACCATCATATAAATCTGTACCAAAACTAAAGCCTTGAGAATATAGTTCTTCAAAAAAATTTGTACAAATATCAATATCTTGAATTCGTTTTGCTTCATTTATTCCCATATTAATTTTAAGCTTTTTGAAAGTGTTTGCAAGCGTATCTATTACTTTAGCTTTCAATGATTGGTCGTGTTCGTAAAGCCAACTTTTATAATTTTCGTAGTTGTTTATTAAATCACTATAGCCACTCATTGTTTTATAATCTAAACCTATTTGATTAAAAAAATAAATATCCAATTCATCAATAAAACCATCAAAGAGTTTTATTATTTCTCTGTCATCTATAGTTATTTCAGCGTGTGTTATTCTATTTCTGTATAAGTTTAATAATCTAATTTTTTCTTTAAATGAGCTTGAAAAATTATGATTACATATATCGTTTAATCTCTCAAAAGCTTCTTCGTATGTTACTGTGTGAACTTTATCGATTACTGAAGTTTCAAAAACACTGTTTAAGCTTTTTTGGTTTTTCTCTTTATATGCTTTTTTTATATTATTGTCAATATTAGAAAATACTAAGTATTCACTATGCTGGGATAGAATTTGTTTCATCAGAATTTCAACACCGTGATGTGTATGGATTATAGCACCTTTCAGTGCTATTGACTTATTATAGTCATTACTACCAGAATCAACAAGGCTATCATATGTATTTAGGGATTCATATCCTTTTCTTAATGAGTCTAACCCATTTTCTATAAGCGTTAATTTCATTTGTCTTCCTCAATTCGTCTTTATAATTAATGTCAATATAAATTATATTCTA
>JAZNEL010000024.1:0-27401 GCA_045588555.1 Acutalibacteraceae bacterium | reverse complement strand
AAGACTATTTCGCATTTTAAAGTGCTTCGCAGTTTCGTAAGAACTGAAAATTTCTTGTATTGAAGCCACAAAATGAAGCAAGGCTGCCGCCTTGCGAGGCTTTTGGCAAAAATACAGGGAATTTTGTTCGAGAAACAAATACTGCCTTATGGGATGGCGGCTTATGAAGAGTCTCCTTTTTTATGTCTCGAGGCTTCTCGTATCGCCCTCGCAGAGCCTGATTTTTACCTCAAAGGGCATTTTACCTTCGTTTATCCAGTTTACCCTTACTCTGTCTCTGTCACAGGTGACGGTAAATTTCAGCTTTACACATTCATTCTTACGGTAGGCGAAGGATTCTCCGTCATCGGTGAAAAATTCACTTTCGAAGGTGCCCTCCTCCACAGGGTAAACGGTGAACACCGTAGCCTCCTCCGAGCCGAAGCCGTAGGCGGCCTCATTATAGGGAATGACACTGCCCGCCTTTACGAAAAAGGGCATTTCGTCCTCTGCGGGAATGGTTACCCTCACTCGCTGACCGCCTCTGTAAAGCCTGTCACCGAGATACCAGCTGTCTTTTTCGGGCAGATAAATCTCTGCTTCCGTTTCACCCTCGTCAAAGATGAAGCCGATTAAAAGATTCCTGCCGAGCATCATCGAGTCGTTTTCCTCCTTCAGCTCCTCGTCGTCATAGTAAAGTAAGGCGGGAGCATTCATCGGGATTTCTTTCTCTGCCGAATCGTAGGCGCAGGAGTAAAGATAAGGCAGAAGTCTTTTCCTTTGGGCGAGAATTTTTCTGACGGCGGGAATAATGTCCTCATAGCTCCAGGGCATAGTGGCCGAGCCGTCTCTGTTCCACGAGTGAACGGTAAATCTCGGCTCGAAAACACCGTGCTGCAGCCATCTTAAAAGAAGCTCTCTCGAGGGCATATCGCCGTCGAAGCCGCCCAGGTCGTGGCCGTAGAAGAAAAAGCCCGAAAGTGACATCGTCAGGCCGATGTTATGACAGTAGCGCAGGTCAGCGAATACGCTTCGGTTATCTCCCGACCAGGTCTGTGCCAGCCGTCTTACGGCGATGCCGCCGCTTCGCGTGGAGAGGAAGGGCCTTTTATGCGGATTATTACCCATCTGTGCCATATAAGAGGAGAGAACCATAAGATAGGTGAGTGCAGGTCTGATACGCCCTGCCTTTATTCTGCCCTTGCCGAAGCCCTCTGCCGAAGCATCGCAGTCCTTTATGTCAAATTCGTTATTATCGTTCCAGGTGGCGGTGACTCCGTAATCGAGAAGAGTCTCCTTAACCTTTTTGCTCCAGAAGTTAAAGGCGAGGGGATTAGTGAAATCAAGATAGCTTCCGAAGCCGTCCCAGAATTCCGTGATGAAGGGTGAGCCGTCGGGGTTTTTAATGAACAGGCCCTCCCGTGAAAGCTGATTGTAAAGGGGATGGCTCTGTAAAAAGGCAGGCTTGATGTTCGGGATTATTCTTATCCCTTCGTCGGCGAAGCCTTTTATGAAGGCTGCAGGGTCGGGAAATTTTTCCTCGTTCCAGTGAAATACACAGCGGAGCTTTCCGATGGAGGTGTAGCCCGAGGAAAGATAAAAGCCGCCGCAGGAAAGGCCGTGCTCCTTTAATTTGCCCAGAAAGCCCTGCAGCTGTTTTTCGCTGTCGGGTGCATCTGTGTAGGCCATCGTGCTTCCGCAGTAGTCGAAGCTCCATTTGGGAGGCAGAGGCTGTTTGCCGCAAAGACGGCAGAACTGATGAAGCACGGAAAGCTTATCACCGAAGAAAACATAGTAAATGAGAGCATCGTCCTCGGTACGGAAATGCTTATAGGTAGGATAGTAGTTATTGATTTCCTTGCCGAAATCCGCATAGGAGGTGTCCGTGGTGTCATAGAAAATGCCGTAGGTGCCCACACTGTTTTCGCAGATGTAAAAGGGCAGATGCTTGTAAAGAGGGTCGCTTTCTCTCGCATCGTAGCCCATAGCATCACTGCATTCGATTCGGAAGGCTCTGCCCGATTTGTTCAGAGCACCGCCCTTGTCACCGAGACCGTAGATTTTTTCGTTTTTCTTTCTCGTGATGTAATGACAGCGGTCGGTGCCGAATTCACCGCCCAGGTTATAGGCCAGAGGCTTACGGTCGGAGAAAAGCTCCTTGCCGTCGAGGGTGCAGGAAAGAATAAAGTTATGAAGGTCAAGATTAACCTTCACTCCGCAGGGAAGCAGAAAGCTTTCGCTGCTATCTCCCTCCTTTGTCTCGGGCTCACATAAGGAAAAGCCCTCGAGAGACAGCCTTTCTCTGCCGTTCATAAGCAGAGAAAAATCAGGGCAGACGGAAAAGGTGGGCAGTAATTCGGTGTCCTTTTTATAAAGAGCCACACGCAGACAGCTGTCGCTGACGAAGTCTATACGGGCCAGATTATCCCCCGAGGAATAAAAACGGCTGTGCTCCGTTTTACCGTAAAGAGTGAAATTATGATTGAATTTATTCATTTCTCTTCTCCTTTTCGATTATTTCCCTTTTCTGTACCTTTTTCGGTGAGGTGCCGTAAACCTCCTTGAATTTCTTTGAAAAATAATTGCTGTCCTCGAAGCCGCAGCTTTCGGCGATTTCGGTTATGTTCTGCTGCTTTGAGCTTTTCAGAAGCTGCTCGGCGTGCTGTAATCTTAAGGAATTAAGATATTTCGAAAAGCCCAGGCCGGTCTCCTTTTTGAACATACGGGAGAAATGCTCGGGGCTAACGGAATACCTTTTTGCCAAAGCACACAGGCTTATATCCGAGGCGAAATTTTCTCTTATGTAAGCCACTGCCTGCTCTATTACACCGTTACCGTCGTCTGCGGCAAGACAGGCCTTTGCGTTACGCATAAGAAGATAAAAGAGAGAATGGGTGTGGCAGGAAATGATTTCGTCGGAAAGGCTGTCCTTCAGTCTGTACTCACTTTCGATTTTACCGAGAAGCTTTTTTATCTCATCGGTGACGGAGGGGTTACGGTAAAGATAGGTGCCTGAAAAGCTGCTGTCTCTCACCGAGTCGGGAATGTAGCTGCCGTCACAGTTGATGAGTATTCTTCGGTGGTTTATGTCGTCGTATTTCGTGTGGTGGATTATGCCGTCGGGGATGATTACCGTGTCACCTGCACGGACGCTGTAAAGCTTGTTATCGATGATGTAGGTGCAGTTACCCGCCTCGAGGAAGTAAATCTCGTAAAGTCCGTGATAATGAGGCCAGGAGGTGCCCGTTTCGGACACTCTTTTACTCATTCCGTGGTGAAAATAAAAATTATCATCGGGGTCAAATTTAATGAAGCTCATAATGCACCTCCCTGTTTCCTTGAGGTGATGATAGCATTTCATATCAAAAAAGTCAAGAAATTAACGAAAATCTGTCAAAATATTTAAGGAAAACATAACAAATTAGATGTATTATTATAATGATAAATTATCAGAAAGGTATGATTTGTATGAAAACAGTTATTAAAGTTGTTATTGTGGCTTTGCTTGTTGCGGCAATAGGTGCAGGAGGCTTTATCGGATATAAAAGCTCACAGGGCATTTCCTATGATGTTTCGTCAGTCGAAAAAGTAGAGAACGATGTTGAAATTGTAAAAGAAGATGAGGACAGCGTTACTCTGAAAAAGCAGGGTGACGGTGAGTTTAAGGTTCTTATGTTTACCGACACACATCTTAACGGTAAAAAAGAAAAGGATAATACGGCCGTTACATACATCGTAAAGAATATAACAGAGATAAAGCCAGACCTCGTGATTTTCGGCGGAGATAATATTTCCTCGGGCTTCAATAAAAAGAGAACGACTGAATTTGCAGAGCTTATGGATTCTCTGGGTGTTTACTGGGCGGCTGTTCTCGGAAACCACGAGGGTGAGGGTGTCCTGGCCGTCTCGAGAGAGGAGAATGTGGACATTTTCGCCTCTTACGATTACTGTCTGATGCGACAGGGAAAAGAGGGCGTGGACGGTAACGGAAACTACACGGTCAATATCCTTAATTCCGACGGTACCTTGAGAGAGGTATTCTTCCTTATGGATTCGGGCAGTTATATGACCGAGGAAAGCAAAAAGGAATACGGAGTTACCGAAAAGGGTGAGGTTTACGACGGAGTAAAGACCTCGCAGGTGCAGTGGTATAAGGAGAAGCACGATGCTCTGGAAAAGGAATACGGTAAATTCAAATCAATAACCGTTATCCACATCCCTCCCTTCCAGGCAGAGCAGGAATATGACGAGAGCGATTTCGTTATCGGTAAAAAGAGAGAGGGCGTTTGCGAATCTGGCTTTGATTCGGGGCTTTTCGATGCGATGAAGGAAAAGGGCAGTGCACAGGCTGTTTACTTCGGCCACGACCACGTAAACGATTTCGCGGTAATGTATGAGGGCATCCTTCTTTCCTACATCCAGAGCTCGGGCTACGGCTCCTACACTATGGAAAGTAAATTTGATTCACCCGAAAGCGAATGGTTGCAGGGCTGTACGCTTCTGGTAGTCAACAAAGAGGGTAATTATCTGGTAAACAGAATTTTAAATCATGCTGAATAAAAAGGAGACTGACCTATGAGGTATGTAAATAATAAGGCCGAGGATGTAAAAATAGCCTATATCGGCGGCGGCTCGAGAGGCTGGGCTTGGGGGCTTATGAGTGATCTTGCCACAGCAGGAGATATGAGCGGACGGGTAGAGCTTTACGACATCGATTTCGAAGCGGCCAAAGCAAACGAGGTAATCGGAAATAAATATAATTTTCTTCCCGAGGCTACCTCCGAATGGAAATACAAGGCTGTAGAAACCATAGGTGAGGCTCTGTCAGGAGCAGATTTCGTCATCATCTCCATTCTTCCGGGCACCTTTGACGAGATGGAAAGCGATGTTCACGCACCCGAGAAATACGGCATTTATCAGTCTGTAGGAGACACCACGGGTCCCGGCGGCATAATACGCGCGATGAGAACCCTTCCCATGTTCGAGGAAATCGCGGAGAACATAAAAAAATACTCACCCGATGCATGGGTTATAAACTACACCAATCCTATGACACTTTGCGTAAAGACACTTTACAGAGTTTTCCCGGGTATCAAGGCCTTCGGCTGCTGTCACGAGGTTTTCGGCACCCAGGATGTGCTGGCTAAAATGGCATCCGTGCTTTTCGGTGAAGATGTAAAGAGAAAGGAAATCAAGGTAAATCCCGTCGGTGTGAACCATTTCACCTGGCTGACGAAGGCTACCTACAGAAATATCGACCTTTTCCCTTATTACAGAGAGTTCTGCGAAAAATATAAGGACGGATGCACCGAATATGTGGATCCCGAATGGCTGAAAAGCTTCCACGGTAATGCACACAAGGTAAAAATAGACCTTTTCCGCCGCTTCGGCTACATCGCCGCCGCAGGTGACAGACATCTGGCGGAATTCTGTGAGGGCAAATGGTATCTCGAAAATAACGACAGAGTGGAGGAAATGCTCTTTCATCTGACTCCTGTGTGGTCGAGAAAGGATGAACTGAAGGAAAGACTGGCAAAGAGCAAAAGACTGTTAAACGGAGAGGAAGAAATAAAGCTCAAGCTCACGGGCGAGGAGGGCGTAAAGCAGATGCGAGCCATACTCGGTCTGGGCGATTTCGTAACCAATGTAAATCTTCCCAACCGCGGACAGATTCCTAATCTTCCGCTCGGCGCAGTGGTAGAAACCAATGCCTCCTTTACCTCGGGCACCGTAACTCCCGTGGTGGCAGGGGAAATCCCGAAGGAAATCTATCCTCTCATTTCCCGTATCTGCACCCAGCAGGAAGTGCTTTCCGATGCTATTGCAGAAAGAAATATCGATAAGATTTTTGAGGTTTTCGCCAACGATCCTCTTGTAACCTGCTCACTTAAGGAAGCAAGAGAGCTGTTTGATGAGATGGTAAGCAACACCAAGGCTTATCTTACCGATTATCAGCTCGGATAAAGGGTCGGAGAAAATATGAAAACATTACCTTTAGCCTTTGCCGTGCTGTCGGCTCTGATGCCTGTGATTACGCAGAAAACCGGCCTTTCGGCAAAGCACGGCTTTAAAATGAAAATGCTCTGTGCCTTTATGTATTTTGCTACGGGTGTCCTTTCGGCTCTGTCCCTTCACGATGTGTCGGCTTATTCCCTTTCGGTCCTCGGAGCACTGCTTCTCGGTGTGCTCGGCGATTTTTTCTTAAGCTATAAGCAGGACAGCTTTTTCACGGCAGGTATGGCATTTTTTGCCCTGGGACACATAGCTTACATAATTACTCTTTCCGCTGTCGGAGAGGGAAAAGCATTACTTCCCGCTGTCGGCTTATCGGTCATAATGTATCTTTCTCTCATTTATTTAATCGGAAGGCTTAAGTTCAAAAAGCACAGAGGGCTTATCCTTCTTTACGGTGCAGTGCTTGTCTTTTTCTTTTCCTGTGCGCTGATTACGGGAATTTTCTGCATCTGTGAGGGAAGGCTTGCCTTCGGGCTTTGTCTTGCCGCGGGAGGAGCGCTTTTCTTCGCCTCGGACCTTATGATAGGCATAGGCAAGGGAGGGATAAACCGCCCCGCATTTATGCATAATGCCGTTTCCTACACCTACTTCGCGGCACAGACCCTGTTTGCCTTGAGTATATATTTTCGATAACAGAGGTGTAAAAATATGAAGAATGAATTTTTACCTGTCCTCCGCTTTGTCGCTTCCAGCGACGCACACATAGAGGGAGAGGACTCCGTCGGCTATGTCAGACTGAAAAAAGCGATAGACCTTTCTCTGCGTATTTCGCAAAAGTCCGCTGAATATAAAGGACTCGACGCCTTTTTTGCGGTGGGTGACTTTACTGACCACGGCAGACCCGACGAATTTGATGCCTTCGGCCGTATTTTCGCTTATGCGAGGGAAAAGGGTATTCCCTTGTTAAGCATAGTGGCTCACGGACACGAATGCTTTACTCTTAAAAAGAAATCTCTCGTTTATTTTAAAAGCATCACCGGTCAGGAGACTGATTTTCACGAGGTAATCGGCGGCTTTCATTTCATCGGTCTTTCCACCTGCCGTCTGCCGAGGCTTTACTATTCACCAAAGCAGAAAAAATGGCTGAAAGGTCAGCTCGACCTGGCTGTGGCTGACACCCCCGACAGACCTGTTTTCCTTTTCCATCACGAGCATGTGAGGGACACCGTTTACGGAAGCAGTAAATTTGACGGCTGGGGACATCCGTTTTTTAAGAAGCTTCTTAAAAAGTATCCGAATGTGGTGGATTTTTCGGGACATTCCCATTATCCGCTGAATGACCCCCGCTCTCTGTGGCAGGGGGAATATACAGCCGTGGGTACGGGCTCACTTAAATATGCAGAGCTTACCGTGGACAGAAAAAGATGCGTTCATCCACCCACACATAAGGAATGTGCCACCTTCTGGATAGCAGAGGTAAATAAAGAGGGTGACCTTCGTCTTACGGGCATCGACTGTGAGGCGGAGAAGGTTATTTGCGAATACTGCCTTGCTAATCCTGCAGATAAAAATAACCGTGAATACACCGAGGAAAAACAGAAAGCACGCTCGAAGCCTCCCGTATTTCCCGACGGTGCACAGCTTACCGTGACTGAAAGGGACGGAGAGTATTATGCTGTTTGTCCGAAGGCGGTAAGCACGGACGGTATGCCCGTCTTTATTTACAGAGCCTTTGCCTTCGATGAAGGAGGAAGAAAAGCCGCATCGGGAAAAACCGTGCCCTCCTACTATCTTTTTAAAGGCGAGGATGAAATTTCCGTGCAGCTCGGTGCTCTTCCTGCGGGCAGGCTTAAGATAAGGCTTGCGGCTGAAAACGCCTACGGCGAAAGCTCGGACTTTTTAGAGAAAATTATAGAAATTTAAGGAGAAAAATCAAATGGGGAAATTTAAAGAAAAGCTTCAGAAATTTATGGATAATCCGGATGTAGCCTTCAGAGAGCAGATGGGCTATGTTTCGGGTGTGTTCGGTAACTGTATGGGACAGGATTCCGTCAGCACCTACACCGATCAGTTTATGTATGATTATATGGGTCTTAAATCGAGCCATGTGGTCGCTATGAAATCCACCTCTACGGCAGTAAACATTCTTATCGCACCTCTCGTCGGTGCCTTGCTCGACAGTAACCGCTCCGGCAAGGGTAACGCCAGAAGCTTTATGATGGCATCGGCTATACCCTTTACTCTGGCCTCGGTGCTTCTTTTCGTGGTGCCCTCCGGCTCGCTGATGTTCAATGTAATATGGAGCTTCGTGCTTTATCTTACCTTTAATATCGCAGATACCTTTTACGATGTGGCTCTTTCCACTCTTTCGGTGCGAATGACACCTAATGCGAAGTCGAGAAAGAATTTTTATACCGTGGCACAGGTGGCCTCTACTCTCGGCTCTATGTTCCCCGGATGGCTCGTTCCCATCATCATCGAGGCGATGGACAGCGACTATAATTCGGAAAAATGGGCATTCTTTACCGTGGCACTTCTTTTCGGTATTCTCGGACTCTTTACCATGCTTGTGCCCTGTATGACGCTTAAGGAGAGAAACATCGTGCTTCCTCCGAGGGAGGAGAAGAAAATCAAAATCGACTATAAGCTTATTCTGCTTAACAGACCGCTTCTTCTGCTCTGCCTTTGTAACTGCATAGAATCCGTGAGAAAGGTATGCTATAACGCGCTTCCCTTTTTCTACAAGCAGACTCTTAACAAATACGGTATGAAGGCTTATGTGGAAATGGCATCATCGGCGCTTTCCTACGGAGGACTTTTCTCCGTTCCCTTCCTCGGCAGAAAGCTTTCCTCGAGAGACATAGTGGTAGCCGGCTATATGCACACGGCGATATGCTACATACTGCTGGCTGTTTTCGGCTATAAGAGCCTGTGGATAGTAGGTATTCTCATCGCTTTAGGCGGACTTCCCAATGCAGGTATGAGTGCCGCAAAGAGAGTTCTGCTGGCTGACTCCACCGACTATATGGAATGGAAAAGCTATCAGAAATACGGCGTGGCACAGCGTAACGAGGGTATGGTTTTCGCCTTCAGCACTATGGTGTCGAGAATTGCCGACCTCTGGAAGGAGCTTCTGGTAAACGGCGGTCTGGCTCTCATCGGCTATCAGAGTGCACAGATGGTAAACGGTGAAATGGTCGAGGCGGTTCAGACGCCTGAAACCCTTCACGGTATTTTCCTTCTCGTGGTGGTTCCCGGTATCGTGGGTAACCTTCTTCCCGGTATCATTATGATGTTCGATAACTTCACGGGTAAAAGGAAGGAAAGAATTATGGCGGAGCTCGAAATAATCAGAGCCGAGGCCAAGGCAAGACTCGAGGAAACGGTGTAAAGGTAAAGCATTATGAAAAGCGAAAAAGGAAGTAAAATAACTGCTGTTATTTTAAAAATCATAAAAATTGTCTTTGTATGTTTACTCATTCTCGGAATCGCCCTTTTCGGACTTTATAAGCTGGTAAACCATCAGTGGCAGGATGAGCCGAAAAGCTACGAAACGACTAATCAGTATATCACCGGACACGGGGAAACTATGGTAGCTGCTCACCGTGCAGGCAGGAGACTTTTCCCGCAGGGCACGATGATGGCCTTTGAGGGCTGTGCAGACTCCGAGAATTTCGAAACGGACATTTTCGAATTTGATGTACGCATAACGGCGGACGAAAAGCTGATTATTTTCCACGATGACACCCTCGATGAGGTAAGTAATGCGGCAGAGCATTTCGGAAAAACCGATAACCGCCCCGAGAACTATACCTATGAGGAAATCAGAGAGCTTAATATGGGCGAATACTTTAAAAATCAGGACGGTGAGACTCCCTATCAGGGACTGCGCGGTGAGGCTATACCCGATAATCTGAAGATACTGACTGCAGGGGAGGCTTTGGCCTATCTCGAAAATAAGGGAGGATATTACTACAGCATAGAAATAAAAAACAGCGGTGAAGCGGGTCTTAAGGCGGCGGATATTCTTTACGGCATCCTGTCGGAGATGGAGCTTATTGACAGAACCATTGTTGCTTCCTTTGATAAGGATATTCTTCATTATCTTGACGAAAAATATCCCGAGCTCACCCGTACGGGCTACAATGTCGAGGTCTTCGGATTATATGTGGACTCTCTTTTTGACATTGACAGACCCGAGGGCTATTATAAATTTGATGTTTTGCAGGTGCCTCCCGATAAATACATCGTAAATCTCGGCACCCCGAAGCTCGTTAACTACGCTCATAAAAATAACATCGCAGTCCAGTACTGGACGATCAACGATGAGGAAAAAATGACATTTCTGCAGTCTGTAGGCGCCGACGGTATAATTACAGACACTCCCGATGTCGCTTACAGGGTGCTTAATTGACCGAAGGAGTGCAGACTGATGTCTGAAGCACAGCCAAAAGAAAAGATAAGGAGGCGGTAAAATGCTGCCGGTCAAATGGGGTCAGGGACAGCTCTTCGCTTTTTCTGCCCTCGACGGGGAAAGCCTGTTCAGCGATGATTTCGCAGGGTACCTGTCGGGAGACAGAATCGGAGTGATTTTCGAAACAGCCTGTCGCAGGACTCTTTACTTCGGAGATATGAACAGATACATTTCTCCCGAGCTTAAGTGTGTCACCTCGGATATGCTTATACTGGAAACCCTTTTAGGTGATTTCAGTATGATTTTCGCCGAAAGACACCTCATAGCGGGAGAATACTCGGTCGTTCCCGCTGTTTATGTCAGCCTTTCGGGAGAATATGAGCTGATAAAAAGAGACGGTGCAGAAATCCACTGCAGCGGTGACGGCGATTACACGGCATTGCTTAAAAGCGACGGCCGCTTTGCCTTTGCCTACGGTAAAAGCGAGGATGAGGTAATCAGCCTCTGTAAAAGAGGAATAGCTCTCGATCTGAAGGAGCTTAAGGAAAAAAAGAAAAGACCCTTTGTGCAGGAGGGGAATGCCGACGGAAAATATTCTGCTCTTTACGCCAAATTAATCAGCGTAATGCGCAGTCAGCTTTACTCACCCGAGGGTAAAATAAAAAGAATATGGTCCACTCCCGACAGACTTCCCCACAGAAATATGTGGCTGTGGGATTCGGTTTTTCACGCTGTAGGCCACAGACATCTCGATGTGAAAATCGCGCAGGAGCTTATTCTCGCTCTCTTCGATGTTCAGAGAGAGGACGGCTTTATTCCGCACATGGCAAAGCCTGACTTTATCTCCGACATAATACAGTCTCCGGTTATTGCCTGGGGTGCGTGGCTCGTCTACGAAAAAAGCGCGGACAGTTCTTTCCTCAGGGCTGTTTTCGAGGGTAATAAGGCTTTCCTGCTGTGGATAAGGGAAAACAGACGGAAAACAGAAAGGGAGCTTTACTCGTGGCATACCAATGCCGAAAAAAATAACCGCTGTGATGAATCGGGGATGGATAATTCGCCCCGCTTCGACACGGAAAGCGATCTTTACGCCATCGATCTGTCCTGCTATATGGCTAACGAGGCAAGATATATGAAAAGGATAGCCGAGACTCTCGGTGACAGCGAAAACGCAGAGCTGTTCGGTTATTGGTACGAGGAAATAAAGGCTGACATAAACAGCACTCTCTGGTGTGAGGAGGACGGCTTTTATTACGATTACGACCTTCAGAACGGGTGCAGTAATAAGGTGCAGTCCGTCGCGTCCTTCCTCCCGATTTTTGCGGGGGTGTGTAGCGGTGAGCAGTGCGAAAAAATGATTTCCCATCTGGTAAACCCCGATGAGTTCGGCACGGCCTTCCCTGTTCCGACTATATCTAAAAGGGATGAAAGCTTCAGCTCGGATATGTGGAGAGGCCCCGTATGGATTAATTATAACTATATGCTTTCGGCAGGTCTTGCCGAATACGGCTGTGAGTCATTATCCCGTGAAATAAGAGAGAAAACCCTCTCTGTCATAAACGAATGGTATCTGCGCACGGGCACGGTCTACGAATTTTACGACAGCGAAAACAGGGTGCCGCCCTTTTGCTTTAACAGAAAGGGTGAGGTCTTTGAGCCCTATGATTTCCGTGTGAGGTACCAGAGCATAAGAGATTACGGCTGGAGCGTTACTCTTGCCTTTGATATGCTTAAGGAGCTTGACTGAATGATATGCAGGGCTGTTGCAGTAAAATGTCTGAAAAAGCAATATTTTATATGCAAAACCGTATTTTTCCATATAGTAATTAAACAGATGTGTTTTAAGAAGTGCTTGAACACATCTGTTTTTTTGTTTTTTTCTCTGCGGTTAATGTGACAGTCACCGTTAGGTCTGACAGCCATTCCGATTTCTTACATATTTGATAACAAACGGTTAATAAAAGGAATCTGTTGTTGATTTTTCCTCCGTAAAGCATTATAATGAAAATGGTTTATGGTGTCCGTTACCGTAAAAACTATGAAAAGGAATGATGAATATGAGAAAGAGAATAGTAATCGTCTTTATGACGGTACTGATGATGATTTCAGTTCTTTTTATGAGCTCTGTAGCAGTTCAGGCTAAAACAGCACTGAAAATCACCAAACAGCCCGCCTCGGTAAAGGTGCTTTCGGGTAAGGAGGCCAAGGTTACCGTAAAGGCAAAGGGCAACGGTCTGACCTACAAATGGTATTATAAAAACAAGGGTGCGAAAAAGTACACCCTTTCAAAGACTGTCAAAAAGAACACTTATACAGTCAAAATGAAAAACAGCGTAAACGGACGTAAGGTTTACTGCGTGATAACCGACAAATACGGTAAAACCGTAAAAACGAAGGCGGTAACCCTTTCAAAGGGTACAGCAGTAAAGGTTACCAAAAAGCCCGTATCCGTTACCGCAAACTGCGGCTCCACAGCCAAGGTAAGCGTTACGGCAAAGGGTGACGGTCTTACATATCAGTGGTACTACAAAAACAGCGGTTCCGATAAGTACAGCCGCTCAAAGACCGCTAAATCAAAGACCTATTCCGTAAAGATGACCTCCTCCGTAAACGGCAGAAGAGTTTATTGCGTAATCGAGGATAAGTACGGCAAAAAGGTACAGACCAAAAGCGTAAAGCTTTCTCTTAAGCACGTTTACGACAGCGGCAAGGTTACCAAAAAGGCCACCTGTCTCACAGAGGGTCAGAAGGTTTACACCTGTAAGAGCTGTAAGACCACTAAAAAGGAAACTATCAAAAAGACAGACCACAGCTTTGAGGGCTGGAAGGTTTACACAGCGGCTACCCTTACCTCAAAGGGCGTAGAGCGTAACAAGTGTACGGTTTGTACCTATTATAAGGACCGCACCACAGATAAGCTTAAGGCCGTTTACTATATCACCGTAAACACAGGCTCCGGCAAAGCACAGAAGGTTGCTGTGGCCGCAGACGGTAAGTACAGCCTCGAGACACCGAAAAAGATCGGCTATAAGTTTACAGGCTGGAAGACCTCTGACGGCAAGGCTTTCCCTGTCAGCGGTGTAAGCAAAAAGGATGTAACCGTAACTGCCCAGTGGGAGTTTGACCCCACCGATACACTGGACGAGCTCATCGAAAGAGTAGAGGCAGGCTTCAGTGAAATCGCCATCGCAGGCGACATCACCGTTACCAAGCCCATTTACATCTCTGATAAGGTGAAAATTTATTCCGACGGTGACTATACCATTAAGCGCTCTCCCTCTTATAAGGGCGATATGTTTGTGGTAGGCCAGGATAAAAACGGCGTTATGTCCGCTCTTTTACAGCGCAAGGCTGTTCTGGAGCTCGGCGGCGGTAAGGGAACTCTTACCATCGACGGTAACCGTGATAATCTTAAAACCACGGTAGTGGGCAGTGCACTGTTTATCTCTGACAGCTCCGAGGTAAACATTTATGACGGTGTTAAAATCGTTAACCATAAAAAGCTCGGAAACGAAAGAGCACTTACCTATGTGGGCGGAAGCACAGGCAGCACTGTCAGCCGTGCGGGCGGCTCTGCTCTTCTCATTCTCAATGCTACCGTAAATATCTACGGCGGTGAAATCAGTAATAACGCTGTAGCTACCGAATATACAGTTACCACTAACGAGGACGGTACTACCACCAGCAGTGAAACCAACGGCTGCGGCGGTGCCATCTATAACCGCGGTAACATCAATATGTACGGCGGTGTGATTTCGGGTAACGAGGCCTTACGCGGCGGCGGTCTTTACACCGACAGAATAGTTTACCTGTTCTCCGGTACCATCTCCGATAATGTGTCTCATTCCTACGGCGGCGGTATAGCCTCCTCCTCGAGCTCCGATGCAGACATCTTTATAGGTACTGCCGACGGTGAAAAAGAAATGATCATCAGCGGTAACAGCAGTAAAACAGGTGGCGGCCTTTATGCTAACACCAGCAGTCCCATCATCATTTACGGCAACGCCAGATTTACAGATAACTATGCTACTTCGGGCGGCGGTGCTATCCACACAGCCGGTCCTCTTACCGTGCGCGGCTCTGTTTTCGAGGGTAACTCCACCGACGCCAGCGGCGGTGCCATCTATCACGCCTATGTAAAGGAGTCCTTCGAAAGACGACTTTTCGAAATCAGCGACTGTGTTCTGGAAAATAACAGCGCAAGTCTCGGCGGCGCCATCATCTTAAGCGCATCTAACACAGTTCTTGAGGCCAAAGACCACGGCACTTATGCTACTGTTAAAGATTGTACCTTCCTTAATAACAAGGCAGTAAAAAATGAGGTTCAGTCCGGTAACGGCGGTGCTGTTTACATCACACGAAAGAGTGAGGCTGTTTTCAGCGGCTGTAACTTTGAAGGAAACACAGCGGCTAATAATGCAGGTGCCGTTTCTGTACAGAGTTCCTCAAAGGCACAGCTTACCGACTGCGGCTTTACGGGTAACACAGGCCTTACGGGCGGCGCTGTTTATTCCGATTCGGCTACCACTCTTACTCTGAAGAATATTCAGTTCAGCGGTAATAAGGCTGCTGCCAACGAAAACGGAAGCGGCGGTAACGGCGGCGCTATGTATATTTACAATGCAAATATATCCTTCAGTAATCTCGACTTCACCGATAACAGTGCAGATAACCACGCAGGTGCCGTGTACCTTTCAGCCACCGACCTTACCATCGACTCCTCCTTCAGCTTCGTAGGAAACAGTGCGAAAAAACACGGCGGTGCATTCTATCTTACCTATAAGACAAACAGTGACGGCACAAAGGACGGTGCCATCCTTACAGCCACAGGCGTTACCTTCGAAAATAACTCTGCTATGGCGGGCGGTGCCATCAGTGCCAGAACCTCCTGCGGAGCAAATCTTGACTCTGTAACCCTTAAGGGCAACTCCGTAGAGGGCTACGAGGGTAAAAACGACGGCGACGGTGACGGCGGCGGTGCGATTTATGTAGGCTACGGCACACTTAATCTTACCAATGTAACCGCTACAGGCAACTCTGCCTCCGATTTCGGCGGTGTAATCGATGCCGTTTCATCTCCCGTAACCATTACGGGCGGTACCTTCAGCGGAAACAGCAGTAAAAACGGCGGTATGATTTACGCTAATACGAACTCCGAGGTAAGCATCAGAGGAGCCGTAATCAATAAGAATAAGTCCGATTATCAGAACAGCGAATACAATAATGCCATCGGCGGCGGTGCCATCAGCACGAAGAACGGTAAGCTCACCGTCGTAAACTCTATCCTCGACGAAAACGAGTCGGGCTATTACGGCGGTACCATCCATGCAAATAAGACCCAAGTAAGCATCAGCGGTAACACCTCCGTAACCAAATCAAAGGGAAGTACGGGTGCGGCACTTTGTTTCATAAGCGGCTGTACGGTAACTCTTGACAGCATCTCCGTAAGTGATAATGTCTCGAAGAGTAACGGTGTTATCTACATTAACGGCGGTACACTCGACCTCATTGACGCTACGGCAGTCAATAACAAGGCTAATAACGGTGGTGTGTTCTACATCAGCGGCGGCAGCACAGTAGTAAATCTCAAAAACAGCAGCTTTGACGGAAACACAGGCTCAAACGGCGGTGTAGCCTACTATAAGGGCAGCACACTTAATATCAGCGACTGTCTGTTTACTGAAAACTCTGCTAACCTGGGCGGTGTAACCTATTCGGAAAAGGGCGCTCTGAACATTCAGAATGCCGTATTCAGCGGAAACACAGCCAAGATAAACGGCGGTGTAATCGACATCGTAGGTACTGTCGCAAACATTTCGGGAGAAACAAGCTTTACAAATAACAGCGCCGAAGAACACGGCGGTGCGATTTATGTAAACTACATTAAGGAAAAGCCGAAAACGGAAACCACAGAGGCAGTTCCTGCAGCCTACAGTAATCTTACTGTAGACGGATGTACCTTCGACACCAATAATGCTATGGCAGGCGGTGCCGTAAGCGTAAGAACAGGCAGTGAGGTTACCTTTAACGGCACAGCCTTCACGGGTAACTTCGCAGAGGGTCACGACGGCAAGGCTGACGGTGACGCAGACGGCGGCGGTGCCATTTATGTCGGCTTCGGCAAGGTTAATCTCAATAATGTTACTGCTACAGGCAATGAAACAAAGGAAAGCAGCTATGTAAACGATAAGGGCGAAGAAAAGCTTTACGGCTTCGGCGGCTTTATCGACGGCTATCACGCGGATGTCAGCCTTACCGGCGGTACTGTCAGCGGTAACAAGGCTCCCTCGGGCGGTGCAATCAATATTGCAGGCGCAAACAATGTGCTTTCGATTGACGGTACCACCTTCGCAAACAACGAATCAACCTACCTTAACAGTGAATATGACAATACAAAGGGCGGCGGTGCCTTAAATGTTTCGAAAACAGCCCTTACAATCAAAAACGCAACCTTTGACGGTAACAGCACCAAATGGTACGGCGGCGGATTTATCGCTTCCGATTCACAGACAACCGTTACGGACTCTAACTTCGTAAATTCAAAGGGTGCTACCGGTGCGGCTCTTAATTTCAAAAGCGGCGGTACAGCAGTTATCAGCAATACACAGATAAATAACAATACCTCCACCTATAACGGTGTGCTTTATTCAAACAGCTGTGCAGTTACAATGAACGAGGTTACTGCAAGCGGAAACAAGGCGGTTAACGGCGGTCTTATTTATACGAGCGGTTCAAACACCTCATTCGACATAACCGACTGCAGCTTCATCGGCAACTCCGCTACAAAGGGCGGTATAGCATTTACTGATAATGCGACTCTTAAGTTTACCTCCTGCGTAATTTCCGATAATACAGCGACAAACGGCGGTGCTGTTTACTCTAAAGAGGGCACAGCAGGTAAAATCAGGCTCGAATCCTGTGAGGCAAGCGGAAACTCTGCAAAGTATGGCGGTGTAATTTATACCGACCCCGGAGCCACCGTAAATGTAAATGCTTCGGAGTTTACCGGAAACAGTGCCACAGGAAACGGCGGTGCAGTTTACACCAAGGAAGCAAAAGCCCTTACAGTCAGTGCTTCTGATTTCAGCAATAACACATCAAAGTCAAACGGCGGTGCACTTTATGTATACCGCACACCCGTGGCTCTTGCCGATTCATCCTTTATGGGTAACTCTACTGAAGCACACGGCGGTGCTGTCAATAACATCGGCTCCGTAATAACTGCGACGGGTAATAACAGCTTCACCTCAAATACTGCAGTAAACCACGGCGGTGCCGTTTATGTAACCTATATCAGCGCGAAGGCGGCGACGGAAACGGAGCCCGCAGTAGAAGCCGCAGTAGGCGTAATTAATTTCACCGACGGTGTCTTTGAGAATAATACCGCAAAGGGCGGCGGTGCTGTCAGCGTGCGTACGGGCTGTGAAGCACATCTTACGGGTACAGCCTTTACAGGCAACTCCGTAGAGGGCTATGCAGACAAAAACGACGGTGACGGAGAAGGCGGCGGTGCCATTTATGTCGGCTTCGGCAAGGTTAGTCTTACTGATGTTACCGCCACGGGCAACGAGGCAAAGGAAAGCCTTTATGTAAACGATAAAGAGGAAGAAAAGCTTTACGGCTTCGGCGGCTTTATCGACGGCTATCACGCAGATGTCAGCATTACCGGCGGTACAGTCAGCGGAAACAAGGCTCCCTCGGGCGGTGCGATCAATATCATCGGCAACGAAAACACCTTAACCGTCAGCGGCACAGCTTTTTCAAACAATGAATCGACTTATATCAATGAAGAGCACGACGGCACAAAGGGCGGCGGTGCAATATACTTCAAGGGCGGAGAGCTTGACATCTCCGGAGCAGTATTCGATGCAAACAAGTCCGGCTTCTACGGCGGTGCTTTGAATACAAGCGATGCACAGGTTACTATTGACGAAAACACAGTCTTTAAAAACAATAACAGTGCTACCGGTGCGGCGGCTTACTTCATTAATTCAACTGCTGCAGAGATAGAGAATGTAACAGCTACCGATAATACCGTAGAATCAAACGGCGGTGTCTTTTATGCTAACGGCAGTACTGTCACGATGACAGCTGTTACCGCTACAGGTAACACGGCTACTAACGGCGGTGTGATTTATGTAAGCGGTGCAGGTTCTGTAGTGGAGATTTCTGACAGTATCCTTAATAACAACTCTGCCGTAACAGGCGGTGCGATTTATATGACCGATGCTACCGTAAGCGCAGAAGGCTGTGAGTTTAAAGAAAACACAGCACAGATAGGCGGTGTAGCTTATAATTCAAGGGGTACACTTAACCTTTCTGATAATGAATTCTCTAATAACACCGCTATCTTAAATTCACAGGGCAAAAACGGTAACGGTGCGGTAGTTTCTATAGCCGGCGGTAATGTGAATACTGACGGTACAAACATCTTCAGCGATAATACTGCTGCAGGTCACGGCGGTGCGGTTTATGTGGCATATTACAATAAAACTGACGGATCAAAGATGCCAGGTGTACTTAAAATGGGAGCCGACACCGTTAAAAACAATTCTGCAATGGGCGGCGGTGCAATCAGCGCGCGTACCTCATGTGAGGCCGAGCTTACCGGCACAGTGCTTACGGGCAACTCCGCAAACGGTTATGCAGGTGATAATGACGGCGACGGTGAGCAGGGCGGTGCAATTTATGTCGGCTACGGCAGTCTTAAGCTGACCGATGTAACCGCTACCGGAAACACAGCCTCTGACTTCGGCGGCGCGGTTAACAGCGTTTCCTCTACCGTAACCGTTACGGGCGGTACCTTTGAGAATAACAGCAGTAAAAACGGCGGTGCCTTCAATGCTGTCACAAATTCCGCAGTAACAGTCGACGGAGCCACCTTTAAGGGTAATAACGCTACAGGTGAGGGCGGTGCCGTATACATCAAGGGCAGCTCATCAAAGCTCATAATGACAGATACAGTATTTAACGGAAACACCGCTACAGGTAAGGGTGGCGCAATCTCTACGGGCACATCTGCACCGAATATGATTATCAATGCTACGGACTGTACCTTTGAAGGAAACAAGTCACTTACTGCAGGCGCGGGCGCAGTAGAAATTCAGAACGGTAACTGTAACAGTGCATCTGACCCCGAAAAGATAAACGTTGTCTTCACTGACTGCTCGTTCATAAACAATGAGTCAGTAAAAACCACGGGCGGTGCGGTAGAAATCCGTACAAACAGCTGTGCAAAGTTTGACGGCATTACAGCCACAGGCAATAAAGCAAATCAGAACGGCGGCGTTATCTATGTAACCTCGAACTATTCGAGAGTTTACATTACGGGCGATGTAAATGTCAGCGGTAATTCGGGTAACGCAGGTAAGGACAGTACCTTTATCCACCTTTATAACAGCAATTACAGTAATCCTCCCAGAATATACACCACCTACGGTGAAGATGCTCCCTGGTATACCACGACGCTTATCGGCGGTAACAGAAGCAGCATTACCTTCAATCTGGCTACTTTGCCGTAAACACAGAGAGGTGAAAAATGATGAATAAGCTTAAAAAATTATCTTTATATCTTTTTACTTGCCTTCTTATCATAGGCGGGAGCGTCGCTCTCGCCTGTGCGGCAGAGACCTTCCCTTCAGAAACTAATGCTTTTGTTGCTGACTACTATCTCGAACCGATAAATCAGGAAAAGCCTTTTTTTGAGCAGGTCCTTCCTGAAATCAGAAAGAACATCAAAGAGCATAATAAGCATACGGTTACACCGTACTATGATGCATTCCCTTTAGCCAATAACCCCGAAAATTTCCAGGGCTTGGGCTCCACTACTTATGCAAACATTAACGGAAAGACTGTAACCGCAGAAGCTTTTTACCGTATACCTAATGAAGCGTTATGTGATCCTAATAACGGCCTCGGTCTGCTTGTTTACCAGTGCATACAGTATAAGCTGGCTCATCCCGAGGAGGATGTGAAGATTACTTTTTCATCCTACAGAACATCTGCCACAGCTTCTGTTTGTGTAATTCCCGAAAGTAAATATTACGGTTATATGCGTTCTTTGTACGGTACAAATTACGACGAGCACGGTTTTGTCCGTATTTCCTATATGCTTACGGAAGCGGCCAGAATGGGTATCGAGGTAACCTTGGTAAACCAGCTGCCGTCCTACGGAAAAAATCAGTATGACCCTGCGCAGAATAAAACAAGATACAGAAAGCATCTTAATTATGAAACCTATTTCAAACAAGCTCTTGAAAGTGACTGTTATGAAAAATATGCTCCCGGTAAAAAGGTTTCAGATTTTATGAAATATACCAGAGTAGGCTGGAATGTTGAGGATAAAACCAGTGATATGCAGCATCTTAAAAGCTGTACAGTTTCGCATTATCTTGCCACCGACGGCACAGAGCACGGGAAAAGCGTATTCTTTTCCAGCAGTAACCTTGACGAAAACGATTACAGAGGCGCAAACGGACATAACGGTTCACAGTCAGGTGTAATCGTTTCAGATCACGATGAGCTTTATCGTGTGACATATAATTATACACAGCTTATGTACGAATATCGCGCTAAAGAGGATTTGTTTGAGCTTCGTAAGTATATGAACGAGGAAAACGAGAGACAGATAGCCTTGCTTCAGCAGGGAAAGGGTGACCAGATTCCTTCTGATAAGCAGATAGTTTATATCGGAACGGAAAACGATCCTGTTTTTGAGCTTTATTTCACGCCCTTTGGCGGTTCCTCGGATACATGGGATATGGTTCATAATCCTATTGCCAAATATGTAAACAAATTACTTTCATCTAAAGACTATATAGAATTTGTATGGAATGCTGCAGGCTACGGTACCTGTAATTTAGGTTACACTATGGAAAAGGTGCTCGAAAAGGCATATTGTGAAAACCCTGATGTAAATAACAAGATAGCAATCCGCGCTACCGATTTTGTTGCCGGTGAAATCGAAAACCTTTCTTTGGGAAGACAAATAGGATATAAGAGCATAAAAAAGGGAAACGGTATACACGCAAAGGATATAATATTAAGTTATGAAGAAAACGGTCTTCGGCATAATGTTTCTTTGCTTTCGTCCTGTAATTTTTATATGGTTGCATATAATTACCGCACAAACTCTATGCTTGTTATCAATGAAACCGAAAAATCGGGCGGTGACTTTTATGAGATTTTCGGTGAAAAGTATTCTTACGGAATGCTCGATAAGGAGCTTTCAGTTTCTCCCGCAAACCTCATTCTCGGAGTAGGGGAGACCTTTACCCCCGAGCTTTATTACCCGGGCAAAAAGACTCTCACCTGGTCCAGCTCAAACAAGTCGGTGGCTACCGTAGATAAAAACGGTAAAATCAAGGCTCTTAAGACAGGCTCCGCTACCATTACCGTAACCGACGGCACACATAAGGACACCATCTCTCTTAAGGTTGTAGGCTGTACCGATTGCTACGAGACAGAGGATCACGGCCTTTACTGTAATCTGGACGAGCAGTATGTTTTGAGCGAAAAGCTGAAAACCACACCACTCACCTTCGAGGCTGTCTTTACCGTGGAAAAGGACGGACTTAAGAGCACGACCACTCTTCTCGGCAGTGACGGTATGTTTGACCCTGCTCTCGTGTTCTCTCTTAATAAAAACGGTAATCCGAAGGTCTCCATCCGTAATAAGGCAGACTATTCCAAGCAGTATAATTACACCTTCAGCGAAGTGGATGTTGCCACGGGTGAAAAGGTTCATCTTGCCATAGCTATGGATTTCAGCGGTAAAAAGATGCACTGCTATGTAGACGGCGAGCTGAAGCAGACCCTTACTCTTAATAATAGTTTCAAGGCATTTACGGAAAAGCATAATATGGTAATCGGCGGCGACCACAGAAACGGTAACGCTACCTATTTTACGGGCAGACTGGAATCCATCGCCCTGTGGTCAGATGTGCGTACTGCCTCGGAAATCAAAAACGATTTCAAAAAGGGCTATACCACCTCCGATAAGAATATGCTTGCCTGCTATGACCTTACCCGCTGTGATAAGTGTATTACGAAGGAAGTGTCAGGCAACGGCCCCGACCTCGAGCACGTTATCCTCTGGCAGGATAAGGAGGATGTGGAGCCCGTAACCGATTACGAGTATTCCTTCGCTGTGGTAGGCGACACACAGGCTATGTGTAAGGGCGATTCAGATGCGATGAATTCGGTTTACGACTGGATTCTCGCTAATCAGAAATCACAGAAGATAGAGTATGTTATCGGTCTCGGCGACATTACCAACGACAGTACGGACAAGGAATGGAGCACCGCTAACAGCGCCATCAGCAAGCTTAACGGTAAGATTCCTTATGTTCTCACCAGAGGTAATCACGACGACTGGGATGACTTTAACCGTAATCTTCATAACGGCTTTTACGAGAAAACCGTGAACGGTCTGATGAATTCAGGCAATATAAATCTTTCCGATCCGGTAAATCAGCCCGGTGTTATCAAAAAGACAGACGCAAACGGTAAGGTAAGCTACATCACACGCGAGGAGGATGTTCCCGAGGGAGGCACCGTAAAGGGAGACCTTACGAACTCCTACCGTTACTTCACCGTTCAGAATACGAAGTATCTTATCATTACTCTCGACTTTGCTCCTACAGAGGCTACACTCAAATGGGTGGACAGCGTGCTGAAAGCACATCCGAATCATAAGGCCATCATTGTCACTCACGCATATATGTACCGTGACGGAACCACCATCGATGCAGGAGACTGCTATCCTCCGACCTATTACTCCGGCTACACCAATGCACAGAACGGTGACGATATGTGGAACAAATGCTTCTCAAAGCATAAAAATGTTTTGATGGTGCTTTCGGGCCACGATCCCTGGCAGCACATTGTCTACCGTCAGGATAAGGGCGTAAACGGAAACACCGTTACCCAGATGCTTATTGACCCGCAGTATATGGATTCCTTTATCGGCTCTACGGGTATGGTAGCGATGTTCTACTTCTCTGATGACGGCGAAACACTTACCGTCCGTTATTACTCTGTAGAAAAGGACTGCTACGGCTCTGTTGACAGCCAGTTCACTATTCATCTTGACCACGAGTATAAAACCGTGAAAACTGCCGCCACCTTTACCAAGGACGGCAAAATCGAAGAAAAGTGCGACTGCGGCGATGTACTGTCTACTACTGTAATTCCCGCTGTGAAGAATGTTTCTCTCGAAAAGACTTCCTACACCTATAACGGAAAAACCAAAACACCCGATGTAACCGTTAAGGACAGTAAGGGCAAGGTTCTCAAAAAGGACACCGATTACACCGTCAAATATTCGAGCGGAAGAAAGAAAACAGGAAAATACTCCGTAACCGTAACCCTTAAGGGAGACTACAGCGGAAGTAAAAAGCTTTACTTTAACATTCTTCCCTCGAAGACGAGCAAGATTACACCCACCCTCACCACTACCTCCGTAAAGGCAAGCTGGAAGAAGGTCACAGGTGCTGACGGCTACAAAGTAGAGCTTCTTAATTCAAAGGGCAAGGTGGTTAAAAAGAAGACAACCACCAAAACCGCATATACCTTCAAAAAGCTCTCAAAGGCTACTACCTATAAGGTTAGAGTTACCGCCTATAAAACCATCGACGATAAGAAGGTATATGCTACTTCTTCTACTATTGTCACGACCTCTACTACTCCTTCCAAGGTAACCCTTTCGAAGGTTTCTGCAGGCACAAAGACAGCAACTGTCACCTGGAAAACAGTAAAGAATGCTTCGGGCTACGAGGTACAGTATTCCACCTCAAGCAAGTTCAAGAGCGCGAAGACAGCGACAGTAAAGAAGGGTACGACTAAAAAGACTACCGTCAAAAAGCTCACCAAGGGTAAGAAGTATTACTTCAAGGTCAGAGCATATAAAACTGTCAGCGGTAAAAAGATTTACGGCTCCTGGAGCAAGACAAAAAGCGTAACTGTTAAATAAAAACACACAAAAAAGCCGTCGGAATTTTTCCGGCGGCTTTTTACTGGTGATGTAGGGGAGTAAAGAAATTATTTATTTCTTACTACTTTATTGATTACATTATTTTAACTCAAGAAATAAAGAATGTTAAGAAAATTTGATATTCGGCAGCTGCTACTGAATTATATTGTGAGTAGAACGCCAAAAACCGCCGGGGAAAAATCCCCGGCGGCAAGCTGTTATGTTTGCTTATTTAATTTTAATGCTCTTAACTGCACTCCAAGATGAATATACGGTTCCACTGTCGGTCTTTTTGTAAGCACGGACCTTGAAGTAATACTTCTTGCCGCTCTTGAGCTTGCTCTTTGAGCCCTTGACAACATTTACTTTATAGGATTTTACCTTCTTATAGCCGCTGTCCTTTTTGGTTGAATAGTAAACCTGATAGCCGCTTTCACCGCTTACGTTGCTCCATTTTACGGTAGTTTTACCCTTGGTTGTTGTAAGCTTGGTGATTTTAGGAGTCTTGCACTTTGTTGCGGTTTCAAACACCTTTGAGTAGTCTCCCCAGATTGTGCCGTCGTCCTTGGTGTAGGCCCTTACCTTGTATTTATAGATTGTGCCTGCTTTGAGTTTGCTTATCTTAAGGGTCGTCTTTGTAACATCCTTGAGCTTTTCGTACTTCTTGGTTTTTGAGTTGTACTTGTAAACCCTGTAGCCGTCAGCACCTGTTACCTTGTTCCATTTAAGAGTAACTGTTGTTGTGGTCTGGGTTGCGGTTATCTTGCTTGTTGCTTTAGGTGCAATTGTGAAGTAAAGCTTCTTTGTACCGGTATACTTGCCCTTGAATGTTACTGTAACAGTGTACTTGCCTGCTGCTTTTCTTCCGCTTTCATACTTAACAGTGTAATCCGTATCCTTCTTAAGTGTGTTACCCTTACTGTCCTTTACGGTTACAGAGGGCTTTTTGGTCTTACCGTTATAAGTATAAGAGGTAGTTGAAAGCTTGATTGTCTTCGGATAATAAACCGTTGTTGTCTTTGAAACATAACCGCATATTGAGCACTTGTTTTCTACCTTACCGTTCTTGGAAAGGGTTGCTTTGGTGGTAACGTTTTTATAGCTGTGTGCTTTCTTTGCCACAGTTTTCTGCGCTACGGTTACCGCACCGCAAGCAGTACACTTTTTGCCCTCGGTTTTACCTTCCTTGGTGCAGGTAGCGGCTACTGCGTCAAGGGTAGTGAGGGTGTGAGCTTTCTTTGCAACAGTCTGCTGATCTACGGTTACCTTGCCGCAGGCAGTACATTTTTTACCCTCGGTCGTACCTGTCTTGGTGCAGGTGGATGCTACTGCGTCAAGAATGACAAGGGATTTATGCTTATCTGCGTTTATCTTGCCGTAAGCAAGACCGCAGCTTGTACATATTGCCTTATCCTTACAGTTTGCCGTGCCGCCCGTGTGAAGGTGAAGCACCTCAACCGCCTCTGACCTTTCCTTTTTTCCGTCCTTGAATGTGACCTCGCAAAGATAATTGCCGAGCTTATCGGCGTTGAGGGTGGCTTCGGTCTGTCCGTTTACGGCGATATATTCCGTTCCGTTGAAGGTCGCCTTCAGATATCCGCCGTCTGCAGCACATATACCGTAATATCCGTCGGACTCTGCTATAATGCTCCCGACTGCAGTAATATCAGCGTCATATTCAACAGTTCCTTCCTCGGAACTGTACAGATAGAGTACTTCTTCGGGTGTCTGTGAAAATTCAAGATTAAGAATATCGCCATCTTTGAGCTTTACTACAAAATAGTAGCCGTATTCATCGGGTGTCCAACCGTTTTCACCGTCGTAGGTTCCGCCTATTTCTTCCGGTGCACCCATAATCGTGAACGGATAGGAATTTTCATCATTTACCGATATTATTCCTCCCTTTTCAATGTACCATTGATAAGCGGCTCCATCACTGCTGTTGAGAGAAACATACTGCTCCTTGTCTGTAGGCTGATGTGTTATTTTGTATGTGAAATCGGCAAGTCGGCTTTCATGCACCGTACCGTCATTTGCTGTTACCTTGCAGAAATAGTATGCTCCGTAGGAGTATTTGCTGAGTGTTGCAGATGTCTGTGATGTAATCACATTAATTTCGGCCTCGCCCACATATATCTTTACCGTAGGCTCGGCGTTTTCCGTTTCAGCATAAATACCGTAAATTCCGTCTTCAGAAATTACAGCAGTAGCCGTAGCACCGTCAATCTCACATTCAGCATACGCATCACCCATAGTGAATAAATCAGCATAAACCACGTTAGACGAAAAACTGAGTGTTACCTTATCACCGGCGTTGAAGGGTGTTATTATATAATATAAACCCTTGTATTCGGAGCCTTCGTAGGAATAGTCTATGGCTGACCAGCCCTCTGCTTCACTGTAGGTGCTTTCCTCTTCAAAGGGTGCCCCCAAATATGACCAGGGATAAGTCTTGCTTTTATCAGTGATTTCGCTGATGTTTTTCATCTCATACCACTGATAAGAGGCTCCCGTACCGTCATTGAGAGCCACATAAGGCTCTTTTACTGTGGGATGATGAATGATTTTATAAATATATTTTCCACAGATGCCACAGGTACCGTTATCCGTATTATGTCCGCATATAAAGCCACAGGCACATTTTCCGTTATCATAAGTGTGAATGTGCTCAACAGCCTTTATTTCAGCGTAATTTTTTCCGTTGAGCAAAGAGTTGCTTTCATCAAGATAAACAAATTCGGAGCTTTCGTCAAACCTTACAAACACACAGTCATTGGCATCCGAGCCCTCTGCAAGCCTGATGTTACTGTAAGCGTCATAAGGTGTATTGGGGATTGATATTTTTAAGTCAGCGCCCTTTTTAATCCACAGAGCTTGCGAGAAAACTATTCCGTTTGAGGCTCTGTTGTTTATAACCTCAAGGCTTCCGCCGTTAAGCCGTGCATCATATAAAAAGGAATAGTCACTGTTTTCTATAACCTTAACTGTGCCGCCGTTCTGAACATAATTCGTCTGAAAGGGGTTACCTCCTCCTGTTGATTCAAAGGTAATCTTTCCGCCGTTTACGGTTAAGCAACCGAG
>JAZNEL010000023.1:0-2162 GCA_045588555.1 Acutalibacteraceae bacterium | reverse complement strand
GTCAATTGGCTCATTTGCATTCTGCGTTATTAAATTTTTAGCACCGCTACCGACCAAGTGAATGTCAACCTGCATAACGGAATCGTTATTGATTTTTTGCTTGAGTTGATTCATAATATCCGAGCAAACCCGTTTCATATTTCCCAAAAATTCTTTATCTTTGACATAATGATACATATATTATTTCTCCTTCTTTGCCCATGTCAACCCATTTAACATCAAGGTTAAATTATTACAGTATAATCATGTACAGCTTTATTGTCAAGTATTTTTTGAAAATTTTATCAAAAAAGCGCTATATAGTCTTCCTTTAATTGCAACCACCCCATAGCTGCACCCATAATTGAAGTGCCGAAAACCCAGTAAAATCAAGGGTTTCGGGATTTTGAAAAAATTTATGGTTTTCTCTTGACATTTACCCCCGCTGCCTGTAAAACTCTGGCTGAATTTTTCCGCGACACCAAAACCTCTCCCGATGACTATGACGCTGTTTTTACGGGAGATCTCGGCTTCGTGGGGGCAGGCCTTTTAAAGGAGCTGATGATGCGGGAATGCGGAATAAGGCTCGACAAAAACTACTTCGACTGCGGGCTGATGATTTACGACCGTGAAGCCCAGGATGTTCACTCGGGCGGTTCGGGCTGCGGCTGCAGTGCAAGTGTTCTCTGCTCCCACATTTTAAACGGTATGAAATCGGGAAAATACTCTGACATACTCTTTATGGCCACGGGGGCTCTGATGTCTCCCGTATCGTCGAAGGAGGGAGAAAGCATCCCCGGTATAGCACATTTAGTAAACATTAAAAGAGGTGAAGGAAAATGAGTCTCGGCTCTGCACTGAAATGTCTTTTCTGTCTGATAAAATGCAGTAAATATCTTTACTTTATCAAAAAGGCGGTCTGCTTTATCTTCATAGCCATCGTCTTCATAACGGGTGTCTCTCTGCTTTCAGGTAACGGAAAAATCGTAAAAAAGCTTAAGGAGATGATGTGATGGAGCTTTTTCTTGCTCTGCTTAAGGCCTTTGCCGTGGGCGGACTTATCTGTACCGTCGGTCAGCTTCTTATCGACCTGACACGGCTTACTCCCGCCAAAATCCTCGTTTCCTTCGTTATCATCGGTGTCATTTTAGGCGGTCTGGGGCTTTATGAGCCGTTAGTCGAGTGGGCGGGCGCGGGCGCTACCCTGCCGCTGACAGGCTTCGGCTATAATTTAGCCAAGGGAACACGGGAGGCCATCGCCGAGGACGGACTGATGGGTGCTTTAAGCGGTCCCCTGTCCTCGGCCTCCGTGGGAATTATGGCGGCGGTTATCTGCGGTCTGGTGGTTTCTCTTTTCGCTAAAAGTAAGGATAAGCAATAAGCATAAGCCGGCAAAAGCCGGCCTTTTTTACTGATAAAGCCTACACTTTTTACAGGTTCTGCGGCTTTTTTTATTTATTTTTGCAGTTTTTGCTATTTCCTTTTCAGCAGAGAAGAAGTATAATAGGTATATAAACAGAGATTTTCTTGACTTGGTGCTTTCAGCGGTTATTTTGGGAAGCATCGGTTTAACGGCACTCGTATTCAGTGTACTGTAAGGAGAGTTAAATATGCTCACAAAAGAATAAAAGACTGTGGTTTCGGTAATAACCGGAACAATATGTACCGTGGCATCGGTGTGTCTGTACGGCTTCACTGTCGGCGGATTTGACTGTAAGCATTTTAAAATAATAAAGGTTACTTATGAGTCTGAAATATATTGTTAAAAAGGCAGATAAAGCAACGCATAAAACTTGAACTTTTTACTTTAAAACACTTGACAAGACCGAGACAATATGGTAATATCATTAGGCAAATACGGAGAGATACCGAAGTGGTTATAACGGAACGGTCTTGAAAACCGTCGTACGTTTGCGCGTACCGTGGGTTCGAATCCCACTCTCTCCGCCATATTTTTTATTAAGGCACTGAATGGAGTAGTACTCAAGTTGGTGACGAGGCGCCCCTGCTAAGGGCGTAGGTCGGGTAACCGGCGCGAGAGTTCGAGTCTCTCCTACTCCGCCACAGTAAAGGTAATCGAAAGGTTACCTTTATTTTTTTTGCTTTCAGTAAGGAACTCGAACTCGAGCGACGAAGGCGCGGGCTTTGAGCCCGACCGCCGCCGGTGGCGGATGAAGGGAGGG
>JAZNEL010000022.1:0-59525 GCA_045588555.1 Acutalibacteraceae bacterium | reverse complement strand
TCTTCCGCTTCGCTCCCTCCTTGTTCGAATCCCTTCCTTCTGATTACATCGAAAAAATAAAAGGTAGCACCTGACGGTACTACCTTTCATTTTTTGGCGGAGAGCAAGGGATTTTGTCCCGCGCTGTCGCGCTATCGCCTCGCTTCGCTCGTTGCCCCGTCGGCGAAAAGGCTTCCCCGAAGCCTTTTCTTCCGCTTCGCTCCCTCCTTGTTCGAATCCCTTCCTTCTGATTACATCGAAAAAATAAAAGGTAGCACCTGACGGTACTACCTTTCATTTTTTGGCGGAGAGCAAGGGATTCGAACCCTCGAAGCCGTTTTAGCGACTTACACGATTTCCAATCGTGCTCCTTCGACCAGCTCGGACAACTCTCCATAACAGCTCGGTTATTATACATTATTAAAACAAAAAAATCAAGAGGTTTTAGAAAATAATTTTATTTGCCGCCAAATTTTTTTCTTCGGCGGCAAAAAACTGATTAAAGAGCTTTATATTTTTCTGCCCAGAGGCTTACTGCTTCCTCGCTGTAGACCTCGGGCATTTTTCTGCACACCGAATCCATAAAGGGAAGGGTGCGGAAATTTTTCATAAGTGGCGGTATGAGCTTGAGCAGAGGAGGACAGACAGCGATGATGTGTCTTATCTGTCTGGCGGAGAGTGAAACAGGTGCACCGTCAGCCACTGCGATAAGCTCGGGGGTCAGAATTTCCTTTTCGAGAAGATAATCGACTTGCTCGCCCTTTACGAAATTAAAAAAGTCCTTCAGCTTATCTATTATAATAAGGTCCTTGGCATAGTGGTGGAAGTATTCGTACTGGTAGGGCCAGAGCGACTTTTTATCGTAGGTGCCTACGGCCTTCATAACCGTGTCGGCTAAAATTTTGCCCGCGTTCATGCTTAAAACTATGCCGCAGCCGTTAAGGGGCACGGTCATACCCGCACTGTCACCGACGGCGGCGTAGCCGTCACACACGAGCATGGGAAGCATTCTTTTTATGGGAAGGTCAATGAAGAGGCCACCGCGGAGAATTTCCTGACCGATGAAGGGGAACTCCGCTCTGAATGCGTCAAGAGAGGAATTAACCTCGTCTGCCGTAAGGCGGCCTGCGGAGCCGAATTTACCGATGAGGATGTCCACATAATTTTCGTCCGTAACCGTCCAGCCGATGCCGGGGATGTTTCGGTTGAAAAGATTAATGAGATAGGGAGGGTCGGTTTTTTCGCCCGTAAGATTTTTAAAATAAGCACGGTAAACGTGGAAAATGCCTGTGCCCTCGAGCTCTCTTTCGATTCCGCACGACAGGGGAAGCTGTGAGCGGACGGGTGAGTACATACCCGCCGCATCGATTACGAGATCACCGTAAAGAGCGTAGATTCTTTCTCCGTTACGGAGGTTGAGACCCTTTACTCTTGCCCCCTCGGTGACGGGAGAGAGGATTTCCGTGTTAAAGATAAATCTGACTCCCGCTTTTTCGGCAAGACCGATAAGATGGGCGATGAGAAGCTTTCTGTCCATACAGATGGAGCCCTCTCCCACGGGAACGCGGAGCATTACCGTAGCTTTGGGATTACGGAAGCCCTGGGGTATGCCGGAAAAATAGGTGCCCTCCGGGGGGCGGTCGATGCCCGAGCGGTCGAAGGCGTCGAAGCTGAGCCAATCGTGCCAGTCGTGGCCGATGGTGTCGGGATTTTCCTTTTCTACGACGGTGATGTCGTGGCCCGCCTTTGCCAGATGTATGGCGGCGACGAGACCGCCGTGACCTGCACCTGCGACTAAAATTTTACTCATAGCTTTCTCCTTTCGGTGGTCTGTCCTTTATCCGCTATCGAAAATTTCCGCGATTACGGATTATTTATCAGTCCCACTCACAGCCGGTTACCGTGTCCATATTGATGCCCTTTGTCTCGTTGGTTTTACGGATGAGGCAGATAAGAGCCGCGATAAAGCCGGGGACGAGAAGCGCGAAGGAAACGATGCCCGTCACACTGTTACCGATAACAGTGATGAGGGGAAGGCTGATTATGTAAGAGACTGCTACACCCACGGCTGTTACGATGAACTGTGCGGACATAGTAGAGGAGCGCAGATTAGTGGGTGAGGATTCACCTATCATCATAATGATAACATCATTGGTTGAGTAGTAGCTTCCGATAAATGCGCCGCAGCAGAAGCCCACTACATAAGGATTAAAGGCCATTGATGAGCCTACGGAGAAAAGGACGAAGAAAAGAAGTCCGTTAAAGGCTGTGGTGACAGCGGCGGCCTTTCTGCCCTTTGAGTCGCAGATAAAGCCCATAATTACCTGTGAAACGGCACAGCCGACGGGGAACATAAACAGCGCGGTGGTAACATCACCGACGCTTACAGCCTCGAGAGCGGCATCGAGAGTGTCAAACATACCCTTGCCGAAGAAGTTTTCAGCATAGCCGTAGGACATAATTACCTGATAATTTATGGTACCGATGAAGCCTAAATTCGCGATGGCGGAGGTGATATAAAGCCATTTGAGCTGACGGTGCTTCATAGCGAACCTGAGTGCCGGGATGAGACCGCCCTGGGCATCCTCGGCCTTTTTCTGTGCCGCCTGTGCGGCTCTTTCCTCGTCAGTCATCTTAAGATAACGCAGACGGGATTCAATAAAGGTGTCGGGCTCTCTGGCGAAAAGCAGGGCGATAAGGCTGGTCACGATGCCCACGACGGCGGGGATGAGGTAAACTCTTCTCCACTGGGAGGAGTCGGTCATAAGCAGACGGCGGAGAAGGGGCACGAGCATAACCGACATATTGGCGAAGAATTTAATTACCGAGTAGATTCTGGCTCGGTTTTTAGCCGGCGAGGATTCCATAATGTAAACCACATGCATATCGTGGGGAATAAAGAACTGCACCATACACGCACCGATGAAGTACATTACGAGATTTCCCGAAAGGAAAACGATGAACATAGCGAAGCTCATACCGAAGGTGTTTATGATGAGAAATCTCTTTCTGCCCCATTTGTCAGCCAGAGGTCTGTAAAGAAGACCGAGGGCCTGGAAGGGGACGACGAGGATGGAAAGAATGTCTAAAAGACCGACGGAGCTTTCTCCGAATTTGGAGAAAAGGTCATTAGCGATTTCCGTTTTCATCAGTGTGCTTATCTGGGAAGCGATTTCGTCAGTGGCATAAATAATGCAGATAATCAGCACCAGATAGGCGAAGTAACAGCTTCTTTTAGGTCTTGCCTTTTCCTTTTCCCATTTTGCGATTTCTTTTTCTCTTCTTTTCTGCTGCTTGAGAAGCTTTTCGGCAGAAAGTTCCTTTGCTTTCATTATGCTCTCTCCTTTGAATTTTTATACATAAATTATAAAGCACCCGTTTTTATATGTCAAGGCAAAAGCCGGAAAGAAGTCTTCTTTCGAGAAAAAGAAATTCCTTTCGTAATGAAAGCAGCCGGCGGTCGATGTGTCTGCAGAGAAAGAGCAGTCTTCTTTTACGGAAAAGCAGGGTAAGAAGACGGTTATAAAACTCTATTTTTCCGCCGAGTGAGGTTAAAGCGATAGCGTTTGACAGGATGAGCATTTTTTCTTTCATAATCTTCCTCTTTTCTTAAAATATGTAAAGAAGTGTTTTCTTTCACCCTTATTCTACAGCTTCTGCGGCGAAAAGTATGTCGAAAAAAGCAGAGAGAATGTCATTTTTTGAAAATAAAAGAAAAAATCAGTGGATTTTCTCCGTAAAAAAGCCACAAAGCGACACTCTGTAAAGCCTTTTCTTTCAGAGTATCGCTTGTTTTTTTATCACATTCCGAGCTTCTGTCGGATATTTTTAATTTCCTGCATAACGCATTCGGGAGAGGGTCCGCCCTTAACTGTTCTCTTTCTGACACATTCGTCCAGGTCTATTGCTTTGTAAATATCCTCGTCGAAAAGGTCGCATACGGCCTTGTACTCCTCGAGAGGCAAGGTTTCGAGAGTAAGCTCCTTATCTATGCACAGAGCGACGAGCTGACCCGTAGCCTTGTAGGCGTCTCTGAAGGGAAGACCCTTGTAAACCAGATAGTCAGCGGCATCAGTGGCGTTGATGAAGCCCTTGGCGGCGGCCTTTCGCATATTTTCCCTGAGAACCTGTGCGGTGTCTATCATAGGCGTGAAGGTTTTAAGACACATAATAACCGTGTCCAGAGCGTCGAAGACAGCCTCCTTGTCCTCCTGCATATCCTTATTATAGGCTAAAGGAAGGCCCTTCATAACAGTGAGAAGAGTCTGAAGGTCGCCGAAAACTCTGCCGGACTTACCGCGGACAAGCTCTGCGATGTCGGGATTTTTCTTCTGGGGCATAATGCTGCTGCCCGTGGAGAAGGCGTCATCGAGCTCGATGAATTTGAACTCCCAGGAGCACCACATAATAACCTCCTCGGAGAAGCGGGAAAGGTGCACCATAATAATGGAAAGGATGCTTAAAAGCTCGAGAGCGTAGTCTCTGTCGGAAACACCGTCGAGAGAGTTTGCCGTAACATTACCGTCCATACCTAACTGCTCGGAAACGAAATGTCTGTCGATGGGATAGGTGGTGCCGGCTAAAGCGCCCGAACCCAGAGGCGAAACCTTCGTACGCTTCTGCCAGTCAAAGAGTCGGTCGAAATCGCGCATAAACATCTCACAGTAGGCCAGAAGATGATGGCCGAAGGTAATGGGCTGTGCGCGCTGAAGATGAGTGTAGCCGGGCATAACCGCATCGTAGTGCTCGTTTGCTTTTTTAGTGAGAGTCCAAATAAGCTCGCCTAAAAGGCCCGTAAGCTCCTTATGACGGTCGAGAAGATAAAGCTTAAGATCGAGAGCTACCTGATCGTTACGGCTGCGGGCGGTGTGCAGACGCTTACCGCTGTCGCCTATTCTTTTCGTAAGCTCACCCTCGACGAAGGTGTGGATGTCCTCTGCAGTCATATCTATCCCGAGTCTGCCCTCGTCGATGTCCTTCAGAATATCACCGAGAGTCTTTGCGATGAGAAGGCTTTCCTCTTTGTCTATTATTCCCTGATTGCCCAGCATTTTTACATGGGCTACGGAGCCTTTTATGTCCTGGACATACATACGGCTGTCAAAGGGAATGGATGAATTGAAATCATTGGTTTGTGAGTCGAGCTGCTTTTTAAAGCGTCCTGTCCAAAGGGGCATGGTATGTTCCTCCTTGATGTGGTTTTTATTTTGGCGGACACGGCTTGCCGTGCCTCTACATAATCCTTACCTGAAAAATTTGTCTTTTCCGTCGGCAATCCATTTTGAAGGATTACCCTCTATATAGTCCCACATGTTATAAAAAGCATTTTCGTTTCGGATTATTTCTTCATAAAAAGATTCCTGCCATATAGAAAAGCCTACCTCATTGGTAATCATTCTTTTTAAAGCTTTTATAATTCTGTCCAATGTAGGGCGGGGTGACCCTACCCCGCCGCTGTTTTCATCGTTAACATCAATAAACATTAACAGGTGAATGTGATCGGGCATTATAACATATTTTTCTATATAAACATTTTTATATGCGGTCTGAATGGAATTAATATATTTATCTGCGACTTTTCCGATTTTTGTAAGCTCTGTCTCCGGCGGGATGAGGTTATCACGCGCTACGATGTGCGACAGATATTGAATACGGTTTTTGGTGCATATGTGACGAAATACACACCGTTTGAACTGTAATCATATTCTTTTAACCGAGGATGCTTTCTTACGGGTAAAGACATGTTTCACCTCTTTGCTTTTTACGACATCTGTGATAATTTCTAGCATTATACCATAAATAACGATTGTTTTCAATATAATGACCTGTAATTTTGTATTGCTGTTTTATCGGAAAATATTAATTAACAGTCTAACGGCGGGGTAGGGTCACCCCGCCCTACAGTATTAAGGAAGTAAAATCAAAATACATAAGGGGCTATCGTCTGACAGCCCCGTAATATGTGATAATTATTTGATGTCCCAATCCTTGGAAAGCATAGCCTTGACCTTGAGGGGGAGACCGAAGAGATTAATGAAGCCCTGTGAGTCCATCTGGTCGTAGCAGTCATCCTCGTCGAAGGTAGCCATTTCTTCACTGTAAAGTGAGTAGGGTGACTTCATACCTGCACCGATGATGTTGCCCTTGTAAAGCTTGAGCTTAACCTCACCTGTAACGGTTTCCTGTGTCTTATCCACGAAAGCGGAGAGAGCCTCACGGCAGGTGGTGAACCACTGACCGTTATAAACGAGCTCGGAGAACTTAACTGCGAGCTGGCTTTTAAGATGCTGTGTTTCCTTATCAAGGCAGAGCTGCTCGAGCATTTCGTGTGCCTTGTAAAGGATGGTGCCGCCCGGTGTTTCGTAAACGCCGCGGCTCTTCATGCCTACGAGACGGTTTTCTACCATATCTGCGATACCGATACCGTTTTCGCCGCCGACCTTATTGAGTGCCTTGACCATAGCGGGACCGTCGAGCTTCACACCGTCGAGAGTGGTGGGAACGCCCTTTTCGAAGCCGATGGTGATGTAGGTGGGTGCATCGGGAGCACTTTCGGGTGTTACGCCCATCTCGAGGATTTCCTCGTACTTGGGCTCGTTAGCGGGATCCTCGAGGTCGAGACCCTCGTGGGAAAGATGCCAGAGGTTCTTATCCTTTGAGTAGTTTGTCTCTCTGGTGATTTTGAGAGGGATGTTCTTTTTGATGGCATATTCGATTTCGTCCTCACGGCTTTTAAATTCCCATACACGCCAGGGAGCGATAATCTGCATATCGGGAGCGAAGGCCTTGATAGCAAGCTCGAAGCGAACCTGGTCATTACCCTTACCGGTACAGCCGTGGCAGATGGCGTCTGCGCCCTCTGCGATGGCGATTTCTACGATTCTCTTTGCGATAAGGGGACGGGCGAAGGAGGTACCGAGAAGGTACATACCCTCGTATACGGCGCCTGCCTTAAGGGTGGGGTAGATATAATCCTCTACAAATTCCTTATTAAGGTCCTCGATGTAAAGCTTTGATGCGCCTGTTTTGATGGCTTTTTCCTCGAGACCCTCGAGCTCTGTGCCCTGACCTACGTCACCGGAAACTGCGATAACCTCACAGCCCTCGTAGTTTTCCTTGAGCCAGGGAATGATGATGGATGTGTCAAGACCGCCTGAATAAGCAAGTACAATTTTTTTAATCTGTTTCATAGTTAATCTCCTCTGCTTTTGAAAGTATGCATACGATTATACACTCATTTATGCAAAAGTCAAGGGATTTTTTAATAAAAAATACATTTTTATACATATTTTTTGAATAAGATCAGAAAATATGCAAATTCGGAAGAATTACGGGGATGAAAGCGGATAAAAGTGCAAAAAAATATGAAAGGGTCAGACCGTACAGGGCATCGCCTATACTATTATATATAATAAAAGACAGACTCGCAATCTCCCTTTGCAGAAGGTGAAGCTCTTTATAGCTCTGACTTCACATCCGGGGTCGCAAGCCTGTCTCTTTATTATCAGCCTGTCCGCTTTTTTTATCTTAATTCCTCTATCGGGTCTGCATTTTTTCCGTCCTTGATAACCTCGAAGTGGAAATGAGGCTCCTGTGCGCTTTCACAGGGTAAATCGCCGGTCTTGCCTACCGTGTCGCCCTTTTTCATTACCGTGTCCAGCTTAACCGTGGTGCCCTGCTCCATACCGCAGTAGCGGCCGATGAAGTCACCGAAATCTATTTCGATGCAGTAGCCGTAGGAGGTGTCAGCGTAAACCTTTGTAACCAGACCGTTACCCACGGAGTAAACGGGTGTGCCCTTTTCGCAGACGAAGTCTACGGCACGGTGAACTCTCCAATCGTCCATAGTTTCGTCGTAGGTGGGTGTGGCAGAGTAGTCCTTTAAAATCTCATCCTCGCAGGGCAGGATGTAGGAGGTGTTTCCGTAGTCTGCCTTTGTCGGCTCGGTCGTCGGGGCAGGAGTGGTTGTCTCCTCGGGTGCTTCAGCGGTCGTGGTTGCTTTAGCGGTGGTCGCCCGGGCTTCGGATTTTTCTTTTACGGTGGTCGGTGCAGAGGTAAGCCTCGGGTCAGCCTCGTCCTTTTTGTCAGCCTTGGCCTGCTCGGTAGCAAAGGTAATGCTCGTGCCGGTGTCATAAGCGATTTCCGAGATGAGATTTTCCGATGCCTTATAGATGGCGCCGATGGCTATGGCGATTACGGCAAGACATACCGCGCTCGTGATGTAAAAGCCCTTGCCGCTGTAAAGAGATGAAAAAAGCTTCTTTTTATCCTTCATAAAATTTCCTCATTTCAAAAAAAGTCTTTTCTTTACTTTTATTATGGATAGGGCAGGAGATTTTTATACTTGAGTTTTATGTGAAAGCTTTTTAAAACAAAAAGAACTGAAACGGAATAAGGCTCTGAAAGCATTCCTGTTTCAATGAAAAAATTTTTTTCAAAAAATAAGAACAAATGTTTGCATTTTTCGGAAAGATGTGTTATACTGATTTTGACGAACATTTGTTTATTTTTCTTACGGCATTTTATTAATGGAAAAGAGGTTAATTTTATGAAGCCTTTAAGTGAAAATCAGCATCTTATTCTCGAATATCTTAAGGAAAGAATGGGTGACGGCGTACCTCCCTCGGTCAGAGAAATCTGTCAGGCGGTCGGTCTGCGCTCTACCTCCTCGGTGCAGGCTAATCTGGATGCTCTCGAGGAAAAGGGCTACATCGTCCGTGACCCTATGCTCAAACGCTCTATCCGTATCGTGGGACAGGCTGAAAATGTGCGCCATGTGCCTCTTTTGGGTACGGTTACTGCAGGTCTGCCCATTTTAGCTGTGGAGCAGGTGGAATGCTATCTGCCCTTCACCGGCGGTCACCTCTCAAAGGATAAGGAGCTTTTCGCTCTGCGTGTACGCGGTGAAAGTATGATTAATGCGGGCATTTATGACGGAGACATCCTTTTTGTGGAAAAAACTCCTACTGCCCGTAACGGTGACATCGTCGTAGCACTTATTGAGGATGAGGCCACCGTGAAAACCTTCTACAAAGAAAACGGGCACTTCCGTCTCCAGCCCGAAAACGATGCCTTCGAGCCTATCATCGTAAATGAGCTCATTATTTTAGGCAAGGCTGTGGCGATGATGAGATACCTTTGATGGTGGTGAAACGGATTTGGAAATAATCGGATATTACAGCTCGGACAGTCAGGAGCACTGGCTCAGTAAAATAAAAGAATGCGAGTGGAACGCAGGTCAGTTTCTCCATAAGTGTCTTAAGGAAGGCACATTTAAAGAGGCTGTCGGTGAAAGCTCGGAGGTGCTTATGCTTACGGAAGGGGATAATCTCATTTCTTTCTGTACGCTGGCTGAAAAGGATGACATTCAGCCTACGGAGCTTACTCCGTGGATAGGCTTCGTTTACACCTTTCCGCAGTACAGAGGCCACCGCTACAGCGGAAAGCTTCTTTCCTTCGCTGAAGAAAGAGCGAGGGAAAGAAGCTTCGACAGAGTTTATATTTCGACTAATCATACAGGTCTTTATGAAGGATTCGGCTATGAGTTTTATGCTTTTATGAAGGATATGGACGGCGATGAGTCGAGAGTATACGTAAAGAAGGTTTAAAAGCTATGATTATTCTTATCGCGGGAGCATCCCATACGGGCAAAACAGCTCTTGCTCAAAGGCTCCTCGAAAAATACAGATACCCTTACTTGTCGATAGACCATCTGAAAATGGGTCTTATCCGAAGCGGACAGACAGAGCTGACAGCCTTAAGCGACGGTGAAAGTCTTACGGCATATCTGTGGCCGATAGTCCGTGAGATGATAAAGACCGCGGTCGAAAACGGGCAGAATCTCATCGTGGAGGGCTGTTATATTCCCTTTGACTGGCAGAAGGACTTTACACAGGATTACCTCGCCGACATCAGATATTACTGCCTGGTGATGAGCGAAAGGTATATCAGAGGGCATTTCGGTGATATAAAGAAATATGCAGATATAATAGAAAAGCGACTCGACGACAGCGACTGCACCGTCGAAGCTGTGCTTAAGGATAATGCCGAGACGCTGGCTCTTGCCGAAGGGCACGGAGTTAATTATGTGCTTATTGACGAAAAATATGAGGTTGAGATTTAATAATGTATACAGGGCTGACACATTGAGTATCAGCTCTGCTTGTTTTATTGGTAGGTGACGGTGTCTGCGGAATCATGTTAAGCGTGCACCGCACCTTTTTCTTGTTCGCCTATTATGTATTTTTCTTCGGAAGTTTCGGGATTATCGCTTTCTTCATTGGTTTCCAGTGTGCAGATATATTCTCCCTCGGTCAGAATGCCGTTTTCGAAAACTACCGTTCCGTCAAACCATTTCATGTGAATAAGGTGTAAAAAGCTGATGTCACTAAATGCAGAAAGCATATAGGTTTCTCTGACGGCTTTTTCGCCGTACTCTACGGAGCAGGAGGATATGTCGGTAACCTTTTTCAGCTTCTTAAGGACTGTTTCCTTTTCTTCTCCGATTTTAAGCTCTCTGAAGCCTTCCTCTGCTTCGTCGATTTTTTCGGGTAAGTCAGTAAAATAACTGATTGTTTTCTTTTTTATTTTGCCTTTTTCATCGGGAAGAAGCAGAATACATTTGCTATATGAGATATAGCCGTCATCGGGTTTAGTATATGCGAGGGTGCCCTCATCCTTCATAAGCTCGTCGAGATTATCAATCAGCAGCTCTACCTGCTCCTGCTCCTTTATGTATTTTTCTATTTCCGTATGAGGAATGAAGCCCGCCTCTCTCAAAAGAGCATCTGCCTGCGAAAAGTCCGTCTCACCCGTGATGCTCTCAAAGAGCCTTTCGGCGCGGCTTTCAAGTAAAGCTCCGTCAATAACCTTCTTCGCCCATTCCGCCATATTTACTGTGCCCGAAACATTATACGCTTCGGAAACGGGAATATTACATATCCCTAGTCCTGCCACGGTCACCAGAGCAAAAGCGGTCACGGTAATAAAAGCAGTACGGCGAAAAGGAATGCTCTCCACTCCTTCTTCACCCTTCTTTTTCATTTTGGAAAGCAAAACAAAGCAAAGAACACACACCGGCACTGAAACGAGCTCCGATAAAAAGAAATCCAAGGCATAAAAAGAGTAAATCTCTAGGTCTGTTATTTTGTGTATTACATTTAAAAGCATATCGGGCAAGGGATAATAAAGAGAATTTATTACAAGAGCAAGCAGAGACATTATGATGTTAGCGGCGGCTATAGCCTTCAGCTTTTTCGGCTGATTTGTTCTGTAGGCATAAAGTGCCGTCAGTAAAATTCCGCACAGAGCGACAGTGCTGATAATAAGGCTTTCATAAGTGGAATACATCAGCATGTCCGAGTCGATAGCAAACATCAGAACGGAAGCTCCGCCAAAGCCTGCCACAGAAGCAAGGACATCCGAAAGCATAATAATAAGGAAAAGCAAAAGAGCATAAGCTGTTTTATCTTCACTGAAAAAGCGTGATTTTTTCATTACATCTGCCTCTTTTTTCTCTAAAGTATCATTCTCCGTCTTCTTTGTCAATGAAAAAAGAAAATCTTAAGAAAAATGACAGAAACGCCCGCTGTGATACCTTTCTGTCAGAGGAAGTGTCACGGAGTGACGGAGGGGTCGGGTTTGGTGTGCGGAGTTCAGAGAGCCTGCATCCTTGTGAAGCGTACCACTCGCAAGGGTAGATACCCTCAACAAAAAAAGGAACGGCCTCAACCGTTCCCTTGACTATCATTATGTTATGCAATATTAACTCTGATGAGAATGTTTTTCTTGTATTTTTTGCCCTGCTCGTTAAGAAACCTGAACTTTTTCACCATAAAGAGCTGACCTGTGCAGAAAAGCTTCGGGAAGATGATGTGTAAGGGCTCGATAGCTCCGTCAAATTCAAGAACTCTTTCAGCGCCTGTATCCGCTTCCTTTTCGGTGACCTCTATCTCTCTGAAAAGAAGAGGACTTCCGTCATCGGGCTTTCCTTCTGTGGGGACTGCCTTTATTTTTTCGACCTTTGTGCCGCAGTATTTACAGTAATTGCTGTTCTTCGCTATCGATTTTTTACATTCGTTGCAGACCATAATTACTCTCCTTCGTCATTTTATAAATTTCATTATACTACATTTTTCCAGAAGTATCAAGTTTTTTTGAAAGAAAAATGCATTTCTGAAAGAAAGGGAAAAGTGTACAAAAATCTTTATATATCAGCCTCAATATATTGTGTATTATTTTCTTTTAAAAAATACAAGAAATTGTGGCTTCCCTATTGCAATCCGCTATATTTTGTGCTATTATTAGTCCTGCACCCGTTCCTTAAAGGGAGAAACACCCTATATATGGTGGTTTGGGATTTACCGCCGACAGAGGGACGGAAACTAAATTTGTAATAATTAAGGAGGAAAAACTAATGTATAACGTTTTAAAAAGAACCGGTAAAATCATCGACTTCGATTTAGCGAAGATTAACCAGGCCATCACTCTTGCCTTCGAGGCACAGGGCAGAGACTACAACCCCGACATCATCGACTTCCTTGCTCTCAAGGTTACGGCAGACTTCGAGCCTAAAATCAAGGACGGCCATATAGCCGTCGAGGACATTCAGGACAGCGTAGAGCATGTGCTCGTACAGGCAGGCTATTCCGATGTAGCCAAGGCATACATCCTTTACCGCCGTCAGCACGAAAAGCTCCGTGACATCAATACCACTCTCCTCGACTATAAGGAAATCGTGGATAACTATGTTAACATAAACGACTGGCGTGTTAAGGAAAACTCCACCGTTACTTATTCTGTCGGCGGTCTCATCCTTAATAACTCCGGTGCCATCACCGCCAACTACTGGCTTTCAGAGGTTTACGATGACGAAATTGCAAACGCTCACCGTAATGCAGACATTCATCTCCACGACCTTTCCATGCTTACCGGCTACTGCGCAGGCTGGTCACTCAAGCAGCTCATTCAGGAGGGTCTCGGCGGCGTAACGGGCAAGATTACCTCTTCACCCGCTTCTCATCTCGCCACACTCTGTAACCAGATGGTTAACTTCCTCGGCATTATGCAGAACGAGTGGGCAGGCGCACAGGCCTTCTCCTCCTTCGATACTTATCTTGCTCCCTTCGTAAAGGTAGATAATCTCGACTACGATCAGGTTAAAAAGTGCATCGAGTCCTTTATCTACGGTGTAAACACACCCTCCAGATGGGGTACACAGGCTCCCTTCTCAAACATCACCCTTGACTGGACCGTTCCCAATGACCTGGCAGAGCTTAACGCTATCGTAGGCGGCAAGGAAATGGACTTCAAGTATAAGGACTGTAAGAAGGAAATGGATATGATCAACCGTGCCTTCATCGAAACGATGATCGAGGGCGACGCCAACGGCAGAGGCTTCCAGTATCCCATTCCCACCTACTCCATCACCAGAGACTTCGACTGGTCAGAAACCGAGAATAATAAGCTTCTCTTTGAAATGACCGCCAAGTACGGTACACCCTATTTCTCAAACTACATCAATTCCGATATGGAGCCCAGCGATGTCCGTTCCATGTGCTGCAGACTCCGTCTCGACCTTCGTGAGCTCCGCAAAAAGTCAGGCGGCTTCTTCGGAAGCGGTGGAAGCACAGGCTCTATCGGTGTTGTAACCATCAATATGCCCAGAATTGCTTTCCTTGCAAAGGATGAGGCAGACTTCTATACCCGTCTCGATAAGCTTATGGACATTTCTGCCCGTTCTCTTGCCATAAAGAGAAAGGTTATCACCAACCTCCTCGATGCAGGCCTTTATCCCTACACAAAGAGATACCTCGGCACCTTCGCCAACCACTTCTCCACCATCGGTCTCGTAGGTATGAACGAAGCAGCTCTTAACGCTAACTGGCTTCGCTGTAACCTTACCGATGACAGAGCACAGCAGTTTGCAAAGGATGTTCTCAACCATATGAGAGAGAGACTTTCCGATTATCAGGAAATGTACGGCGACCTTTATAACCTCGAGGCTACTCCCGCCGAGTCTACCTCCTACAGACTCGCAAAGCACGACCTCAAGCACTATCCCAACATCATCACAGCAGGTGATGTGAAGAAGGGCGAAACACCCTACTACACTAACTCCTCACACCTTCCCGTAGGCTATACCGACGACATCTTCGAGGCTCTCGACAAACAGGATGAGCTCCACACTCTTTACACCTCCGGTACCGTATTCCACGCTTACCTCGGTGAAAAGCTTCCCGACTGGAAGAGTGCCGCTAACCTGGTCAGAAAGATCGCAAGCAACTACCGTCTTCCCTACTACTCGATTTCTCCCACATATTCCGTATGTAAAAATCACGGCTATATCGCAGGCGAAGAATACGAGTGCCCCGAATGCGGTGAGAAGACAGAGGTTTACAGCCGTATCACCGGCTACTACCGTCCCGTACAGAACTGGAACGACGGTAAGAGCCAGGAATTCCAGCACAGAGTGGAATACAATCCTCTCAAGCTCGACAAGGAAATCAGCAAAAACTTCGCTGCAGAGCAGGCAGAGTGTGCTTCCTGCCAGGCAGAGGAGGACAGAATCATCCTTTTCGCCTCCAGAACCTGCCCCAACTGCAAAATGGCTGCCAGATTCCTCGACGATGCAGGCGTGAAGTATGAAAAGATTTTAGCTGACGAAAACCCCGATATGGCTAACGAGTTCGACATTCATCAGGCACCCACCCTCGTGGTTATCAGCGGCGGCAAGGCAGAAAAAATCGTTAATCTTTCAAACATCAGAGCATACACAGAAAGATAATTCCGGACAGGATAATCAAAGAAAGCGGACAAAAAATCTGTCCGCTTTCTTTACGATAATATATGAGGTGAAAATTTATGTATGATGTTATAATTATCGGCGCAGGCCCTGCAGGTCTTACGGCTTCCGTTTATCTGCGCAGAGCAGACAAAAGCGTGCTCGTTTTAGAGAGAGAGACCTTCGGCGGTCAGATTACCCATTCTCCGAAGGTGGAAAACTACCCCGGCTTCGTGACTATGACGGGCAGTGAGCTGGGCGACAGACTGGTAGAGCAGGCTATGGCACAGGGAGCAGAATTCGAGCTCGATAAGGCGATAGCCATCGAGGGTACCCCCGGTGACTACACGGTAAAGGGTGAAAGAGGGGACTATAAGTCCAAGGCTGTTATCATCGCTGTAGGCAGTGAGCACAGAAGACTCGGTCTCCCGAAGGAGGATAAGTTCACGGGTGAGGGTATTTCCTACTGTGCAGTCTGTGACGGAGCCTTTTATGCAGGTAAGGAGGTAGCCGTTATCGGCGGCGGTAACAGCGCACTCCAGGAGGCTGTTATGCTCTCGAAGCTCTGCAAAAAGGTTACCGTGGTTCAGAATCTTGCCTTTGTAACGGGTGAGCCCAAGCTCAAAGAGGAGCTGGACAAAAAGGATAATGTATCCTTTATTTATTCCACGGTAGTCAAGGAAATCAAGGGCGAGGATACCTTTGAGGGCATAGTTATCACTGACACCGAAACGGGCGAGGGAAGCGTTCTCACCTGTGATGCGGTATTCGTAGCTATCGGACAGAAGCCCATGAACGAGCCCTTCAAGGATAATGTAAGCCTTAACGAATACGGCTACATAAATGCCGACGAAAGCTGTCTGCCCGAAAATGCACAGAGCGGCATTTTCGTAGCCGGCGACTGCAGAAGTAAAAGAATCAGACAGGTGGCAACGGCAGTAGCCGACGGAGCAGTAGCCGCATTGGCAGCAGTAAGCTTTACGGACAGTATCTGATAAATTTCTGACGCGTAAACACTGAAGATATATTTTGCAGGGGGCTGTTTTAATGCAACAGCCCCCCATTTTTATGCTTTAAAGGTCTTCTATGGATTTGTAAATCTTTAGAAGACCTTTGTTTGTCCTGTTTATTAATGAAACAGACCCTTTTATGTTATTTTTCTTTTCTGTTTCGTATATTAATCATACCTTCTGTCTTTTTCAGTACAGCTCCGGGCTCTTCGTCCAGGTCTGCCATCAGACAGTCGATGGCACAGAGAGCTCCTGTGGCATCCTCGTCATCGTGACAGAATTCACCGTCTAAATCGTATTCCCTGCCGTCGAGGATTATCTCGCGGCCGCTTTCGTAGCTTTTAAAGCGGAAAAAGCTGAAATCATTTATGCCGAGCAAACGGATGAGGGAGAAATAAGAGTCTGTGAGCTCCTCATATATCTCATCTTCGGTCAAAAGACCCGAGGGCTCGGAAAGCTTTTCCGAAAGTATTTCCATAAACGCTTTCGTGATGCCGCTTTCCCGGAAGTAGTCAAGGTCAAGCTCCTCCTCGCTCGCTTCACCCTCGGTGATGGCTTTTATTCTGTCAGCAAGGTCTTTGAATTTAATAGGATTATCTTTCATATAAAATCTCCCTCGCTTCTCTTATGTCCTCTATCACATAATCGGGACTGTATTCCGTAGGCAATTCCTGCCCCTTAAGATTAAGCCATACACAGCTGATGCCCGACTCCGCGGCACCCTTTATGTCCGAGGTAAGAGAGTCGCCGATAAGAATAATTTTATTTATATTCCTTTCCTTAATATGAGAGAGCACATAGTCGAAGTATTCCTTTTTAGGCTTTTGGTGACCGATGACCTCCGAAACGAAAATCTCCGTAAAAAAGGGCAGAAGACCGCTTTTCGTAAGCCTCTTTTTCTGCGTTTTTTCTATGCCGTTGGTAACGATGTAAAGGTCGTAGCCTTTTTCCTTAAGCTCACGGCAGAGCTCTACGGCTCCTGCGAGAGTGTTTCCGCCCTCGCTTAAAAGCGAAAGGTATTTCTCGTTTACCTCAAAGGGGTCGGCTGAACATTCGAAGCCGACGGCATCAAAGAATTTACGGAAACGGGTCCTTTTCAGCTCGGGCTTGGTCAGCTCTCCTCTTTCCAGAGCCTTCCACATTTCTCTGTTTATCTCCACATAGGCTTTTATGTTTTCCTCCGTTACGGGTACGCCGTAAAGCTCCATAACCCTCAAAAGAGCGCAGTGCTCGTCCTTATCGAAGTCGAGAAGTGTGTTATCCGCGTCGAAAAGCACGGTGGTGTATTTTTCTGCCATTTTCATCACCTCTGAAAATATTTTACTAAAAAAAACTTTTCCTGTCAATTATATCATTATTACTTACAAAATAATAAAATTTTCCCTTTAACTATTTACTTTTATTTTTCTTGTGGTAAAATTAGTATGTATAACTATCTAATGAAAGGCAGATTTATTATGTCATCAGATACATTCAGCGAGGGCATCGTACCCGGCGGTCTCCGCGAAAAAAACGAAATCAAGCTTTTAATCTGTTATCTGCTGAAAACTCTGAAAAGATCACTTACCCGCACCCAGCTTAACGAGATTTTAAGCGAATACTCCGTGGCTAATTATTTCGAGGCAAACGGTGCCGTAAGCGAGCTCATCTCCGGCGGACAGGTCATCAGTGAGATAAGCGAGGGTGACGAGCTCATCACGCTTACCGCCAAAGCGGAGCTTGATGTGGCTACAATAGAGAAAGCCTTGCCGCGAACAGTCAGAGAAAAGAGCGTGTCAGCGGCTCTCAAGGTGCTTTCCAGAGAGAGAATCATAAAAGAAAGCAGCGTGGAAACCGTTCCTCTGGACCACGGCTTTCACATAAAATTCTCCGTAATGGATATGGACACGGAGCTTTTAAAAATCACGGTCTATGTCCCTGACGAAAGTCAGATAGAAACGGTTAAAAAGAATTTCTTCGATAATGCCGTTTCCATTTATTCGGACATCATTTCTTCTCTTACCACGAAATAAAAGAAAGGACAAGCAAAAATAATGAAAAAGTTTTTAGCCTTTTTTACGGCAACTGTCCTGCTTTTTGCAGGTGTGTTCCTCATTTACTGGAAATATGTCAGACCCTCTGAATATATGGTCTTCGTTCAGTCCTTCGGCCACGGTGTTATCACCGTCGACAGTAAGGAGACCGTGGGCACCGACGAAAAGTACAGGGTTACCTGTGATAACGGTCAGGAGCTTACGCTGAACATAAACCCCGAAAGAACTGACTCCACCTACTATAATCTTAAAAAGCTCATCGTTAACGGCGTAAATGTTACCGACGAGGTAAATATGCTCCAATATAAGGTAAAAGCGGATCAAAAGCTCAATGTCCTGGCCTTCTTTAAAAAGGGTAAAAGACCCGAGGGCTATAAGACGGAGGAGGCGGCCTCTAAAATCGAAAAGCCTGCCATCGACAAATATGCCGACAATAAATACATCGGCTCCTACGCCGCCTATGACATAAAGGACCCCTGCATTTTCTATGATGAGCAGAGCGGCTATTATTACTGCTTCGGCTCGGATAATGTGGTTATCAAATCAAAGGATCTGGTCAACTGGTCCTCCCGTACCACCTATTTCCCCACTCCCGATGAGGCTGAAAGCAATACGATTATGACCTTCTCCGCCTTTAAGAGCGTAAAGGAATGGGCAAAGGAGCACGGCTACGGTGCCGACGAAAATTACTCTAACGAAAATCAGGACAGAACTCCTCTTTCTCCCGAAATAATCTACCGTAAGGGTACCTATTACCTTTACTTCTCTCTTTCTAAAACAGCCGATGCTAACGAGAGCGCGATTTTCTGCGTCAAGACAGATAACCTCGCCTCTGCCATCGAGAATAAGCAGTGGAAGGACGGCGGTCTCGTTATCAGCACCTGCGGCAGACACGCAGGCTCGGAAATCGTGGAGGATGAGGCTACGGGCGAAAAGAATAAGCATTCCTTCAAGGCCTCCTACGATAAGGCTAACGCTGTTCATCCCTCCGTTATCAGCACGGAAAACGGTCTGTTTATGATTTACGGCGGCTCCTACGGCAGAGAGAAAATCGGAGGCGAGATTTATCTCGTGGAGTTAAGCACGAAAACAGGCCTTCTGAAGGCCGCAAGCCCCGTAAATGCACAGGGCGAGGTGGTTTCCGCTCTTCACGGCTCCTCGCGCTTCCAGTCGGGTACTCTCGTGGCAAAGCCGGGCAGAATCCCCGCACTTTCGAAAAATGACGGCAGTCTTTTAAGCGGAGCCGACATAGTGTACAATAAGGATACGGGATACTATTATCTCTTCCTTACCTACGGTGTACAGGAAAGCAACTATAATGTCCGTGTGGCAAGAGCAAAATCACCCGAGGGTCCCTACACGGATTACAGCGGTGCAGATATGTCTTCCTTCGGAAAAAGCGGAAGAAATAATCAGTATACAAAGGGACTTATGCTCACGGCGGGCTATAACTTCCTTTCCAGCAGTAACGGCGGTGTTACCTACACGGACATCGGACGGGCCTCCATCGGCAGTCCCTCGGTTATCAAAACCTCGAAGGGTAAATGGTTTATGGCCTCCCAGTCACAGCTTTATTATAAGCTCGGTGCGGTGATAACCACCGGTGCCGCACAGGCACAGGCAAACGGTCTTACGGATGTTTATCCCTTCCCGAGTCTCGAGGTGAGAGAGCTTAAGTGGACGGTGGACGGCTGGCCTATGGCCTGCCCCGAGGCTTACTCGGGCACTGCCGCCTCTACGAAAATCAAACAGTCATCCCTTTACGGAAACTGGGATACGGTTATCTTTGACCCGACGGGAAATGCCGAGGATTATAAGGCTGTGGCCAGAAATAACTCACAGACCGTGACCATCCTCGAAAAGGCAGTTATAACCGAAAAGGACATCGCCAAGGGCAGAAAGCTCACCACCGAGGGCACTCTCTCCAAGGCAGACGGCTATTACACCGTGGTCATCGACTCGGTGAAATATAACATTTATCCTATGGCGGTATGGGATTTCGAGCTGGAGGAGGGCACAGTGGTGTTCACAGGCTACAGCGAGGACGGTACAGCCATCTGGGGCAAGAAAAACTTCTCCGATGCACTCGGAATCAACACCACCACATTCTACCACGTTCTTTCTATGTGCAGTGATGAGGTACAGGCAGAGTACACCGAAAAGCTGCAGAAAATCAGCGGCAATCCCTCACAGACGGACATTGACGCTATGACGGGTGAGCTTGTGGAAACGGTGCTCGCACAGTCGGCTAAATAATTTACTTTCTTAAGATGTAATCGGTAGGATTACGGAAAAAGCGAAGACGGAAGCTTTAAAGGCTTCTTCCGACATAAAAAAATTATCCCACAGAGATTTTAACGGTCTCTGTGGGCTTTCTTTTTTATTAATGCCTCGTTTTATCGCTGTAGCATTCGCAGAATCTTGCCTGAAAGGAGGGCTCGTGCTCTCCCGCGTAAAGGTGACTTAAATCACCGTACTGTATGCAGGTGAAAATGGCGGTGCCCTTTTCTCTTTCCTGGGTGGCCAGACGGGTGACGGAGGTGGGAAGCGCCACGAAATTATGCCACATAATCATCGGCGAGATACCGAAAAGGTGGGAGAGAATGACGGACTCTACACCGAAATGGCAGAAAAGAACTATCCGTGCGTGGCTTTCCTTTTCCACTCTGAAAACCTTTCCCTGATGGTGGTAGCCGTATTTTTTTAAAAGCTCGTCTACTCCGTCGCAGACTTGTCTGTACTGCTTATAAACGCCGCCCTGCTTCATCAGCTTAACGCGGTGCCATCGGTCGTAGGAATAGTAGTCGGGCTGTGCCGTCCAATAGGAGGGGAGTCTGTCCCAGCATTGGCATTTTCTGAAAAGCCCCTGCTTTACTCTGCCCTCAAACTCTGTAAGCCAGGGTAGAGTTTCTGCGGCTCTGCCCGTTTTTTTGAGAGTGTAGGAGGCGGTTTTCTGCGCTCTGCCGAGAGGGGAGCAGTAAAAATCCGTCACCTCGAGCTTCGACAGCCGCTCTGCCAAAAGTCTTGCCTCCTCGATACCCTTATAGGTCAGGGTGTCTCTAACATAATCCGGGTCTCCGTGCCGCACGATAAGTATTTCCATAGCTCTCTCTCCTTTTTTTACGACATTATATCACTTTATTTCCCTTTTGACAAGCGAGAAAACCGTCTAAAGGCAAACAAAAAAAGGGCTGTAAAAACTCTCGCTTTTACAGCTCCTTTAATCGGTTATGTTTTAAGATTTAGCCTTCTACAGCTTCTTCGATTACTGCGAATAACTTTTCAAGGAAAGAAACGATAGCGTCCCAGTTTTCTGAAATCCAGTTTAAAATAGCGTCCATTGTGCCTTCTCCTTTCTTTGATTAACTAAATTTTGGTAGGTTCATTATACATCATTCCGTTCAATAAGTCAACAAACTATTAAAAAAATATTCATTTTTACGGTATTTCCTACTGTCTGAAAAATTATTTTCGTGTTTTTGCGGTCTTTTTTGCGTAAAATACGCAAAAATCAGAGGTTTCCGAAGTATAGGTGAGAGACAAAATACAAATCTGAAAATGAAAGGGGTTATTATCATCAGCACTCTCACTTCTAAAGAAAGGCTCTTTTGCACCTATTACTGTCTTTCGAGAAACGGCGGTGAGGCGGCGGCTAAATCGGGATATATTTTCCCTGAAAAATCTGCCGCCCGTCTGCTTAAGAAAAAAGAAATCAAAGAGGAAATCGAAAGAAGCGACAGAGAAAAAAGAGCCTGCCGGAACGATATTATATCGGGTTATTACCGTCTGGCCTTCGGCTGCTTCGCCGATGCGATAAGCTTGCTTTTCAGAGACGAGATTACCGACGAAGAAATAAAGCAGCTGGATTTATATAATATCTCCGATATAAAAAGAAAAAAAGGCGGGGACATCGAAATTAAATTCTTTGACCGACTGAAGGCTCTCGAGCATTTACAGCAGCTCTCCTCACAGGAGGAGGGGAAAACAGCGACCTCACTCTTCAGCGCCATCGAAAAGGGTGCCGCCGCATTAAGAGATGACGAAAATGGCTGACGGCACATTCACTGCCTTCTCCCGTAAGCAGCTGACGGCTCTCTCCTGGTGGCATAAGTCCTCTCCCTACAGCAGCCTGGACGGACTTATCTGTGACGGAGCCGTGAGAAGCGGAAAGACCACCTGTATGTCTCTTTCATTCGTACTGTGGGCCTTTTACGCCTTTGACGACACCTCCTTTGCGATTTGCGGCAAAACCATAGCATCCTTAAGACGGAACATCACCGTTTCTCTCATTCCCATTCTGAAGGAGGCAGGTTTTGATTGCAAAGAGAGGATAAGTCAGAATCTCATCGAAGTCTCTTACGGCGAGCGCACTAATCGCTTTTACCTTTTCGGCGGCAGAGACGAGGGCTCCGCTTCTCTGATACAGGGTATGACTCTCGGCGGTGTCCTTCTGGACGAGGTGGCGCTTATGCCTCGCTCCTTCGTGGAGCAGGCTCTGGCGCGATGCTCGGTGAACGGCTCGAAGTTTTGGTTTAACTGTAATCCCGAAAATCCGAGGCATTGGTTTTACGAGGAATGGATAAAGGGAGCAAAGGAAAAAAATTGCCTTTATCTTCACTTCCTGATGAAGGATAATCCCTCTCTTTCTCCGAAGGTCATCAGACGCTATGAGCGACTCTACAGCGGTGCCTTTTATGAGCGCTTCGTGCTCGGCAGATGGGTAGCCGCGGACGGTCTCGTTTACGGTGAAGCGGCAAAGGGTAAATACACCCGACTGCCGCCGGTAAGCGAATTTGAGAAATACTATATCTCCTGCGATTACGGTACGGTAAATCCCACCTCTATGGGACTGTGGGGTCTGCACGGCGGAAAATGGTACCGCTTCGACGAATACTATTATTCCTCCCGAGTCGAGGGCAGTCAGCTCACCGACGAGGAATACTACGAGAAGCTGTGCCTTTTAGCCGGAGACAGGAAAATCGAGGGCATCGTCATCGATCCGTCCGCAGCCTCCTTTGCCGAATGTATCAGGCGAAAGGGCCGCTACAGAGTCTTGCCTGCGAAAAACGATGTTATATCGGGTATCAGAAGGGTTCACAGTGCCTTCCGTGACGGAAGGATAGTCATTTCACCGGTGTGCGTGGCCTCACTGAAGGAATTTTCCCTTTACCGATGGGAAGAAAATGCGTCACGGGACACACCGAAAAAGGAAAACGACCACGCTATGGACGACATAAGGTATTTTGTCTCTACCGTACTTGCCGACGGTGATGACGGGGGCTTTTTCGCTCTCGCCGCGGCAAGAAATTAAAATAACTCTGTCCCGAACGGACAGAAGAAAGGAGAATATTTTGGCATTAGGAAAACGAAAAAAACATTCCGCGGTCAGAGAGGTGGTTTCCGTACCCCAGACGGGCTCCCCGTCCCATCCCTTTTCCCTGCTTTCCTCCTGTATGCCCGCCTGTCCTGCAGACACCCGTCTTTATATGGGTCTGCGTGAGGCAGTGCCCGTCATCGACGCTGCTATAAGCAAGCTCGTCCGTCTTCTCGGTGAGTTCAGGGTGATTTGTGAGGATGGGGAAGCTGAAAAGGAGCTTTCACATTTTCTCGATACCGTCAGCGTAGGCGGCACGAGACAGGGAATAAATGCCTTTATCGGCACCTTCTTTGAGCAGCTTCTGACTATGGGGACTGCTGTGGGTGAGATGGTGATTAATTCATCCACCGTAACCCATCTTTTTAACAGTCCTCTCGACAGCGTTTACCTTTGTGAGGGTAAATCACCTCTCGACATCGTCATTAACGCCGAAGATTCAAAGGGAGTCTTTACTCCCGTCAGGTATCCCGAGCTTATCCTTTTATCCGTGCATAATCCCGAGCCGGGAAAAATCTACGGCACCTCCGTGCTTAAGGGCCTGCCCTTTGTTTCCGATGTGCTGTTAAAAATTTTCAACAGCCTCGGACTTAACTGGGAAAGAGTAGGAAATGTACGCTTTGCCGTAACCTATAAGCCCTCCGACAGCACCGTGGACAAGGCCTATGCTCAGGAAAGAGCTATGCAGGTGGCACGGGAATGGGGAAACACGATGAAGGCGGGCGGACCCGTAAAGGATTTCGTAGCTGTGGGTGATGTCAGCATAAAGGCCATCGGTGCCGATAATCAGATTTTAGACAGTGAGATTCCCGTCAGACAGCTTCTCGAGCAGATAGTGGCAAAGCTCGGTATACCGCCGTTTCTGCTGGGACTTAACTGGTCCACCAGCGAAAGGATGAGCTATCAGCAGGCGGACATTCTTACCAGCGAAATCGATGCCTACCGCAGAGAAATTACTCCGGTGATAAAACGCATCTGCCGTACCTTTCTGAATTTACACGGCTACGGCTGTGACTTTACCGTGGAATGGGATAATCTCACACTGCAGGATATTTCTCTCATCGCACAAAGCGAGCTTTACACGGCACAGCGCGACCGCATTTATCACGAAATAGGAGGTGAAAAGGATGAATATGACAGCTGAAAAGGAGCTGGAGCTTATCAATAACTACACCCGCTCTCCGCTTACGGCAGATGATGTTTACATCTTTACTCTGACGCTCTGCGACAATGAAACCGACAGAGACTTCGAGCGCTTCAGCACCGAAAGCCTTCCTCTTTTAGGTGAGCTTTTTACGGGCAAAACAGGTATTTCGGATCACAGTATGCGCTCGGGCGACCAGAGGGCTCGGATTTTCAGAGCCTACACCGAACAGCATCCCACACAGAAAACCTCCTGCGGTGAGCCCTACACTGCACTCAAGGCCAGAGCCTATATGCTTCGCACCGAGGAGAATGCTGCTCTCATAAAGGAAATCGAGGGCGGCATCAAAAAGGAAATCAGCGTGGGCTGTGCTATGCAGGAATGTATATGCTCCGTGTGCGGAAAGGATATGAAAAAGCATCTCTGCGAGCACATAAAGGGCAGAGCTTACGGCGGCAAGGTATGTCACGGCATACTCAAAAATCCCACCGATGCCTACGAATGGTCCTTTGTAGCCGTGCCGGCGCAGAGAAAAGCAGGTGTAACCAAAGCGTTCATTAAGGAGGAAGCAAAAGAAAATATGACTATCGAAAAATTCAAAAAGCTTCGTGAGGATACTCTCCTTACGGCAGAGGATATGGAAAGCCTCAAAGCACACATCTGCTCATTGGAAAATCTGGCCGCAGAGGGCAGGGCTTACCGTGAGCACCTTACGGAAGAAATCAGAAAATACGCTCTCATCATTATGCCGTCGGTAAATCTTTCGGCATTCATCAAGGGCTGTGACAGTATGAATATCGGCGAGGTTAAGGACTTATGTCAGTCTCTCAGAGGTCAGGCGGATGCCCGTCTCCCCGTAAGCACACAGCTCAACCGCACTAAAGAAACACAGCCTTCCGATAATTCGGATTTTAAAATTTAAGGAGGAAATCAAATGATAAATTATCTCGACGGTTACGACAGAAAAGAGGTAACCCTCAATGCACTTTTCAATGTAAGCAAAGGAAGACCCGTTGCAATCTCGTCAGATTTCACTGTCAGAAATGCTGACGACGGAGAGGTCTTCGCAGGTATCTGCACAAACACGGGAAACGGCTCCGCAAGTGTTCAGCTCAAGGGCTTCGTGAAGTTAAGCTTTACGGGAGAAGCCCCTTCCTACGGCTACTGTAAGCTCGTCAGTGACGGCATGGGTGCAGTAAAGGCTTCCGCTGACGGCAGAGAGGCTCTCGTCGTCAGTGTGGACAAAACCGCAATGGTCTGCGGCATCATACTTTAAGGAGGAATAAGGAATATGGCTACATACGATAACATCAGACTCGAAAAGGGTCTTTACACTACAGGAAAATCCTTTACACAGGCTCTTGAGAGTCTTGACCCCAGCGAAAACTACAGAGGTACAGCTCTCGAGGGACTCGACGCCTACCAGCGTCAGCTTAAGCGCTTCGACATCAAGGTCAGCGGCAGAAACAGCGACTCCATCGAAAAGTTTTTCAGAACCACCGATTCTGCCGCTCTTTTCCCCGAATATATCTCACGCGCGGTGCATCAGGGCTTCGCGGAAAATGACCTCGTGTCCTCTGTCGTGGCCACCACTACGGACATCGACGCTCTCGATTACCGCTCTCTGGCCGTGGACATTACGAAAAGTGAGGAATACTTTACCCGCATTCTCGAGGGTACACACATCCCCGAAACGAGACTGTCCGTAAAGGAAAATCTGGTCAAGCTCCAGAAAATCGGCAGAATGATTACCGCGTCCTACGAGGCCATCAAATATCAGCGCCTCGACCTTTTCACCATCGCACTCAAGCAGATAGGTCATTCCATCGCTACCACACAGTTCCATAATGCCGTTTCGGCTATTCTCAATGACGACGGCAGTAACACGGAGCCCCAGCCCGTATTTGTGGATTCTCTCGAGGCTTTGACCTATGACGATCTGATCAGACTCTGGGCAGCCTTCCGCGATTTCAAGCTTACCACGATGATTATGGGCACCGAGGCGGTTTCAAAAATTCTCCGTATGGAAGAGTTCAGAGACTCCTCCGCCGGACTCAATTTCCACTCTACAGGCAAGCTCGTTACTCCCTTCGGTGCGGAAATTATCTGCTTCCCCGCCCTCGATAACGATAAAATCATCGCCATAGACAAATCGAGCGCTATCGAAAGAGTGCAGGCCGGCGGTATTGTCACCGACTTTGACAAGCTCATCGACAGACAGCTCGAAAGAGCAAGCATTACCGTTACCTCGGGCTTTGCGAAAATCTACAACGAGGCCACCCAGTTCCTCGTATTCGGTTAAGAGGTGCCGGTATGGCTGATGTAAACGAAGTTTTAACCTGTCTGACGGGATATGCTGACACGGAGGGCTACGACGAAAATCAGCTTAAGCCTCACTGCGAAAGGGGACTTTTATGGGTCAGGGGAAACCTTAAGCCCGGCGCCGATAAGGAAAGTCCCCTTATCGCTCCCACCGCGGCGGCAGTGGCTCATTATTATTTCTTTATGGCACGGCTGACGGAAACGGACAAATATCAGGCCTTTCAGGCAGGCGATATGACCGTCAGAAGAGACATCGAAAAGGAAATGAAGCTCGAATCACGCATAAAGGATGAGGCTGTGGCCGCCGCTTCTTCCATTCTTACGGACGGAGGCTTTTATTTCAGTGGCAGTTGATATTACGGTAAAAAACAGACTTTTCGAAAAGCAGGGTGTTTCCCTGATTTCCACCGACGGCACGGACAGAGTGTCCTTCAGTGCCTTTCTCCAGCCCTTAAGGTATAAGAATAAAATCTACTTGAGCGGAGTACCTACGGAGCTTGGCTATGACGGACTGAATAAATATCTTTTGCTCGCGCCTCCCGAGGTGGACATAAAATACCTCGAGGGTGAGGACTTCACCCTTTTCTTCGGCTCCGAGCGATTCTCCACGGACCACTGCGAGCCCGTTTATCTGGGTAAAAAAAAGCTCTACTATTGGGCGATAGTACACAAGGAGGGATAAAATGCAGTCAGCTTCAGCACTCATTGATTCTTTTATTAAGCTTCTGACGGAAACAGAGGTTCTTAATGAGGCCTGTCAGGCTATCAGAGCCTACGAAAGCAAAAATCTTCCCGTTCCCATTAAAAAGACCTACTTTTCCTTTTCGGCGGCTGAAAACAGTCTTAATTACTCCACGGACAGTAACGGAGACAAGATAGAAACCAACAGCGTGAAAATCTCCGTAAACTGCTTTATCCCTCTTTCTCTTTCTCCGGCTGTAATTCATAATTTAGCCGAGTCGGTTATGCTCATTCTGATGAAAAGCAACGATAAAATCGTCGGCTTTACCGTGGGCAAAACCGAGTATGACAGCGATGTGGATGCCTTCAGAATAAACTGCGAGCTTAATTTCCGCAGCGTAGTCAAGGTATAAGACAGGCAAGGAAAGCGCAGACCAATAAGCAAAGCAAAAAAACAGATGTGTTTAAGTTATTTGACTTTAACACATCTGTTTTAATGTTATATGGGGAAACAAGGTGTTACATATAACAAATATTTGCTTTTTCAGACATTTTTCGCCCTCTCGGAGTATAAGCATACGCCTTCGGGGTGAGAAAAATGTCTTCTGCATCTTACAGCAACAGACCCTCTGCTTTTCGGTGAAAAACTTTTCTTCGCAGGGCAAGGCTCTTAAAGGGGAGCCGGTCTTATCTTTTGCTTACACCGAAATTAATTTTTTTCGCAAAAGGTATTTATTTTACACCGTGAATGTACTATAATAAAAGGACACAATAAGGAGGATTTACTATGTCTGCTTTCGAAAAAATCCTCGGTAAAAGCGAAGAATATCTGAAAATTAAAGATAACATACGTCGGGAGGTATATCCTTTCGGCGTTATCGGTCTTTCACGGATTCATAAGGCCCACTATATTTCCTCTCTGGTAAAGGAAACGGGTAAAGGTGCACTGATTATCTGCTCCGATGAGGGCGAGGCGGCAAAGCTGCAGAGGGATATTTCCGCCTTTTGCGACGGGGCACAGCTTTATCCTGCCCGTGATTTCCGCTTCCGTGAAAGTGACAGCAGATCTCACGACTTCGAGCAGAGAAGAATGGGTGTGCTGAAAAATATCCTCGACGGCGAATGTAAGATAGCGTTGTGCAGTATCGAGGCGGCGGTGCAGATCACCGTTCCCCGTGCGCAGCTGAAAAAGCGCTCCTTTAAAATCGAAGCATCACAGGAGCTTTCCACCCACGAGGCGGTAAACGCTCTTATGGGTGCAGGCTATACCCGTACCGAGCAGGTGGAGGGAACGGGACAGTTCTCCCTGCGCGGCGGCATACTCGATATTTTTCCGCCCGGAAATGAAAACCCCGTCAGAGTTGAGTTCTGGGGCGATACGGTGGATTCGGTTTCTACCTTTGACACGGACAGTCAGCGCAGAAGAGAAAGCCTTGACTCCGTTAAAATCACGCCCTGCCGTGAGGTGATTTTCGACTCGAAGGAGGAAATGAAAAAGCGTCTCGGTGAGTTTTTGCTAACCGTTAAGGGTAAGGGAAGCGTAAAGGCGAAAGCTCTCATCAGTGAGGACATCGAAAAGCTTTCCCATTTTATGAGTGTGGCAAATGACAAATATATTTCTTTAGCCTACAGCGAAAAGGAAACTATTTTTGATTATATGGCGGACAGCCTGATTTTCGTGTGCGAAAGCTCGGCGGTAAAGCAGAGGTTTAACTCCGTTTCGGCACTTCTCACCGAGGACATCAGAGCTATGTTTGAGGAGGGTATACTGACCAAGGGGCTCGACACCTTCGCTCTGTCCTGGAACGAGGTTCTCTCCGTTTATGAAAAGGGCAGTACCGTTTATATGGATAATCTTGCCCGAGGCTCCTTCGATACACCCGTCAGAGCTTTGGTGAGTGTAAACGCCTCTTTGCTTTCGAGATGGGACGGTACTCTGTCCTTCCTTATGGAGGATCTGGAGCCGCTGATGAAGCTCGGCTTTACCTGTACCGTTATGGCGGGTACGGAAAAAAGCGCGAAGGAGCTGGCCTACGACCTCGAGACCGAGGGCATAAAGAGCCACTATTTCCCCGTCATTCCCGCCGAATTTCCCGAAAAGACCGTCAGCGTTATTTCGGGAAGCGTTTCCTCGGGTATCGAATATAACAGCCTGAAATTTGCCCTGTTTACCTACGGGCGGGCTGTGGAAAAGCAGCAGAGAAGGGTCAATCCCGCCTTTAAGGGCAGAAAGGGAATAGCCTCTCTCGAGGAGCTCTCACGCGGCGATTATGTGGTTCACGCGGTGCACGGTATCGGCATTTTCGACGGAATCACCACTATGACCGTCGGGGGCAAGATAAAGGATTTCATTAAGATTAATTTCAGAGGCACCGATGTGCTTTATCTTCCGGTAACCCAGCTGGATCTTATCGCGAAGTATATTTCACCGAAGGATACGGACAAGGTCATAAAGCTTAATCGCCTCGGCAGCGACGAATGGAAAAAGACCCGCTCGAGAGTAAAAAGTGCCGTAAAGGATATGGCGGCGGAGCTTACGAGGATTTATTCGGCGAGACTTAATTCGAAGGGCTTTTCCTTCTCTCCCGATATGGATATGCAGAATGACTTCGAGCGTCGCTTCGAGTTCGAGGAAACCGACGACCAGTTAGAGGCCGTAAATGAAATCAAGCGCGATATGGAAAGACCGAGTCCGATGGACAGACTTCTCTGCGGCGATGTGGGCTTCGGAAAAACCGAGGTGGCTCTGCGTGCCGCCTTTAAGTGCGTGGCTGACGGAAAGCAGTGTGCCATCCTCGTGCCCACCACTATTTTAGCCTTTCAGCATTTTCAGACCATAAAAAAGCGCTTTGACGGCTTCCCCGTGGAGATAGATATGCTCTCACGCTTCCGTACACAGACGGAGAGAACTAAAATAAAAAAAGCCCTCAAAAGGGGCAGCATAGACATAATCGTAGGCACTCATTCCATCATCGCCAAAAGCGTGGAGTTTAAGGATTTAGGGCTTCTGATAGTTGATGAGGAGCAGCGCTTCGGTGTGGCACAGAAGGAAAAGCTGAAGGAGAAATTCCCTCTGGTGGATGTTCTTACCCTTTCAGCCACACCTATTCCCCGTACTCTTAATATGGCTATGACAGGTATCAGGGATATGTCCGTGCTCGAAATTCCTCCCGTGGGCAGATACCCGGTGCAGACCTATGTGGTGCCCCAGGATATGGAGATTTTAGCCGAGGCGATGGAAAGAGAAATCCGTCGCGGCGGACAGGTTTATTATCTGCATAACCGTGTGGAGTCCATCGAAAGACGGGCGGCAGAGATAAAGAAATATCTTCCCGAGGCGAGAATCGGCATCGGACACGGTAAAATGAGCGAGGATGATTTGAGCGAGATATGGCGCAAGCTTTTAGAGAATGAGATCGACATCCTTTTATGCACCACTATTATCGAAACGCGTGTGGATGTGCCCAATGCGAACACGCTAATCATCGAAGATGCGGACAGGATGGGTCTTGCCCAGCTTCATCAGATACGCGGCAGAGTGGGACGGAGCTCCCGCCGTGCCTATGCTTACTTTACCTACAGTAAAAATAAGGAAATTTCCGAAATCGCACAGCGCAGACTTTCGGCCATAAAGGAATTTACCGAATTCGGCTCGGGCTTCCGTATCGCTATGCGTGACCTGGAAATCCGCGGTGCGGGTAATGTTCTCGGTGCACAGCAGCACGGACATATGGAGGCGGTGGGCTATGATATGTATCTTCAGATTCTTTCCGAAACCATTCAGGAGGAAAAGACCGGTGTCGAGGTGAAGGAAAAGCAGGAGTGCCTTATCGACATTTCCGTCGATGCACACATTCCCGAAGCCTACATCGACTCGGTGAAAAACAGGATAGGTATGTATAAGCGAATCGCTGAAATCGAAACGCGAGAGGATGCCATGGATGTTCTCGATGAGTTTATCGACCGCTTCGGTGAGCCTCCGAAGGCAGTGGAGGGACTGGTAGAGGTGGCACTTCTGCGCTCGAAGGCCGCAAGACTCGGTATTTATGAAATCAAACAGCAGAACACTATGCTTTTAGCCTTTGTCAGTGACCTTAAGCCGCAGTTTATCGCCGCAGTAGGACATAAGCTTCGCGGAAAGGCTATGATAAGTGCCGCCAAAACGAGCCCTTACATCTCCTATAAGCTGAAAAATGTCAGTCCCGTGGAGGGTATGAGAGAGCTTATCGATGCACTTTCGGAATAATCCGTAACCGCAGAAAACACTCCGCGAAGAATACGCGAAGAATAAAAGAAAAGCCGTCTTCCCTCTGCGACGGAGAGATTTACACTTTTGTGAATATAAAATAAGTCCGTTGAAACCTTCGTCTGATTCAACGGACTGTTTCTTTGTCTTTTTAACAGTTTATACGGCTGTTAATTCAGTAAATAAAAATGCAGAAGTCCACCGTCACATCCAGCTCATCGTATTTTTCGAGCTTTGCTTTGTCTCTGTCGCTCGTGCGGTAGTAGTAGGGAGTCATTTCGAAAAGGGCATTTATGTCCTCTTCGGAGGACAGGTGCACTCTGCGGGTTACCTTTCTTTTTTCTTTTACGGTGAGGCTTTCCGTTTCGGGAGGCTGTTCGTCGTTTCTGTAGGGTGAGTCGTAAAGGATTTCCTTGAGCTCGAAAAGGTGATTTTCGCCTGCGACCACGGAGATCAGAGTGCCGCCGTTCTTCATTATTCTGCCGAACTCTTTTTCGTGAAAGGGAGCGAAAAGATGAAAGGCGATGTCGATGCTTTTATCTTTTACGGGTATGCGGGCAAGATTTGCCACCAGGTATTCACAGCCGTTTTTCCTTTTGGCGGCTAAACGCACCATCTCCTTCGATATGTCGAAGCCGTACATCTGACAGCTTACGGCCTCTTTGATTTTATGGGAGTAGTAGCCCTCGCCGCAGCAGATGTCGAGAACGGAAGGGCAGGGGAGTGACCTTTCCTTTATTACGGAAATGAGCTCGTCGAGCAGAGAGTCGAAATATCCCTTTTCGAGGAAGGCTCTCCGGGAAAGTGCCATAGCTCTGTTATCACCGATGAGGGAGCCCTTTTTATGAGTGCCCGCTATTAGGTTTACATAGCCCTCCTTCGCTCTGTCGAAGCAGTGACCTTTTTCACATCGGAGGCTTCTGCCGTCCTCGTTTAATTCTTCGCCGCACACGGGGCAGATAATACAGTTCATTTTATCACCTGAAAAAAATAATACAGACTAATTATAGTGGAAAAAATCCCTACTGTCAAATAAAGTAATTTAAACCCCTTGAAAATTGCCTTTTTTTGGTATATAATTAATTCAAGAAAAAATTAAGGAGGAATAACATTATGACAATGGCAGAATTCTGGGCAAAGTTTGACGAGTTTTTTACCAAGCTCTGGAACTGGCTTTATGACCTCGTATGCGACGAGTTCAATGAGGAACCCGATGACGATTTTTATGTTGACACAATGTTCCCCGAAGCTGAATAATCAATATCTTGGCTGTCTCGACCGACAGCCTTTGATTTTATATGAAAGGAAATTCTTATGATTAAAGAATATCTTGAAATAGGGAAAATCACCTCTGCCCACGGCATAAAGGGCGAAATGAAGGTGCAGCCCTGGTGTGACAGCGTGGATTTTATGAAAAAATTCCGCACCCTTTATCTCGATAAAAAGGGTGAAAAGCCTCTTAAGGTGAAGATAAGACAGGGCGGTAATATGGCCATAATGAAAATCGAGGGCGTGGACACTCCCGAGGAGGGCAATAAGCTTCGCAACCGTATTCTTTATATGAAAAGGAGCGATGTGGCCTTGCCCGAGGGCTTTTACTTTATGCAGGAGCTTTTCGACTGCAGGGTTATCGATGCCGACGATGAGGGCAAGGTTTACGGCACACTTTCGGATGTGAGTGAGACCGGCGCCAACGATGTGTGGCACATTAAGACCGATGAGGGCAGGGAATATCTTATCCCCGCCATCCCTTCCGTGGTTATCGGTGTGAATGTGGCGGAGGGTATCATTAAAATACGCCCCTTGAGAGGAATTTTTGACGATGAAAATTGACATACTTACCCTTTTTCCCGAAATGTGCGAGTCAGTTCTGTCCGAAAGCATTATCGGCAGAGCAAGACAGGAGGGAAAGGTGGAAATAAACTGCATACAGATAAGAGCTTACTCAAAGGATAAGCATAACCGGGTGGACGACGCTCCCTACGGCGGCGGAACGGGTATGATTATGCAGGTGCAGCCTGTCTACGACTGCTACGAGGCCTTGTGCGAAAAAAGAGGTATGAGGCCCCATCTTATCTTTATGTCCCCCCAGGGTAAAACTCTCACACAGGAAAGAGTCAAGGAGCTGGCAAGGATGGATAATATCGCCATTCTCTGCGGCCATTATGAGGGCATAGACGAAAGAGTTATCGAGGAAATCGTGGATGAGGAAATCTCCATCGGCGATTATGTGCTTACGGGCGGTGAGCTTCCCGCACTGGTTTTAGCCGACAGCATTTCCCGTATGCTCGACGGTGTTTTAGCCAATGAGGACGCCTTTACCGAGGAGAGCCATTATAACTCTCTGCTCGAATATCCACAGTATACGAGACCTTATGAGTGGCACGGACGGACTGTTCCCGATATACTGTTATCGGGGCACCATAAAAATATCGAAAAATTCCGCCGTGAAAAATCCCTCGAAAGAACCTACGACCGCCGTCCGGATATGCTGTCGCGGGCAGACCTTTCGAAAAAGGACATCGAATATCTCCGTGAGTACAAAAAAAGTCTTAAAAATGAAGATAAAGAATAAAAATCGCCTTTTAATTGTGCATACTGCTCCGTGAAGAAGATTATTTGTAGTTATTTTGCACAAAAACGAACCTTTATTTTTATGAATGTTTAGTCTTGCAAACGAAATCTTTTAAAGTATGTTTTAACCATTGACGAAGAAAAGTTTTGTGGTATAATATATAGCGACACTCAAAAGAAAAATTTATGTGTGGGAGTTATAGATATGTTTGTTAAAGATGTAAAAGTTCAGAATCAGGTTGGTCTTCATGCCCGTCCCGCTACCTTCTTCATCCAGAAGGCAAATGAATTCAAATCCTCTATCTGGGTTGAAAAGGAAGAAAGAAGAGTAAACGCAAAGAGCCTTCTCGGCGTTCTTTCACTCGGCATTATGGGCGGTACAGACATCCGCATCATCGCAGGCGGCTCTGACGAGGAGCAGGCTGTAGAGGAGCTTGTAAAGCTCGTAGAATCCGGCTTTACAGAATAAGTCAGATTCATTTCCGATTTAGCATTATGAAAAATCCCTGTAATACGCGAGTATTGCAGGGATTTTTGTTGTTTACCGTTATGAAGCTGACGGAGAAGGCAGGACATTACCTTCTGAGCCTTCTGAAAAAAAGGAATTTTACCCGACGGGTGATGTGATTTTCAGCTGTGTCGGCAGGGGCTTTCCGGACGGAATATCCGTCGGCTTCAGCCTGTATTTTTCCGTTTCTCCGAAGGTGTTCCGAATTATATATATACCTATATCAAAAAAGTATAAGTAAGCCCTCGAACAGGAAATATTTTCTTCCTCAAAAGGTTGAAATTTTGTCGAAAAAATGTTATGATTAACCGAATGGACTATGTTGGTGTTTTATGAGCTTAAATAAAGGAGATTACGGAGCTTTTTAAGACAAAACCTCAACACCCAAAAACTATTTTTCAGAGAAAGGATCATAGTGTATGAAGTACAGTTATTATCCGGGTTGTACCTTACGAACAAAGGCAAAGGACCTTGACACCTATGCGAGAAAATCCGCAGAGGTTCTCGGCTTCGAGCTGGAGGAAATCGAAAACTGGCAGTGCTGCGGCGGCGTTTATCCCTTAAGCAGTGACGAAATCGCCACGAAGCTTTCCTCTGTCCGCGCTCTTAACGAGGCAAAGCTCAAGGGTCAGGAGCTCGTTACTCTTTGCTCTGCCTGCTATCACGTGCTTAAAAGAGTTAACGACGATATGCAGAATGTGGAGGACATCAGAGTAAAGGCAAACAACTATATGAAGCTTGACGAGCCTTATGCAGGTGAAGCACAGGTTCTTCACTTCCTCGAGGTTCTCCGCGACAGAATCGGCTTTGACGAGCTTAAGAAAAAGGTAGTTAACCCTCTTACAGGTAAAAAAATAGGCGCATATTACGGATGTCTTCTTTTAAGACCGGGAAACATTTTAGGCTTTGATAATCCCGAAAATCCCACCATTATCGAGGACTTTATCCGTGCATTGGGTGCTGAACCCGTAATCTATCCCTACCGTAACGAATGCTGCGGCGGATACATTTCTCTTAAGGCAAAGGATCTCGCATCAAAGATGTGCGATAACATTATGGACAGTGCCTCCGGCTTCGGTGCTGATATGCTCATCACAGCCTGTCCTCTTTGCCAGTATAATCTGACCAAAAATTCCAAGGCTACCGTTCCCGTTTATTACTTCACGGAAATTTTAGCCGAGGCATTAGGTGTGAAAGGGGAGGAAGAATAATGAGTCACGCAAACAGCAAAACAGCGGCGGCTAAAATCGCCGAAATCAGCGGAACTAATCCTCTTAAATGTATGAAGTGCGGCAAATGCTCCGCATCCTGTCCCGCCTTCGAAAAAATGGACATAAAGCCTCATCAGTTTGTGTCCTATGTAGTGAACGAGGATATTGAGGCTCTTGCTAAATGCGAATCACTCTGGTACTGTCTTTCCTGCTTCGCCTGTGTGGAGCGCTGTCCCAGAGATGTCAAGCCCGGTAAAATCGTGGACGCGGCCAGACAGACAGTCGTAAGACAGAAGGGCGGAAATTATCTTTCAGCCAATGAAATACCCGCACTTATCGATGACGATGTTCCCCAGCAGCTTCTCGTAAGTGCTTTCAGAAAATTCAGGAGGTGAGACAATGAACGGAATAGGCGTTTTCGTCTGCCACTGCGGCAGTAACATCGCAGCTACGGTAGATGTTAAAAAGGTAGTAGAAATGGCTAAGCTTGAGCCGGGTGTAGTGCACGCTGAGGAATATCAGTATATGTGCTCCGAGGCCGGCCAGGAAAGAATAGCCAAGGCAATAAGAGAAAAGAATCTTTCCGGTGTGGTTGTCTGCTCCTGTTCACCCCGTATGCACGAAACCACCTTCAGAAAGTGTGCGGAAAAAGCGGGTCTCAACCCTTATATGGTCGAAATCGCTAACCTTCGTGAGCAGTGCTCCTGGGTACACAAGGACATAAACGAGGGTACCGAAAAGGCAGTCATCCTTACCCGTGCGGCTATCGCCAAGGTAAGTCTTAACACCTCTCTTTACGCAGGTGAAAGCGGTGTTACAAAGAGAGCACTCGTTATCGGCGGCGGTATCGCAGGTATCCAGACCGCTCTCGACATCGCAGATGCAGGCTACGAGGTAGACATCGTGGAGAAAACTCCCTCCATCGGCGGTAAAATGGCACAGCTTGACAAAACCTTCCGCACTCTCGACTGCTCCGCCTGTAGCCTTACACCGAAAATGGTGGATGCGGCCGCTCACGAGAAAATCAACATCTACTCCTACAGTGAGGTAGAAAAGGTTTCCGGCTTCGTCGGCGACTTCACCGTAGACATCCGTAAAAAGGCCAGATATGTCGATATGAATAAGTGTACAGGCTGCGGCGCCTGTATGGAAAAGTGCCCGAGCAAAAAGGCACTCAGCGAATTTAACAGCGGTCTTAATAACCGTCCCGCCATTTACACTCCCTTTGCACAGGCTATCCCCAATGTTCCCGTTATCGACCCCTCACAGTGCTTAAAGCTTAAAAACGGCAAATGCGGTCTCTGTGAAAGAGTATGTCAGGCAGGAGCTATCGACTACAAGCAGGAGGACGAAATCGTTACCCGCAAGTACGGTGCCATCGTGGTAGCCACAGGCTTCGAGGTAATCAAACTCGACAACTACGACGAATATGCCTACAGCCAGAGCAAGGATGTCATCACCTCTCTGGAGCTCGAAAGAATTATGAATGCGGCAGGCCCCACAAAGGGTCATCTCGAGCGTCTCTCCGACGGCAAGGCTCCGAAGAACATCGTATTCATCCAGTGCGTGGGCTCAAGATGTGCCGACAATAAGGGAAAGAGCTACTGCTCGAAAATCTGCTGTATGTACACAGCCAAGCACGCTATCCTCATCAGAGATAAATATCCCGATGTAAATGTAACCGTATTTTACATCGATGTCCGTACTCCGGGTAAAAACTTCGACGAATTTTACAGAAGAGCCGTCGAGGAATACGGCGTAAATTATGTCAAGGGTCAGGTAGGCAAGGTTACTCCCGAGCCTAACGGAAAGCTCACCGTTCACGGCGTAGACCTTCTCGATAACAAGCAGCTTAAGGTCGAGGCCGATATGGTAGTTTTAGCCGCCGCTATCGAGCCCTCTCCCGAGGTAAGAAATATAGCTACAATGCTCACTGCAAGCATTGACACAAATAACTTCATCACCGAGGCTCATCCGAAGCTTCGTCCCGTAGAATCACCCACAGCCGGTGTATTCCTTTCGGGTGTATGCCAGGGACCGAAGGATATTCCCGAAACTGTTTCGCAGGCAGGTGCCGCGGCAGTTAAGGTTATCGGTCTTTTAGCAAAGGATAAGCTCCTTACCAATCCCTGTACTGCCAAGGCAGACGAGCTTCTCTGTAACGGCTGCAGCGCCTGCGCCAATGTTTGTCCCTACGGTGCCATCAGCTACGAGGATAAGCTTATCAATGACCACGGAATCAGAAAGACTCACAGAGTCGCTGTCGTTAACAGTGCACTCTGCCAGGGCTGCGGTGCTTGTACCGTTGCCTGTCCTTCAGGTGTTATGGATCTTCAGGGCTTCTCAAACAGACAGATTATTGCGGAGGTGGATGCTATATGTCGATAAATCAGGAATTTAAACCGAAAATCGTCGCATTCTGCTGTAACTGGTGCAGCTACGCAGGTGCCGACCTTGCAGGAGGAAGCAGACTTTCCTATCCCGCCGATGTAAAAATCATCCGTGTTCCCTGCTCCTGCCGAGTAAACCCCATGTTTATCCTCCGTGCCTTCGAAAGAGGCGCTGACGGTGTTATTATCTGCGGCTGTCATCCCGGTGACTGTCACTACAGCACAGGTAACTATTATGCCAGAAGAAGAATGACTCTGCTGTTCTCTATGCTCGATTACCTCGGTATCGAAAGAGAAAGAACCCGTGTAGAATGGGTTTCTGCCGCAGAGGGCGTTAAGTTCTCCACCACTATGAACGAATTTGTTTCGGCTGTCCGCGAGCTGGGCCCGAACAGAAGATTGGGGGATTTAAGATGCAAAGATTAACAGAAAGAATGAAAGAGCTTTTAGCCGACGGTACCGTAGTGCGTGTGCTCGGCTGGAAGAAGGGAGACCTCGGTTATAATCCCGAGCCCCATTACTTTAACAGCGCAGAGGAGCTCGACGATTTCATCTACGACGGCTTCTGCGGTGCAAACTTAAGCAAATATATGATCAAGGGCTCAAACCTTGAGGGAAAAACACTCATCCTTCTCAAGCCCTGCGATACCTACTCCTTTAATCAGCTTCTTAAAGAGCACAGAGTTCTCCGCGACAAGGTTTACATCATCGGTGTAGGCTGTAAGGGTAAGCTTGACATCGAAAAGATAAAGGCACAGGGCATCAAGGGTATCACTGCAGTAAAGGGTGCTGAAATCAGCGGCAAATGTGACGAGCTCACGGTAGAAACCGTTTACGGCGAAAAGAAGGTAGATTATAAGTCTGTAATGCTCGAGAGATGCCATGTATGTAAGGGCAAGGAGCATAAGATTTACGACGAGCTCCTTCTCGACAGCACAGACACCTGTGACGGCGACCGCTTCACTGATGTGGACATCATCGAGGGTCTCACACCCGAGGAAAAGTTCGCTTATTTCCGTAAGGAGCTTTCCAAGTGCATCAGATGTAATGCCTGCCGTAATGTATGTCCCGCCTGCTCCTGCAGAAAATGCGTTTTTGACTCCACTAAATTCGATGCAGAGCAGAAGGCTAATGTAGATCCCTTTGAGGAGAGTATGTTCCATATCATCCGCGCCTTCCATGTAGCGGGCAGATGCACCGACTGCGGTGAGTGCAGCCGTGTATGTCCCCAGGGCATCCCTCTCCATCTTTTCAACAGAAAGTTCATCAAGGATATAAACGAATACTACGGTGAATACATCGCAGGTGAGGACGCAGAAACCAAAGGGCCTCTCACCGATTACACCTTGGTTGACCTTGAGCCGGGCGAAAGGAGATAAGAAAATGAAAAAGTTTTTAAAATCAGACCTTACCGCTCTTCTGAATGCTGTCAGCGAAAATGAAAGAGTTTATCTTCCCGTTTCCTATGCAGGTCAGACAAACTACGCTATATATAATGAAAACTGCAAGGTTGATCTTGACACACTCAAAACCGTAAAAAGCGCCAAGGAGGTTTTCTTCCCCCAGAGCGAAACTCTTTACACGGTAACCAAGGCTGACAGAAAAATCCGCATCACACAGCAGGAGCTCGAAAATGAGGACTTCGTTCTCTTCGGTGTAAGAGGCTGTGATGTAAAGGGCATCGAGGTGCTCGACAGAGTATTCCTTTCAGAGCCTGTCGACTCCTTTTATAAGGCAAGAAGAGACCACGGTATCATCGTGTCCTTCGCCTGTAACGAGCCCGAGGAAAGCTGCTTCTGTAAGGCCTTCGGCATCGACTGTGCCGAGCCTGCAGGCGATGTAAGCCTTTACGACTGCGGTGAGTATTACTACTGGAACGCTAAAACTGAAAAGGGCGAGGCACTCACCGAAAAGCTCGCATCCGTCCTTTCCGATGCCGATGAGGCACCCGTAAAGGAAAAGCAGGAGGAAATCAGAAAAATTACCGGACTTCTTCCTTATATGAATATCTCTCTCGAGGCATGGCACGGTGAGGCTACCGCCGAGAAATTCAATTCTTCCGTATGGGCTGACCTTTATAAGCCGTGTATCGGCTGCGGTACCTGTACCTTTATTTGTCCCACCTGTCAGTGCTATGACCTTAAGGACTACGAAACCAAAAACGGCATCCAGAGATACCGCTGCTGGGACTCCTGTATGTATTCCGACTTCACTATGATGGCACACGGTAATAACAGAACCAGTCAGATGCAGCGCTTCCGTCAGAGATTTATGCATAAGCTCGTTTACTTCCCCGCCAATAACGACGGAATGTATTCCTGCGTAGGCTGCGGACGCTGTGTGGACAAATGTCCCGCATCGGCTAACATCATCAAGGTTATCAAGGCTTTCGAAAAAGAGGAGGGCGAAAAATAATGTGCGACTGCAATTGTCATGAGAATTATAAGCTTGACACCCTCGTACCTATGGTCGGTGTCATTACAGATATCCGTCAGGAAACTCCCGACGTAAAAACCTTCAGAGTGAACGCTCCCGAGGGCGGTAAGCTTTTCGAGCATATGCCCGGTCAGTGTGCTATGCTTTATGCGCCCGGCATCGGCGAGGCAATGTTCTCCATTACCTCCTCACCCACAAATAAGGAATATCAGGAATTCAGCATCAAAAAGTGCGGTGTTCTTACCGATTATCTCCACGACCTTCAGGTAGGTGATGAAATCACCGTCAGAGGCCCCTACGGTAACGCCTTCCCCGTGGAAACAGAGCTTAAGGGTAAAGACCTTCTCTTCGTTGCCGGCGGTATCGGTCTCGCACCTCTGCGCTCCGTTATCAATTATGTACTCGATAACCGCGAAAATTACGGCAAGGTAGACATTCTTTACGGCTCCCGCTCCGCTGACGACCTCGTTCAGCTTAAGGAAATCAAGGAAAAGTGGATGAATGCAAAGGATGTAAATGTTTACCTTACCATCGACAGACCCCAGGACGGCTGGGACGGCCATGTAGGCTTTGTACCCGCTTACCTTAAGGAGCTCGAGCTCTCCAGCGATAAGACGGTTCTGGTCTGCGGTCCGCCGATTATGATTAAGTTCGTTCTGGCCGCTCTTACCGAAATGGGCTTCTCGAAGGAGCAGGCTTATACCACTCTCGAGCTTCGTATGAAATGCGGTGTCGGTAAATGCGGACGCTGTAACATCGGCTCAAAGTATGTATGTAAGGACGGACCCGTTTTCCGTTGTGACGAAGTAGACGAATTACCCGACGAGTATTAATCTGGAAAGGACATTATAAATATGAGCAATTTAGTAAATGTATATTTTTTCGGCAAAAAGTATGAAGTACCGGGCGAAATGACCATTATGACTGCTATGGAATATGCGGGCTACACTCTCTCGTGAGGCTGCGGCTGCCGTCACGGCTTCTGCGGTGCCTGTGCCACCATTTACAGAATCAAGGGCGACAATACCCTTAAGACCTGTCTTGCCTGTCAGAAGCAGGTAGAGGACGGTATGTATGTAGCATCCATTCCCTTCTTCCCCACAGATAAGAGAACCTATGACATTAAGGAAACAAAGCCCACAGAAAAGGTAATGATGGAGCTTTATCCCGAAATCTACAGCTGTATCGGCTGTAATGCCTGTACTAACGCCTGTACCCAGGACCTTAATGTAATGCAGTACATCGCTTATGCACAGAGAGGCGAATACGAAAAGTGTGCCGAGGAATCCTTTGACTGCGTAGCCTGCGGCTGCTGCAGCGTGAGATGTCCCGCAGAAATCTCCCATCCTATGGTAGGCCTTTTAGCCCGCCGTATGGTAGGTAAGTACATCGCTCCCGAAACCGAGCACCTTAAGACGAGAGTAGCAGAGGTTAACGAGGGCGCTTACGATGAGCTTATTGAGCAGATTATGTGTAAGCCCATCACAGAGATGAAAGAGCTTTACAATAACAGAGAAATCGAGAAATAAGGAGGGAAAGCCAATGTTTACAGCAGATATGCTCGAATCAATCAAAAAGGTAGAAGCTACCAGAGAAGAAAGAATGAAGACAGAGCCCCGCAGAATGACTGCCGAGGAAAAGGATGAGCTGCTTAAGGCTTACCATCCCGACTACCGTGAAGACGGCTTCGCTGAAATCAAGGTCGGCCCCAATAAGGGACAGAAGGCTCCCAAGGAGCTCACAGACCTTCTCCATTCAAACAGCAGACTTTTAAAGATACCCGTAGATATTTCAAAGATCGACTATGAAACCGATGTTCTCGTTATCGGCGGCGGCGGTGCAGGCTCATCCGCAGCCATCGAGGTTCACGAGGCAGGCGCTGATGTAATGATCGTTACGAAGCTTCGTATCGGTGACGCCAATACTATGATGGCTGAAGGCGGTATCCAGGCCGCTGACAAGGAAAACGACTCTCCCGTTCAGCATTATCTCGATGCCTTCGGCGGCGGACACTTCGCTGCCAGACCCGAGCTTCTCCGCAGACTCGTTATGGAAGCCCCCGACGCTATCAGATGGCTTAACGATCTCGGCGTTATGTTCGATAAGGAAGAGGACGGCAGAATGGTTACCACCCACGGCGGCGGTACCTCCAGAAAGAGAATGCACGCCTGTAAGGACTATTCGGGTGCTGAAATTATGAGAAACCTTCGCGACGAGGTTCTTAACAGACAGATTCCCGTTATCGAGTTCACCTCCGCCGTAGAGCTTATCAAGGACGATAAGGGTCAGGTAGCAGGTGCTGTTCTCCTTAATATGGAAACAGGCGACTATCTCGTAGCCAAGGCAAAGACAGTCGTTATCGCTACCGGCGGTGCAGGCAGACTTCATTATCAGAACTTCCCCACCTCAAACCACTACGGTGCTACGGCTGACGGTCTCGTGCTCGGCTACAGACTCGGTGCACCTCTCCTTTATCAGGATACCATCCAGTATCACCCCACAGGTGTAGCTTATCCCTCCCAGATTTTCGGCGCTCTCGTAACCGAAAAGGTTCGTTCACTCGGTGCTATGCTCGTAAATAAGGACGGTGAGGCTTACGCTCATCCTCTGGAGACCAGAGACGTTTCCGCCTCCGCTATCATCCGTGAATGTGCTAACGGTAAGGGCGTGGACACACCTCTCGGCAGCGGTGTATGGCTTGACACTCCGATGATCGAAATCCTCGGCGGTGAAGGCACCATCGAAAAGAGAATCCCCGCTATGATGCGTATGTATCTTAACTACGGTATAGATATGAGAAAGCAGCCCATCCTCGTTTATCCCACTCTTCACTACCAGAACGGCGGCCTCGAAATCGGCGGCGACGGCTTTACCAAGGCTATCCCGAACCTTCTCGTAGCCGGTGAAGCAGTAGGCGGTATCCACGGCAGAAACAGACTTATGGGTAACTCGCTTCTCGACATTATCGTATTCGGCAGAAACGCAGGTAAGGCTGCAGCTGCTAAAGCAAAGACAACAGAGCTCGGCACTATGAATCTCGACCACATCGTTTCTTATGCCAAAGAGCTCGAGGAAGCAGGTCTTGCCACAGATGCAGTTTCACCTCTTCTTCTTCCCAAGTATGCCCGTCACGAAAGATAATAAGGAGGACTTTTCAAATGCGCGAAATCAGCACAGATATTATCAGAGACACTATTGAAAAGCTTTGCATCGAGGCTAACTGCCATCTCCCCGGTGATGTAAAGTGTGCCATCGAATCCTGCCGTAAGTGTGAGGACGGACTCATCGCACAGGGTATTCTCGATGACATTATCGAAAATTATAAAATCGCTGACGATGAAAATGTACCCATCTGTCAGGATACAGGTATGGCCTGTGTATTCCTCGAAATCGGACAGGATGTACACATTGTAGGTGAAAATCTTGCCGATGCCGTTAACGAGGGCGTCCGCAGAGGCTATGATAAGGGCTACCTCCGTAAGAGCGTGGTTAAGGACCCCATCAGAAGAGGTAACACCGGTGATAATACACCCGCTATGCTCTACACTGAAATCGTTCCCGGCGAAAACATTAAAATCACCGTAGGCCCCAAGGGCTTCGGCAGTGAAAATATGAGTGCTATCCGTATGTTCAAGCCCTCCGCAGGTCTTCAGGGCATCAAGGATTTCATCATCGAAACAGTCGAGACAGCAGGCCCCAACCCCTGTCCTCCCATGGTAGTGGGCGTAGGCATCGGCGGTACCTTCGATAAGGCTGCTCTTTTAGCAAAGAAGGCACTTATGAGACCCATCGATTCCGAAAATCCCGATCCCTACTATGCAGACCTCGAAAAGGAAATGCTCGAAAAGATTAACGAGCTCGGTATCGGTCCCCAGGGCTTCGGCGGTAAGACCACAGCTATCGGCCTTAACATCGAAACTCTTCCCACTCACATCGCAGGTATGCCTTGTGCCATTAACATCAACTGCCATGTAACACGTCATCAGTCGGAGGTAATCTGAAATGGAAAAGAAAATTACATTACCCCTTACCGAAGAAATCGCGAAGTCACTCAAAGCAGGTGACAGAGTTCTTCTTACAGGTATCATCTACACCTCGAGAGATGCAGGTCATAAGAGAATGTGTGAGGCTCTCGCAAGAGGCGAAAAATTACCCATCGATCCTATGAACGCCACCATCTACTATGTAGGTCCCACTCCCGCGAAGCCCGGTACTGTTATCGGCTCTGCCGGCCCGACAACCAGCGGCAGAATGGACGCTTATGCTCCCACTATGATGAGCGTAGGTGCCAGAGGTATGATCGGTAAGGGTGCAAGACTTCCCGAGGTCGTAGACGCTATGAAAAAATACAGCGGCGTTTACTTCGGTGCTATCGGCGGTGCAGGTGCTCTTTTAGCCAAGTGCATTAAGAGCGCAAAGCTCATCGCTTACGAGGATCTCGGTGCAGAAGCACTCCGTGAGCTTTATGTAGAGGATATGCCTCTTATGGTTATCATCGACAGTGAGGGTAATAACCTTTACGAGCTCGGAAGAGAAGAATATCTCAAATCGAAGAAATAAGAATATAAAAACTCCTTGCAGTATGCCGGAATCCATAAGGCATATTGCAGGGAGTTTTTTGTTTGAATTAACAGATAAGAACCACCGACGTTTTGATTACATATAAAAGGGGCTTCTGCAAACAGCTTTGCGGGAGCCCCTGATTTTTGCTTTGGTTTATGCAGTCTGTATTTTTTACAGCCCCTTCTGCATTTATTTAAAGCTTATTTACCTCGTCCTTAAACATATTGCCTCTCTGCTGGTAGCTTTTAAACATACCCCAGGATGCACAGGCAGGGGAGAGAAGACAGCAGTCTCCTTCTTTTGCTTCCTTCGCGGCGATGGCTACCGCTTCGGGAAGACTCTCTGCGAACACATAATCCTTAAATCCGATTTTTTCGCATGTCCCGGCTATCTTCTCTGCGGTCTGACCGATGAGAATGAGCTTTCTTACCTTGCCGGGAAAACGGCTTACCCATTCGGTGAAATCGCTGTGCTTATCATAGCCGCCGCCGATGAGAACTGTTTCAGAGGGCATAGCGTCGATAGCCTTTATGGCCGCATCGGTGTTTGTGCCCTTGGAGTCGTTATAGTATTTTACACCGTTCTTTTCTGTTACAAACTCTATGCGGTGCTCTACGGCACGGAAAGCTTTTACAGCCCTTTTGATTGTCTCCTCTGGTACACCGAAGGCCTCGGTCATAAGCACGGCCGCCATAATGTTTTCGAAGTTATGTACACCTACAAGGTTTGTATCATCCTGTGTCAGATAAGGTGTTACGGTGCCGTCTACAGCCTTGTAGACTGTTCCGTTTCTGTAAAAAAGTCCGTCGGAGAGCTCCGCTTCGGAAGAAAAGAAAAGGGGCTTTGCAGTGACAGTCTTGCCAAATTCGCGGAGAACTTCGTCATCGTAATTAAGCACACAGAAATCCTGGACAGTCTGATTTTTAGTTATGGATTTTTTCACTTCGATGTAGTTTTCCATAGAGCCGTGACGGTCTAAATGGTCGGGAGTGATGTTCAGAATGGCGGATACCTTCGGTCTGAAGGTATCCATCGTTTCCAGCTGGAAGGAGCTGATTTCAGCTACGGTGGCGCCACCCTGTACGGAGGTAAGAGCGAGCCCTGTGTAGGGAATTTCAATGTTGCCCACCAAAAGGGTGTTTTCGTTGTGTGCCTTCACTATTTCATAAACGAGGGAGGTAGTGGTGGTTTTGCCGTTTGTACCCGTGATAGCGATGATGTCGCCCTTATCGTAAAGATAAGCCAGCTCGATTTCGCTCCATAAAGGTATACCTTTTTCCTTCGCCATAGTGAGAACGGGAGAATTAAGGGGCACACCGGGGCTTACGACGCAGACATCGATTCCCTCGAAATCCTTTTCTGTTATTTCGTCAAGAATGAACCTTATGCCGCTTTTTCCGATTTTTTCCTCGGTGGCTTTTTTATCAAGATTAATATTTCCGTCGTATATTGCGAAATTGTCGCCTGTCTGAAGGAGCATTTTGGCGCAGCAGATTCCGCTTCTGCCTGCACCGACGATGAGAAAGTTTCTGTTCATTTTTTTCACCTTTCTATTACCGGTAAATTATTTTCGTCGAAGGTGACGAAACGGATGCGGGCGTGTCTGCAGGGGTCATAAAGTGACTCCTCGCACCAGGTACCGCATTTTCTGTGAAGATGGGCCTCGGGTCTCGCGTGGTAAACGAGAAGCAGTCTGCCCTTTTCATCGTAAACGAAGCTGTTATGGCCGGGACCCGATTCGCCCGTTAAATCAGCAGTGGAAAGAACGGGGGAGGGGCATTTTATCCAATTCTCTTTAACCATCGGGTCGCTGTCAGCGTCCGTATAGACCATACTCATACAGTATTCACTGCCCGTGCCGGAGGCGGAGAAAAATACGATGAGCTTATCCTCGCTTTTCAGCACCGAGGCGCCCTCGTTTACCCGGAAGCGTACCTTTTCCCAGTCATATTCGGGCTTGGTGAGAAGGATGGGCTCCGTCAGAAGCTTCTGCGGATTTTCCGGGTCTGTCTCTGCCATAAAAAGTGAGGAGTCGGGTCGGCTCTCTGCCCATATCAGATAGTGTCTGCCATTATGCTCGAAGTAGGTCATATCGAGAGAAAAGGAGGTAAAGGAAAGGTCGTCTCCGTCCTTTGCCTGCATTCTGCCCAGTTCCGTCCATTCGTCCTCGTAGGGGTCGTCTCCCTCGCATTTAAGGAGATAGGGTCTTATGTGCCACACATCGTCACTGTTTCCCGCGGCGAAGAAAGCATACCACTTACCGCCTATTTTATGAATTTCGGGTGCCCATATATGCTTTGCCATAATGCCGCTCCCGTGAGCCTTCCATATGGTTTTTTCCTCTGCCGAGGCAAGACCTGCCACAGTGTCCGCTTTTCTTAATATAATACGGTCATAGCCGTGGTCTGCATCGTAAAAGGCAGGATAAGAGGCGGTAAAATAATAGTATCCGTCCTCTTTCACTATGTAGGGATCGGCGCGCTCGGGAATAAAAGGATTAGGGTATTCGTTAGCCATTTCTGTTCTCCTTTTCGCTTTATTCTCACAGTATAACACAAATGTAATTATTTCTCAACGGAACAGACAAAAAAAGTTAGTGTATATTTTGCGGCAGCCTATAAGGCACTGTTTTTTTCGGACGGTAAAAGCCCGACTCATCAGAATCGGGCTTTTGTCATCAGATTACTTCGATAGTATATCCGTATTTGTATGTTGTTCCCTTGTGCATAATGTAGGGCTCTCTTAAGCAGGCATTACCCGGTGTGTCACCGCCGATACCTCTCTGCATAAGGTCGATGCATACCGTAGTGAAGTCCTTATGCTTGAGGGAGTGGATGTGGGTAGCCTCATCCAGATCGTTTACGGTGTAGTGATGGCAGTTTATGGCAAAGGGTGTTTCGCCCTTCTTTGTAAAGCGCAGACCTGCGCCCTCCTTATTTTTAATCTCCATCATTCTGACATCGATTCTGTGTCCGTTTTCCTGCGGACGCATATAGTGATGCTCCATATCCGTAACGCTCATTTCGTGTATAGCGATGCGTGCGCCTGTTTTACGGTCGATGTGGTTTTCCTGGGGACCTCTGCCGTACCATTTAACCTGATCGTATTCTCTGTCGAGGGTGAGCAGTGTACCGAAGCGAACCATATCCATTCCGGCGGTGCCCTTATGGATTACATCGATTTTACCGTCGGGGTAAACGGTGTAGGTCATCGTAACATCCTTGAGACCTAAAGCGGAAACCTTCGTTTCGATGTAGGCTGTGTGGCTGTATCGGTGTACCATTGTTGCCTTTGTCTTAAGAGTGTCTGTGGATTTCTTCCACAGGAAGAGGGGATGGAAGGGGATGAGGGGCGGAACGAAATTGAAAACATCGATGTCGTTATCGGTGAGAGCACGGTAATAATTCGGACGGAGCTCACCGCGGAGATATTCCTTTGAGTTCTTTTTAAGAGAGGTAAGCAGACCGTTAATAAAGGTGTATTCGAAATCCTTACCGCAGACGGTGAAGGACTTTTCTGTACCCTTTATGTCTACCTTGTCCTCGTAGCTTATTTCTTCCTTTTCATCTGCGTTTTTGATGAGGAACTGATCGAAGCCGTGCTCGTAGCCTGCCTTTGCGAAGCGGCAGTCCTCTCTTCTGACATAAGAGAAGGTGATGAAGGTTTCGCCCTTGGGCTCTTCGGCAAGAGCGTAGTCTACGCTGAATTCCATCTCTGAAAGGCCCTCTAATTTTTCGAAAAGCTCACGGGGAAGATATTTCTCGGAGAGAACCTTGCCGTCCTCTGCGATTACATATTTAATGTCAAATTTCGAAAGGTCGGAGAAAAGCTGCTTGTTTTTAAGAAGGTATCTGCCTTCCCTGATGTTGATTGCCTTTACCTCGATTTCGCAGTAAACCTTTCTGACCTCGTGGATACAGGGGTGTACCTTTCTGTCGGCGGCAATGATGCCGTTTGCATTGAAGTAAATGTTACTGCCGGTGATGGCGCAGGTGTTATAGGGAGGCTTTATCCACAGATCCTTTTCATTGTAGTCCGTGCCGTAAAGCCACATATCCTCTCCGTCCTCGTTTTTCTTATGGATGGCCTGGTCTACGAAGTCCCATATATAGCCGCCGCAAAGATTATCGTACTTTTCGAAGGCGTCCATATATTCGCGGAAGTTACCGAGACTGTTTTCCATAGCGTGAGCATATTCGCAGAAGACTACGGGCTTCGTGTAAAGCTCCTTTGAGATAGGCTTGCTGTCAGCGGCCAAAGCGTTTGCGATGTTATCAAACCAGGTGATGGTAAGAGGCTCTCTTTTACCTAATTTTTCCACCTGATCCTCTGTGGGATACATACGGCTGATAACATCACTCTTTGTGAAGTCGAAGTCACCCTCGTAATGGAACTGACGGGTAGAGTCAAGCTTTAAGGCGGCCTGCTTCATACGCAGGAAGTTACTGCCGTCACCTGCCTCGTTACCGAGAGACCACATAAATACACAGGCGTGGTTTCTGTCGCGGAGAACCATTCTTTCCATTCTGTCCACTACGGCCTCTGTCCACATCGGATTATCTCCGGGGACATTCTTTCTTCTTACGCCGTGAGTTTCGAGGTCACATTCGTCCATTACCCAGAAGCCGTATTCGTCGCAAAGGTCGTAGAAGCGGGGATCATTGGGATAATGGCTGGTACGGATGGAGTTTATGTTATTCCTTTTCATAATATCCAGATCCTGGATGTATCTTTCGTCGGGAACTGCCCAGCCGAAGTCGGGGTCGAAGTCGTGACGGTTTACACCTCTGATGAGAAGCGGCTTACCGTTAACGAGGATTTTCTCGCCTACGATTTCCACCTGCTTGAAGCCCATACGGATTGCCTTATATGTAACGGCACCGTCACAGGTGATTTTGAGAAGGAGAGTGTAAAGGACGGGATTTTCGCTTGACCACAGTACAGGCTTTTCGATGAACTGTTTGAAGTCGAGTCTGTTTTCGCCTTTGACGGTGGTTATTTCACTTTTACCGATAAGGGTAGGCATACCCGCTGTGAGCAGAGCGGCTTCAAATTCTACATTCTTTCCGCCCTCGGTATAATCCTTTATGAGAACCTCTAAATTAACATAAGCATCCGTGTAGTTATTTACGAGCTCGGTGCTTACGAAGAAATCGCGCAGGGCTGTTTTGGGCTCGCTGTAGATGTAAACCTCGCGGTAGATGCCCGAGAGGAACCACATATCCTGGTCCTCCAGGTAGGTACCGTCGGTGTAACGGTAAACCTCGGCGGCCAGCTTGTTTTCGCCCGGGGTTACATATTCGGTGATGTCAAACTCGTGGGGAGTGTTCGAGCCCTGGGAGTAGCCGACATACTGACCGTTAACATAAACGGAGAGACCTGCCTTGACTGCTCCGAAATGAAGGAAAATCTGTCTTCCGTCCCAGTCGGAGGGTACGGTAAAGGAGGTTCTGTGTACGGCGATTTCCTGTCCTGCCACATCGATGCAGGGGATTTTGCTTTTTTCTATGCTGATGCAGTTAGGGAAGGAGTTAGCGTAATACCAGGGCTTGGTGTAATCCTTCTGCAGCTGCCACACGCCGGGAATAGTGATGTCCTCCCATTTGCTGTCATCGTAGTCGGCAGACTTAAATTCCTCGGGAAGCTCGCCTACACCCTTGCTCCAGTAAAATTTCCAGGTACCGTTAAGAGATACCTTGAAAGGAGATTTCTCTCTTTTGGCGGCGCTGTCTGCCTTGTCATAGCATAAGGCGAGAACATGGCCGTCCTCTTTGTTTTCTTTGATAATCTGCGGGTTTTCCCATTTGTACTTCATTGTTTCACCCTTCTTTCTTTTTTGCGGTTAAGCGGATAACCGCATACTGCTTTTATTCTACTAAAAATAACCGCCCTTTGTCAAGAAAAAACATACTATATTAATTGTATATTAAAAATATCGCCAAAGGGAGAAGGAAGATATATGTTAAAGTTAATTAAAGTAAGATTTAATTTTCTTTTTTCTGTTGACGGCTCGGTAAAATGATGGTATTATAACAGTGAATAATAATGTAATTTTCTTATTCGGAGGTAAATATTATGAAAGCAAAGAAACTTATGGCATTAGCAGTTTGTCTTATGACTGTTTTGCTGCTCTTCGCCTTTTCAGCTTCTGCCGCAGAGTATAATCACTGTGAGCACGGCGAGGAGAACTATAAGTGGATAACCACTTCACAGACCTGTAATAAGGAGGGTAAGCACGAGAGAGTGTGTACCGTCTGTAATCAGGTAGTGTACACCGAAATCATTCCTGCTCATAATTACACCGTTATTTACACAGGAAGCGTAGCTACCTGTACGGAAAAAGGCTTCGAGGCAGTTTTCTGTAACTGGTGTAATAAGGTAGAAAACAGAGAAACCCCCATCGATCTTAAAAATCACAGCTACGGCGAGTGGGAGATTACCACAGAGGCCACCTGTAAGGACGAGGGCGAAAAGGTCAGATACTGTACCCGCCCCGGCTGTTACGCTGCTGAAACAGCTTCCGTTCCCGTCGACAGCAGTAAGCACGACGCGGGCACCAACGAATGGGAAACCGTCACTCCCGTGACCTGCTTCCAGGAGGGTAAGGAGAAAAGCCTTTGCACAGTATGTAATCAGGTTTTCACCAGAACCGTTTCCGTTCATTCCGATTATGCCGTAAACACGGAAAAGTATGCGGTGGTTGAAAGCTGTGAAGCAAACTGCGCACAGCCCGACACTGTGAAATATCAGTGCCGTGACTGCGGTATTTCCTTCACCATCGCGGGTGAAAGAGATTATGATGCCCATGACTTTACCGACGAAAGCCTTTGGTATTATTCGGAGGGAGCTGACTGCCAGCATCCCGGTACAGTGACCAAATACTGTAAAAACTCCCGTATACATAAAATCGTAGAGGAATATGCACCCCATGTATTTGAGGGCGCAGAGATTATCGTAGAAGAGCCGAAGTGTAACAGCGACGGAAGCTTCACCGCCGGTAAAAAGACCGTTAAATGTCTTTACTGTGACGAGGTTGAGACCGTCGAGGTGCCCGGCACCCATTCCTTCGGCGAATGGACTTTCCTCGAGGGCGACTGCAAGACAGGCGGTAGGGCTACCAGAACCTGCACCTGCGGTGCTGTTACCGAAACCGAGAGCTTCAGCGCAGGCACTCATCTTAATTATACCTATGATGTGAAAAACATAGTTTACCCCGACTGTCTCCACGACGGATATATGTACATTTACTGTAACGACTGTAAGACTACCGCCCGTCTTTTCCTCGAGGAACTCGATTCAAAGGGTGCCCACACTGACGGTGACTGGGTAGTTACGCAGGAAGCCACCTGTGACAAATCAGGCCTTAAGGAGCTTCACTGTAAAATGTGCGATGAGGTTATTAAAAAGGAAGTAATACCCCAGCGTGAGCATTCCTGCATTATCCTTAAAGAGGGTATTGCCGCTGACTGCGAAAACGCAGGTATCACCGATATGATGTACTGCACACTCTGTAAGGCTGTTTTCGAGCAGGAAATCATCGAGGCTTCGGGTCATAATTTCGTAGAGCAGAACACACCCGGTGAGGGTGCCGTAAGAATCTGCGACAAATGCTACGAGTATGAAATTATCGGTGACGCAGGACAGAACATCACCTGTAACTGTCTGTGCCATAACTCTAACGGCATCGCTAAAACCATCTGGAAATTCATCACCTTCTTCTGCAAGCTGTTCGGTATGAATCAGGAATGTAAATGCGGTATCGCACACTATTGATATTGAACTGAATATATAAAAAGTGGTACCTTCGGGTGCCACTTTTTAACTAAAAAGTAAATTTTTTCGTTTTTTTCCTAAACTATTGAAAAACCGTATAAAAATCGGTATAATATCAAAGAATGGTAGTATGGAGTACAAGGAGTAATTTTAGGCTACTGAATTAATTCAATTGTGAAAGGAAGATTTATTATGCTTCAGAACGCACCCACAAAAAACAAGAGTGTACTTGAATGGCTTGAAGACAAGCTCGCACTCGTAAATCCCGACAAGATAGTTTGGATTGACGGCTCCGATGAGCAGATCGAGGCTCTCCGCGCAGAGGCTTGTGCTACAGGCGAAATGATTAAGCTCAATCAGGAGCTTCTTCCCGATTGCTATCTTCACAGAACAGCAGTGAATGACGTTGCCCGTGTAGAAGGCAGAACCTTCATCTGTGCTGAAACCAAAGAAGAAGCAGGTCCCACAAACAACTGGATGGATCCCGCAGAAGCCTATGAAATGCTTTACGGCATCGCAAAGGACAGCTATAAGGGCAGAACCGCCTACATTATTCCCTATTCAATGGGCCCCGTAGGTTCAGAATTTTCCAAAGCAGGTATCGAGCTTACCGATTCTATCTATGTTGTACTTAATATGTGCATTATGACCAGAGTAGGCTTCAATGTACTCGAAGCTCTCGGCGACAGCAACGACTGGGTTAGAGGTCTCCACTGCCGCTGTGACATCGACGAGGAAAAGAGATACATCTGTCAGTTCCCCCAGGATAACACCATCATCTCCGTTAACTCCGGTTACGGCGGAAATGTTCTCCTCGGTAAAAAGTGCTTTGCACTCCGTATCGCTTCCAACCAGGGTAGAAAAGAAGGCTGGATGGCAGAGCATATGCTCATCCTCGGCATCGAAAAGCCCGACGGTGAGGTTAAGTACATCTGTGCTGCTTTCCCCTCCGCCTGCGGCAAGACAAACCTTGCTATGCTTATTCCTCCCGAGGGATATAAGAACAAGGGTTACAAGGTATGGTGTGTAGGTGACGACATCGCCTGGATCCGCAAGGGTGCAGACGGCAGACTTTACGCTATCAACCCTGAAAACGGCTTCTTCGGTGTTGCTCCCGGCACAAATATGAAGTCAAACCCCAACGCTCTTCTCTCCACAAAGAAGGGTACTATCTTTACAAATGTTGCACATAATCTTGATAACAATACAGTATGGTGGGAAGGCCTCGACAAGAATCCTCCCGAAAATGCTATGGAATGGACAGGCAAGCCCTGGAACGGCAAAACAGATGAAATCAAGGGCGCTCATCCCAACAGCCGTTTCACAGCTCCCGCAAAGAACTGCCCCTGCATCAGCAGTGAGTTCGAAAATCCCAACGGTGTACCTGTTTCCGCCATCGTATTCGGCGGTCGCCGTGCAAAGCTTGCTCCCCTCGTTTATCAGTCAAGAGACTGGAACCACGGTGTATTCGTCGGCTCCATTATGGCTTCCGAAACCACAGCTGCAGCTTCAGGTGCAGTAGGTGTTGTCCGCCGTGACCCCATGGCTATGCTTCCCTTCTGCGGCTATGATATGGCTGACTACTGGCAGCACTGGATCGACATCGGTGAAACACTCGATGCTGACAAGGCTCCCAAAATCTTCAATGTTAACTGGTTCCGTAAGGATGATGAAGGCAACTTTATGTGGCCCGGCTTCGGTGATAACCTTCGTGTACTTGACTGGATTATCGATCGTTGCGAAGGCAAGGTAGGCGCTGAAGAAACAGCTATCGGTTACCTTCCCAAGGCTGAAGACATCAACCTTGAGGGTCTCGAGGACGAAATCACTCTCGACGGTCTCAAGTCAATTCTCGATGTAGATAAGGCTCTCTGGGCTGAGGATGCTAAGGGCATCGAAGAGTTCTACGCTAAATTCGGTGACAAGCTTCCCAAGGAGCTTCGTGCAGAACTTGAAAACCTTAAGAAGAACACAGCTGAATAATTTAATTTTCAGAATTACTCCCTCGCTTCGGCGGGGGAGTTTTGTTGTTTTAAAAAAAGAAAAAGCGTAAAATAAAAAGAAAATTAAGATTTCTACCTGTAAAACTATTGACAAGAGAAAAGAGCAGGTTTATAATAAATATTGCCAAATTGTTAAAATTAAAAAGGAGGAATTAACAATGAAAAAATTCTTGGCATTAGTACTTTCACTCGTAATGGCTTTCTCACTCGCAGCTCCCGCTTTTGCAGCAACTCCCGAAATTGACGCTGATAATATTTCAGCTTCTATCGGTAATGTATCTACAGATGCATCTGCAGCAGTTGATGCAGCCGGCGACATCTGCGACAGTCTCAAAGCTAAGGACTACGAAACAGCTCTCAACAGCACATTTGACTTTGCAGCAAAGCTTGCAAAGGCTATCCACACACTTATCTGCACACTTGCAGACCTCTTCGATTTTGACTGCCCCTTCTGCACAGATGATGTAGTTGTAGAAGACGATGCAGACAAAGATGAAGCTGACGACAAAGATGAAGCTGACGACAAGGAAGAAGCTCCTCGCGGCGAAGGCGCAGGCATCGTTCTCGAAGACGATTCCCAGACAACCTTTGGTGGCGGCGAATACTACGGTGATGTTTACCTTCAGGCAGAAGTAACAGTTGCAGAAATCAGAATTCTCGACTTAACAGCTGATGTAAACAATCTCATCGTTCTTGATGCTCCCAACACTGTTATCATCAGTGGCGGTAACTTCACTCTTCCCGAAGGCGGTAAGCTTATCATCGACACCACAAACGATCTCACCACTCAGGCTTGCTTCCTTGGTGATATCTATGTAAACGGCGAGCTTCTTACTCCCGCTAACGTAGACCAGTATCTTGAAGGTGTTGAGAATCCCTGCTTCTATTAATTTTTAGTTGCTGATTTTTATAGTTCGGAGGAATAAGCAATGAAAAAATTTTTAGCAGTTTTACTTTCACTTGTTATGGTTTTCTCAATGAGCGCAGTGTCCTTTGCTGCATTCGATGCAGACATTGATGATGCAAAGACTGCAGTAGAAAATGTTTCAGGTGACGCAAAAGACGTTATCGGCTCAGGTGCTGATGTTGTTGAAAGTTTAAAGGACAAAGATTATGCTTCAGCTTTTAAAGGCACATTTGTCTTTATTGAAAAACTTTTCAATGCAATTCATTCACTTGTTTGCACACTTGCAGATCTCTTTGATTTTGACTGTCCCTTCTGTGACGGTGCTGTGACTGATGCTCCCGAAACAGAGGAACCCACAACTGAGGAACCCACTATTGAGGAACCCACTACTGAGGAACCTACTACTGAGGAACCCACTACTGAGGAGCCTACTACTGAGGAACCTACAACTGAGGAACCCACTACTGAAGAACCCACTACTGAGGAACCTACAACTGAGGAACCTACAACTGAGGAACCTACAACTGAGGAACCTACAACTGAGGAACCCACAACTGAAGAACCCACAACAGAGGAGCCCACAACTGAGGAGCCCACAACTGAGGAGCCCACAACTGAGGAGCCCACAACTGAGGCAACCACTGTAGGCGGATTCGTAATTGATGCTTCATACTCAGGTGAAGTTGTTCTTACTTCTGACAAAAAAATCGTTGATGATACAGCTGTTCTTGCTAACAAGTCAGTATCACAGCTTATTCTTGAAGGAATTACTGCAGAAGTTAACAATGTTGTAGTTCTCAAGAAATCTAACACTGTATTCTTCATTGGCGGTAACTATACTGTTCCTGCAGGCGGTAAGCTTGTTCTTGATAAGAGTGGCGACACCTTCACACAGGTATTTATAGCAAGGAATGTACCTCTCACAATTAACGGTGAGGTTATCACCACCAAGGATCAGGCCAAGGCATATATGTCAGACGTTGAATACATCAGTTTCTTTAATTATTAATTAATATCAACTGCTATAAGGCAGCTCTCACTCGTTGAGAGCTGCCTTTTCATTTTATCTTTATCCTTCTGTAATTTTTTTGAAAAAAATTTCACTTACCATGTAACCAAACACCCTTTTCAATTGTCTATATATATGAAAGGACCTTTCAGAGAATTTTAACGAAGGGAGGAGGAGAAAAATGCATTCAGCACCCGAGGAAGTGAAAACAGATAAGCAGAAGCTTACGGAATTATACGAAAAATACAGAAACCGGATGTATATCACCGCCTTCCGCATACTGAAGGATTCTTATCTTGCCGAGGATGCAGTACACGAAGCCTTCGTAGCGATTTCAAAAAATTCAGATAAAATAGGGGACACAGACAGCATACGGACGGCCTCCTATGTTATCAAGGCTGCCAAAAGCAGAGCACTGAATATGGTCAAGCAGAAGGCGTGTGAAATGCCGACTCTCATCAGCGATGAGGCCGCGAGGGAGGATGAGAACGCTCTCGATGCCGTCTGCGAGAAGGAAAACTATTCTTACATAGTCAGCGCCATTCTTTCTCTTGACGAAAAATACAGGGACGTGCTCAGCCTTTATTATCTTAACGAGATGACAGTAGCGGAAATTTCCCGCCTTCTCTCCCGAAAGGAAAGCACCGTGAAGCAGCAGCTGGCACGAGGCAGACGGAAACTCATATATATAATAGAAAAGGAGGTACTTAATGATGAAAAATAAGGATACCCTAAAGCTCGCATTCGAGGAAGCGGCAGAAAAGGAATTAAATTCACTCCCGAGGGAGGAGGACATAGTCAGAAGCTTTTCGAAAAAATTCACAAAAAAAACGAAAAAGCTTTTAGCTGATGCCGGGAAGGATAAAACCGAGCCCGTAAAAAGAAGGAAAATCAGATGGGCGGCACTTATAGCGGCTGTGCTGATGTGTGTGACGCTGACAGTAACTGTTTCGGCTACAGATTTGACTCCGAAAGAAATGCTTATGCTTATGGGACTGTGGACAGAACCGGACCCGGAAAATTATGTCACGGTTGACTGGGAAATAAAGGGCGCCTATGCTGCAGGCAGAGCGGAGGATGCACACAAAGAGGTTATTTATGACGGTGACGACATTGTTATAAAATATGTAATCGAGGAGGGCGCTCACTCCGTGGAGCAGGAAAACGGGCTTATTCTTTTCCTCGACGGTGTGAGACAGACCTTCACCGTGAAAAGCGGCGATGAAATCATCGAAGACACAGATATATACATAATCGGCGGAAAGCCGGGCACTGCTGAAGAAATAGAAATCTCTTTTCAGCCTAATATAGGAAGGAAGGGTGAAACTCTTGCCCTTTCACTGTGCTCCGTATCAGACCCCGATAACAGCGCAGGTATATGCGTTGCCGACGGTGTAAGAAAGGATTCTCACACGGACGGAAATTCAGACGACATCTGCGATGACTGTCTTGTCGATGTCACCGTTTACAGAGGTATGAGGGCCTTCGTTTTAAGTAATGATGCCTTCGCACATCTGATTATGGATAAGGATGTACCCGAGCAGAAGGCAGTCAGCGGAAGGGTGTTCGGAATGAAGGAGTCTCCCGTCCACGAGAAAATCCGTGCTATGTATAATTATTATGAGCCGTCAGATGACGGAAGCTATTACAATGAGTACGATAAGCTCGAATCGCTGAACGCCGTTCTTTATAAGGATATAGACGAGACTCTTATTTATGATGACGGAACTACTCTTAAGGATACCTTCATCCTGCACAAGACAAACTTTACCACTGAAGGCGAAGAAAAGGAGGCCTTTACTCTTAATCTTCACGGCAAGGCGGGGGACTACTGTGTATCCTTTTACATCGGTACAGAGGCACAGCCTGTTTTCGACGGTGCGGAGAACATAAATGTTACCGTTAACAGCGGAAAGCAGCTGGAGATTCCCATAGAGCTTGACACCGCGAAGCTGGCAAAGGGCGAACACAGATATTATGTAGTATACAAGAAAATCGGTGAAAATCAGTTTGAACACGGCTGGTGGTGGGAGTATCAGCTCTGCGAGGGCAAGATAACAGTAGAATAAATGATAATCTCCCTTTAGGTATTTTCGGGGCGGATGCGTTATCGTGTCCGTCCCGAAGCTTCGTTAAAGCTATCCTATATATAGATATTAAACATATAAAAATGCTAAAAACACATTATGTAGTATGTTTTGCACATAGGGTGTTAAAAACACACGGCGAGGTGTGCAGGATAATGAAAAAAACTGTGAAAAACTTTGCAAAAAGTGTTGACAAATGTCTTTCAAAATGATATTATAACAAAGCTTTCCGCAGAGATGTGGAAAACTTGCAAAAAGTCGATACGAAAAACTTGAAAAAAGTTTTTGAAAAAGTATTGACAAGGAATAAAGAGTGTGATATACTCTTTAGGCTGTCTCGGAAAAAGAGGCGGCGCGGACCTTGAAAATTAAACAACGATATTAAGAAAAGGAACCCGAGATTTCGATGGTTTAAGTAACCATCAGAAGAGTTTTAAAGTACTTTTCAAACAGTAATATACGGAAGCTAAAAAGCGAAGTATAAAGTGAAGTC
>JAZNEL010000021.1:0-2813 GCA_045588555.1 Acutalibacteraceae bacterium | reverse complement strand
AGCGGTTCGGGCACGGGTGAATGCGGTATCAAGTATGACAATGATGCCTGGTTCCTCCGTGAGATTATCGGAGTTTAAAGAGAGGAGAACACTATGGATAAAATAGTTAAAGCTACCGTGTACGGACAGGAATATACTCTGGTATATGACTCCTCCGCGAGACAGTATAAGGCGGAGGTTACCGCTCCCGGTGATTCCTCTTATCAGCATAACAGTGAGCATTATTTCCCTGTGTCAATTTCCGCAACGGATGCAGCAGGAAACACAACGGTCATAAGTGATACAGCAGGAGATTTCAAGGAAAACCTTAAGCTTTATGCGAAAGAGCAGATTAAGCCTACTGTGGTTGATATTTCACCTTCAAGCGGTGCCACCATAACCACATCGACTCCCGTTATAGAGTTCACCGTTCTCGATAACTCAAACGGACAGCAGACAGGTTTTTCGGGTATCAATCCCGACAGTATTGCACTTACGGTGGGAGGTGCTTACGTAAGCAACTCGGCAATATCAAAGGAAGCTGTCACAGGCGGCTATAAATGTACATACACACCTTCGCAGGTGCTTACAGACGGTATCAGTATTATTACGGTCAAAGTGGCAGATTTCGACGGAAATGAGAGCGAGACCGCATCTGTTTCATTCAAGATTGACACTACACCTCCCGTTCTTAATGTGGCCACTCCTGCAGACGGTGTTTCCGTAAACACTAAAACGCTTCTTGTTTCGGGTGTTACCTCTGACGAAAGCTCTTCTCCCGTTACTGTTTCGATTACAGTAAACGGTGTCGGACAGGGTGATGTGGTAGTTTCTTCGGATGGATCCTTCTCGAAAGAGGTCAGCCTTACTGAGGGCGAAAATACCATCGAGATTATTTCCACCGATGCGGTGGGTAAGCAGAGCTCTGTGAAGAGAACGGTTATCCTTAAAACCACAGGTCCCGTCTTCAAGACCGTTGAAATTTCACCGAATCCTGTTAACTGCGGTAAGACCTATACCATCTCTGTTTCCTTTGAGGATGATTGAGCATGGCAAAGGTAATAAGACTTTTCGGGAAGGCTGACAGCTTTGATATTGAGTTTTCCCGAAAAGGTGACAAATGGGAAGTTGACATTCCACCTGATATGACCGACGGAGTTTATGCGGCACAGCTGACGGCTGTCGATGAACTCGGAGAAACAGCATATTGGGTGGGAGAACTGTATATGTGCAGCGGTGTGTGTCACCTGAAGATAGATAGAGCAAAAATGAGATGTATTTTCTCTGTAGAAAGCTACAGGATGGAAGCATCACCGCTTCATCGTATGGGATTTTCTGTGCAAGAGTATTCGTGTAGGTTTTCGAAAAATCTCGGCATACGGTTCAGAGCCGAGGAAAGAAAGCGCTATAGAGTGCTGTTTTCAGCTTCTGACGGTGTGCTTTTTTCGAAAGGTGTCAATATGGATTTTACAGCGAAAAAGCTGCAGATAAATAGCTACGAAAAAAAGATGCTTATGCGGTGCACAACTGTGTTAAGCATCAGAAAGGAGTGCGGACATGTGTAGTGATGCTTTAAGATTTTTTTGCGGTGAGAAAAGATATATAACCGCGGAGGTCTTTCCTGAAGAATCCGATGAGACGGTAGTGGTGACCTCTGCCGAATTTGAATTAATCGACAAATTCAAGAAAGAAATCATTCAGAAGGGTACCTGTGAGAGGTCGGGAGCTGTAGTTAAGGTTTTTCTTGATTTCACTAATGTTCCGGCAGGAAACTATGAGCTGCGTGTATCCATTGAAGCACCGCCTGAAAAAATAACAAGCTCCACGGATATTGAATTGGCAGAGTAGGCGGTGATTGAATGGCAGATTATACATCGACACCGTTCTCGGCATCTGAAACAGTTTCGAGCAAATCGAGCGGTAAATACTTTTATGTTTCCGATTCTTACACCTTCGATAAAATTAATGCCAAATGCCCTGCGCCGGCGGGATATAAACTTGTAAGTGTGATAATGAACTTCACCGTTAAAAGACTGACCTCTTTGTCAAGTAGTCAGTCGGGCGATTTTAAAATCGAGTTCTCCGATACAAGCTCACAATACAAGACAAATGTTCAAGGAGCATTATCGAGTGGCGTCAAGACCATATTCGGCACTGTGAGTATAAAAAATAACACATCTTATTCGGGAAGTGTTGATTTAACTCCTTATTGCGACAGTAGCGGCAGAATATCATACAGCGGTGCATCAAACATCAGATTTTTCCATCAGTATCCATATACTTGGGGCTCTGATTTCAGAGCAGAAGCAACGATTACATGGAATTATGATAAGCACAGTTATACTGTTACAACTGCAATTTCGCCAACGGAAGCAGGTACGGTAACAGGCGGCGGTACTTATGGATATGGCTCGGCGGCAACACTCACAGCGACACCGAAGCTTGGATATAAATTTATTAAATGGAGCGACGGAGTAACAACTGCTTCAAGGACTGTTACAGTAACAGGAAATGCTGCTTATACTGCCTATTTCGAAAAACTACCGCCTCCGAAATTTACATCTGCCGAAATGATTTACGGCGGTAAGCAAATCTCACAGGAAAACAAAGTAATAGCAGGGCAGGGTTTTATAATCTCTGTTACTGTTACATAGAAAGGATGAAAAACTTATGAAAAACTATCTGATTTATCCCTGTAAGACGATGAGAATTACTCAAAGCTACACGGGAACCACCTCGCATCTGCCTCACACCACAGGCTCACCGAAGGATTATCCCATCGATGAGGGGTGCAGTGATACGGGCAGAGATTACATTTACTGTCCCTGCGACGG
>JAZNEL010000020.1:0-14307 GCA_045588555.1 Acutalibacteraceae bacterium | reverse complement strand
TTGTTAACGAAAACCCCCGGATATGCCGGGGAGTTCAAAAAAAGCTTTAGCGTTGCGTATGAAAATAAAGCTCCTTTTGATACAATAAAGATGCGGCTACCAACTGCATCAAACAAATCAAAAGGAGGACATTCAAAATGAATGACAACAAAAGTTTAGCACATACAACGTGGAATTGCAAATATCATATAGTATTTGCACCGAAATATCGTAGAAAAGTTTTTTATGGTGAACATAAAGAGGAAATAGGAAAGATACTTCGAGAATTATGTAATTGGAAACAAGTAAATATCATAGAAGCAGAAGTGTGTCCTGACCATATACATATGTTAGTGGAAATACCTCCCAAAATGAGTGTATCTGGATTTGTAGGATTTCTTAAAGGAAAGAGCACACTTATCATCTTTGAGCGTCATGCAAATCTAAAGTACAAGTACGGGAACAGAAGTTTCTGGTGTAGAGGATACTATGTCGATACAGCAGGAAAGAACACTAAAAAGATAGCAGAATACATACAAAATCAGCTCAAGGAAGATATGATACACGACCAAATGACGCTCAAAGAATATGTAGACCCGTTTACGGGTAACAAGTAACAATCTTTTGCATTTGGTAGTCGTAGGGTACGCCTTGAGGCGATGCCAGTATCATAGGGCTTTGCCCGCATATGAAGAACCCCCGGCTAAGCCGGGGGGTTACTATTGTTATATGAAAAAAATATGGTGTTGCATATAACAAATATTTGCTTTTTTAGACATTTTTACGCCCTCTCGGAGTATAATCATACGCCTTCGGAGCGAAGAAAATGCCTTCTGCATCTTACTGCAACAGCTCCCTTTTTCTTTGACTAATGTAAGAGAAAAGAAATAAAAAAATTATTGATAAAAAATTCATTATATGTTATGATATATTTAACAGTATTTCCTAATAGTTACGAAAGGTCATTTTATGTCATTTAAAATAAAAAAATTACTTATTCTGCTGATAGCTTCAGCCCTGCTTATATCCGCTTCCTTGCCCTGCAGTGCTTCACTGATGGTTTACAGTGAAAAGCTGTACGTCGAGGAGGATCGGATAATGTGTATTTCCTACAGAGGCGATACTGCTCTTTATCCCGAAAATTCTCTCGAGGGTGTTCTTTCCGCCGAGGAAAAGGGCGCGGACGGTGTCAGCGTGGGTGTAGAGAAAACCTCCGACGGTATTTATGTTCTTACCGAGGAAAAAAAGCTTTCCGCCGTAACCGATGCACCTTATGAGTCCGTTGGTGAAATCACTTACGGTGAGCTTCAGAATTATTATCTTAAGGATAATACGGGCTCTGTGACGAAATACCGTATGGTCTCCTTAAGTCAGACCGTTTCTCTCACGGGAGAGGATTTTATTATCATCGTCGATGCCGACTGGGATGAAATGGACGGCATTTACGACCTTATCAGTCATTACGGTGCCTTCGACAGAATAATAATAAGAGTAAAGGAATCCGCCTCAAGGGTAAGCGAATGGCTTTCCGGAAAGTCGGAGGGGGTTAAGGTTATCTCTCCCTATCAGGGAAATATCATCTTCTCCGCTGTTTCGAATTTTAATAAGATGAAAGAAAGCGGATCTCCCTTTGTTCAGTATCAGACCAAAAACTACTTCGGTGTGGTTTACGGCTCCTTTTTCTGTAAAAGATTTGCCGGTGAAGGCGCTCCGAGAGCCATAGCAACTATGTACGACCCCGACCTTTCGGGTCAGAGAACTGACAGTCAGGAGGGCTGGAACGAGGTTATCGAAGCAGGCTACAGCGTAATCGAGACGAATAATTTAGTCTCTCTCGTTTCCTACATTGACAGACACGAAAAAGCAGGCAGGGCATTAGGCGTTCTGGCCGAAAAGGCTTCGCTTATCGCTGCCGACAGCTATTCGCAGGTGCAGCAGGAAAACCTTAACGATGCTCTTGTCCGTTCGGTGGAGGCTCTGGATAAGGTTTCGAGCCTGGATGAGTATGAAAGCGCCTATTCGTCTCTGATTCTGGCGATGAACGAGTTAAGCATCAGCCGCGAGGATGACACCCAGAAGGGTCAGCTTAATGTTACCGCAGGTAAAATCATCGCCGCCGTAACGGTAGGTGCCCTGATTTTAGCGGCACAGATTTTTGTATATAAAATGCAAAAGGAGAGAAAGAGAAAATAATTGCATTTTTGATAAATGAAGAAAATGAACAGGAGGACAGAAAAATGAAAGTAAAAGAAAAGGTCTGGCTTGAAACAGCCAAAACACCCGAAGAGGTAGGAGTATCTTCCAAGGTTTTACAGGAGTTCATAGATGCCTGTATGGAGAAAAACAAAGAGCTTCACTCCTTTATGGTAATCCGTCACGGAAAAATTGCCTGTGAGGTTTACCGTGAGCCCTTCGCCAAAGAGTATAAGCATATGATGTATTCCGTCAGCAAATCCTTCACCTCCACGGCTATCGGTTTTGCCGTTCACGAGGGCTATTTTGATGTGGATACCCGTTTCGTGGACATTTTCCCTGAAGCGAGAGGTGAAAAGGAGGACGAATATTTAGAGGAAATGACCGTAGAGGATCTTCTCACTATGAGGAGCGGTAAGTCCGTAAGCGTTTTCCTTGACAGAACGAAGGACAGATGGTTTAAGGATATTATCAATTCTCCCTGGATTTCAGAGCCCGGTACGGAATTCCTTTACATAAGCGAAAATATGTATCTTCTCTGCTGTATCATCCATAAGATGACGGGTATGTCGGTTATGGATTATCTTAAGCCCCGTCTTTTTGAGCCGCTCGGCATCGAAAATGCCTTCTGGGAGACCTGTCCCCGCGGTGTGGAGGCAGGCGGCTGGGGTCTTATGGTGTCTCTGGAGGACCTCGCCAAATACATCTACTGCTATCAGCAAATGGGTAAGTTCGACGGTAAGCAGGTAATACCCGAGGAGTGGGTCAGAATTTCCACCGCTTACCATGCCGATAATTCCGCCTCACAGCAGGACAGCGACTGCGTCGTAGGCTACGGCTACTGCTTCTGGAGAAATAAGGGATATGAGAAATCCTACCGTGCCGACGGTATGTTCTGTCAGTTCGGTATAGTATTTGAGGATCTGGATGCCTGCTTTATTTCTCTCGGCGGCGAGGTACACGAGCAGGGTATGCGTGATGTTATCTGGGAGTATTTCCCGAGAGCCTTCATCGAGGCTGATGCCAAGGCGGAAAGCATACCTGTTTCTATACCCGCTTATCCGAAGGCTCCCGTAAAGCCCCGTTCTCTCGCACTGGAAAGCAGAATAGCGGAAAAGAAAATCACCTTCCGTAAGCCTGTTATCGTAAATGTGGCAGGCTATCCCGTTTCCGTAGTGCCCCTTCCCGCTCTCTTTATGGAAAGCGATAAGGCGGGTAACATCTCCGAGGTTACCTTCCGCTTCGGTGACGACGATATGTATATGACCTGGGTAGAGGGTGACGAAATTAACACGGTACACATCGGACTTGACGGTGAATACCGCTGGGATAACATCATCATCGGTAAAATTCCCTACACCACCTGCAGTACAGGCTGCTGGAACAGCGAAAGCGAATTAGAGGTGCACATCCGCTGCATCGAGGTTCCATCGGAAAGAGTTATTAAGTTTAAAATAAACGGTGACAATGTAATTATGCGTCCCTCGTCAAATCCCGATGTAGGTGTTATGGCTGAAACACTGAAAAACACCGTAAAGGATGTCATTAAGCAGCCCGTATTCCAGACTGCTGTCAGCAAGGCTCTGCCTCACCTCGTTCCCATTATCGACTCTGTGCAGAGAGGTAAAATCAAGGTAGAAACAGCAGGCAGAAGAAGATAAAGAAAAGGAGATAATTATGCTTTTAAAGGTTTTATTGGGACTCGTAGTTCTCGCGGAATGTGTCTGCGTGCCCGTGTTCCTTAAATACTACTGGCCGGACAGATGTAAAAAATCGTTTATCTATAAGACTATCGGTGCCGCACTTTTTGTGCTTTGCGGCTTCTTGTGTGTAAAGATTTCGGGTAATAACACACCCTATGCCTCTCTGATTATGTGGGGTCTGGTCTTCGGCTTTTTCGGTGATATTTTCCTTCACTCACTGCAGAATAAGTCGTGGCATTTCGTGGTCGGCTTCCTTTCCTTCCTCGTCGGACACATCGTTTACATCGTGGCCTTCTGGAAGGCAATCAGCAAATCACCTGTTTTCACCTGGTACGAGCTCGTAGCCACCTTCGTGCTTTTAGTCGTTATGCTCGCCGTTATGCTTAAAATGGGCATCTTCAAAGGCAAGGAAGTTCTTCTTGTAGCCTTTGGCATTTACGGCTTTATCCTGTTTACGATGCTTACGAAGGCACTGCGCTATTCCATCGGTGAAATAGCCTACGGCACTAACGATAATATGGTCGGTATCGCTCTGACTATGGGACTTGGTGCAGTTCTCTTTACTGTTTCCGATGTTATTCTCGGCTTTACCATTCCTATGGGTAAAACGACGAGACTGGTCCGTAATATCAATATCGGCACCTACTTCGCCGCACAGATTTTACTGGGCATCAGCATTCTTTTCGTATTCTCACCCTACGGTGTTTAACGGCAGAAAATTCTTTTATCTCTCCTCTGAAAAGAGGGGAGATGTTTTTTATCCTTTTTCTGTTTACAAAGAGTGTAATTTATGTTAAAATAAACGGGTAAAATATTATTACTTTTTTTGAAAGGAAGATTTATGATGATAGCATTAGGTGCAGACCACGGAGGCTTTCACCTCAAAGAAGAAATCAAAAAGCATCTCGAGGAAAGAGGTGTAGAATATAAGGATTTCGGTACCTACAGTCCCGAGTCCATCGACTATGCGGCCATAGCCTACAGAACCTGTAATTCCGTTATCAGCGGTGAATGTGAAAAAGCGATTCTCTGCTGCGGTACGGGTATCGGTATTTCTATGGCGTCAAACAAGGTAAAGGGCATCAGAGCCGCCTGCTGCAGCGACTATTTCAGCGCTAAATTCACCCGCCTTCATAACGATGCCAATGCTCTTTGCCTCGGCGGCAGAGTAGTAGGCGCAGGTCTTGCTATAGAAATGGTTGATGTTTTCCTTGACACAGAGTTCGAGGGCGGCAGACATCAGAGAAGAGTAGACCAGATTATGGCTATACAGGACGGAGTTTTTGAAGGATGATAAATGAGCGTATTGTTTTAAAGCCTGACAGCAGGGTTGTTTTTATCGGCGACAGCATAACCGATGTCAGATTTAATTTTAAAAAGATGTTTAAAATTAAGGGCAGAAAGGTATATGCACTCCAGCTTAAAAAGCGTCTTAAGCAGTACAGCAGTGAAATAGATGTGCAGATCAAAGGCATAGCCAGTAACCGCACCTATCACGTTTATGACCGTCTTACGAAGGACTGCATAGACCTTAAGCCTGATGCGGTAATTATGCTCATCGGTGTAAACGATGCCTGGGAGCGCTATGTTCCCGAGAATTATCCTCCTAACCCGAGAGATACGGAGTATCATCTGCGCGAGGTTTACCGCAGAATAAGAACCGAGCTTCCCGACACGCAGATACTTTATCTTATGCCCTTTCTTATCGATGCTGTCGAGGAAAAGCTTCCCTTCCATAAAACCCTCGATGAATGGCGTGGGCTTTACCGAGCTATCGCAGAGGAAAACGGAGCGGTTATCGTTGATTTACAGCAGGTGATCAATGAGGAGCAGAAAAAAACTCCTCCCGTAAAGCTTGCCATAGACGGTGTACACCCCACAAATTACGGCCACAAGGTCATCGCCGATGCGGTTATGAAGGCTATAGAGCTTAAATAAAATAATTCTTGACAAAAGCATTTTACGGTGATAAAATAAGGATTAATGAAAAGCTTGATCCCATTAAATCGTTGACGGAGAGGACAGCTTGAGGAATTTTCAGAGAGTCGTGCGTTTGCTGTGAGTGCGGCATTTTCCGATGGCAAGGTCTACCACTCCCGAGTGTGTACCGAAATAAGGTATGCCGTTTGCTGCGTTAAGGCTTATGAGTGCCGCTGAAAGGCGGAATACGGGTGGAACCGTGGAGTTTGAATTGTGACTTCATCCTGTGCAAAATAGCATGGGATGGAGTTTTCTTTTTTTCAGAAAGGAAGATAGAAATGATTAAAGTAACACTTAAAGACGGCGTAGTCCGTGAGTACGAGGAGGGCGCCAGCCTCATTACCGTGGCAAAGAGCCTCGGTGCGGGTCTTTATAAGGCCGCCTGCCTGGGTAAAATCGACGGAGAAATCTGCGATTTAAGAACTGTGCTTAAGGGTGACTGTCAGGTCGAAATTCTCACCTTTGACGATGATGAGGCTAAAAAGACCTTCTGGCACACCTGCTCTCACATTCTCGCACAGGCTGTAAAGAGACTTTATCCCGATGTAAAGCTTGCTATCGGCCCCGCAGTAGATAAGGGCTTTTACTACGACTTTGACAGCGAGATAAACTTCACTCCCGAAATCCTCGAAAAAATCGAGGCTGAAATGAAAAAGATAGTCAAGGAGGGTCTCTTCCTCGAAAAATTCGAGCTTTCTCCCGAAGAAGCCATCGCTCTTATGCAGGAGAGAGGCGAGACCTATAAGGTAGAGCTGATAAAAGAGCACGCCGATAAGGGCGAGCCCATTTCCTTCTACCGCCAGGGCGAGTTTGAGGAGCTTTGTGCAGGTCCTCACATTCCCGACACCTCCCGCGTAAAGGCATTTAAGCTTACCTCCTGCACAGGCGCTTACTGGAGAGGCGACAGTAAAAATAAAATGCTTCAGAGAATTTACGGTACAGCCTTTACCAAGGCCGCAGACCTTGAGGCGCATCTTGCACAGTTAGAGGAAGCCAAAAAGCGCGACCATAACAAGCTCGGCAGAGAGCTCGAGCTTTTCACCACTGTGGATTACATCGGACAGGGACTTCCCATTATGCTTCCCAAGGGTACACACATTATCCAGACTCTTCAGCGCTTCGTAGAAGACGAGGAAAAGAGAAGAGGCTGGCTTCGTACCAAAACTCCTCTTATGGCAAAGAGTGACCTTTATAAGATTTCGGGACATTGGGACCATTATAAGGACGGTATGTTCGTAATGGGTGACGAGGAAACAGACGATGAGGTCTTTGCACTTCGTCCCATGACCTGCCCCTTCCAGTACCAGGCTTATCTGAACAGAGCCCGTTCCTACCGTGACCTTCCGATGAGACTCGGTGAAACCTCCACTCTTTTCAGAAATGAGGCCTCGGGCGAAATGCACGGTCTTATCCGTGTCCGTCAGTTCACCATTTCCGAGGGTCATCTTATGTGTACTCCCGAGCAGTTAGAGGACGAGTTTAAATCCTGTCTGGAGCTCGCCATTTATATGCTTAAAACTCTCGGCCTTTACGAGGATGTTTCCTACCGCTTCTCACAGTGGGATCCCGCAGATACGGAAAAGTATATCGGTACTCCCGAGCAGTGGGACGAGGCACAGGGTATGATGGGCAGAATCCTCGACAAGCTCGGCATCGATTATAAAATCGGTATCGGTGAGGCCGCCTTCTACGGACCGAAGCTCGACATTCAGATTAAGAATGTTCACGGCAAGGAGGACACCCTCATCACCATTCAGATCGACCAGATGCTTGCTGAAAAGTTCGGTATGGAGTATGTAGCTCCCGACGGAACCAAGAAGAATCCCTACATCATCCACAGAACCTCTATCGGCTGCTATGAGAGAACTCTTGCCCTTCTTATCGAAAAGTATGCAGGTGCCTTCCCCGTATGGCTTGCACCCGAAAAGGTACGAATCCTTCCCATCGCAGACCGTCATCAGGATGCCGCCTATGCAGTTAAGGAAGCACTTATGCAGGCAGGTATCGACGATGTGGATGTAGATACCAGAAGCGAAAAGCTCGGATATAAGCTTCGTGAGGCACAGCTCGATAAGATTCCCTATATGCTCGTCATCGGTGACAAGGAAGCCGAGGAGGGCACCGTTTCCGTCAGAAAGCGCGGTCACGGCGACCAGGGCTCGATGTCTACTGAAGCATTCGTAGAGCTTATCAAAGAAGACATCGCCACCAGAGTTATCTGGTAAGTTAAATACACAAACAAAAAAGGACAGACCAGAAAAGGTCTGTCCTTTTTTGTGTAGGGGTCGGCGTCCTCGACGTCCTCGACGTCCTGACATATCCTCACCAAAAAACTATAAACTATTCATCCCTCGTCAATACAGATTCACTGTTATAAAGCTCATTTATCTCCTCGGGTGTATTGGTGTCTGTCAGATACTCCGTATGCCAGGTCATAAAGTAGCTCCAGGGCGAAAGCTTTAAGTCTTTCACCGTGGGATTTTTACCGCATTCGTGAAGGCAGAGCGGCTTCGGTGCAGTTGTTACGCCTTTCATTTTTCTGTAAAGCTTATGCACTATTTCTATGTCATAGGTGTCCGCACCGATGATGTCGCAGTATCCGTCACCGGGATACCAGTCTTTAACATCGAGCATCTTATGGGAGTAACCGAGCACCCATATCAGATTATCGAGTCCGTGGTAGTCCGTGTATCTTTCATACATTATCCGCCAGAGCTTTTTGAAGCTTTCGCTTCCTCCGCGGCTCCACCAGAACCAGTCTCCGTCAAATTCGTGGAAGGGACGCCACAGCACGGGTATACCCTTTTTCTGTAATTCCTTAAGAGCCTCGGCGGCCTTATCCATTCCCTTGATGAGAGCATCATATTCCTCTGTGCCGGGAGTGAGAGCCTTTTCCCAGTCGGCTATATCCGTCTCCTTGCAGTCGGTCCATTCGCCGCTGAAATCGCTTCCGCAGTGCCAGCAGATAGTGACGATGCCGCCCTTTTTGTGCCATTCAGTAGCTCTTTTGTTGACTCCGTCGAAATCATCGTTCATATAGTCGAAGCCCTTGATTACGGGTAATTTGCCGGAAGCATCATATATGTAATCGGTCTCATAATCGGCACTGCCCATCCAGGTGCTTTCCTGCTGACCGGAGATAACGGCATCCCCTTTAACATCTGCTATGTAATCATATAATGCCATAGCTTCCTCGCTCGTGTTCGGGTTAGATAAAACTGCGCCCTTTGTGCTCTGCGGGGCAAGATAAACCATACCGCAGATAATACCGATAATCAGCAGAGGACAGATAATAAGCAAAATTATCTTCTTCATTTCACCATCTCCTTACCGTATGATTATATCAATTATCAATATGCCTGTCAATCAAAACCACCGGTGAAACCGGTGGTTTTGATTATTTTGGTTTATGCGGTCTGCACTTTTTTTACAGCCCCGGATAGGTTATGCAAAAGCGGAGAGGTCTTACATTAATTCACAGATCATTTCGCTGAACTCCGCAGGGTTGTCCACTGCTCTGCCTGCGATAAGACAGCTCTGTGCATAGAGGATTTTCGCATACTTTGCGGTCTTTTCCTTGTCCTCTGCATAAAGGCTGACGAGCTTTTCGGCGATGGGGTGCTCTGTGCTGATTTCGAGGATAAGCGTAGCCTTGGCAGAGCCGTTAGCGCCGGGCATAGCGGAGAGCACCTTTTCCATTTCGAGGGAAAGCATACCCTCTGTGGTAAGGCATACGGGATGATTTTTAAGAGAGGAGGTAAATCTTACCTCGTTTACGCTGTCGCCGATGCTTTCCTTAAGGAAGGCGAGAAGCTCCTTTTCATCCTCGTTCTTTTTGCTTACGGCTTCCTTTTCCTCGTCGCTCTGAAGGTCGAGACCTGCGGCGCAGATGTTAGTGAAGGTTTTACCGTCGTATTCGCGGAGCATCTGAATGGCAAATTCGTCCACATCGTCGGTAAAGTAGAGGATTTCGTAGCCCTTGCTCTTTACTGCGTCAGCCTGGGGGAGAAGGTCTATTTTATCCATAGTTTCACCCGAAGCGTAGTAAATGGTATTCTGCTCCTCTCTCATTCTTTCGGTGTATTCCTTGAGAGTGGTGAGTTTCTTCTCGTTTGAGGAGTGGAACATAACCAGATCCTGAAGTGCTTCCTTGTTCATACCGTAGTTGCTGTAAAGACCGTATTTGAGCTGAATGCCGAAGGCGGCGAAGAATTTCTCGTAGGCCTCTCTGTCACTTGCGAGCATTTTCGAAAGCTCGTTTTTGATTTTCTTCTCTACATTTTTAGCGATAACCTTGAGAATATGATCCTGCTGTAAAAGCTCTCTGGAAATGTTAAGAGAGAGGTCAGCCGAGTCAACCAGACCCTTTACAAAGCTGAAATAGTCGGGAAGAAGGTCGCCGCACTTGTCCATAATGAGTACGCCGTTTGAGTAAAGCTGGAGCCCCTTTTCGTAGTCCTTCGAGTAAAAATCGAAGGGTGCGTGAGCAGGAATGTACATAAGGGCATCATAAGAAATCTGACCCTCGGTCTTTGAGTGGATGGTTTTAAGAGGAGCCTCGAAATCGTAGAACTTGGACATATAGAAATTATTATAATCGTCCTCAGTGATTTCGTTTTTATTCTTTCTCCACAGAGGCACCATGCTGTTAAGCTGTGTAGCCTCGGTAACAGTCTCGTATTCGTCCTCGGTGCCTTCCTTGAGCTGTGTGCGGGTCATATCGAGCATAATGGGATAGCGGATGTAGTCGGAGTATTTGGTGACAATATCCTGTACTCCGTACTGGTCGAGGTATTTGTCGTAATTGTCGTTTTCGGTGTTTTCTTTGATTTTCAGAGTGATTACGGTGCCCTCGCTGTCCTTTTCAGTCTCGCCGACAGTGTAGCCGTCCACACCCGAGGACTCCCATTTGTAGGCCTTGCCCTCGCCGAGAGCCTTACTGATAACGGTAACCTTATCCGCTACCATAAATGCGGAATAAAAGCCTACGCCGAACTGGCCGATGATTTCCACATCGCTGTCCTTTTCCACTCCGCTTTTAAAGTCGAGGGAGCCGCTTTTTGCGATGGTACCGAGGTTTGCTTCCAGCTCCTTTTCGCTCATACCGCAGCCGTTATCGGAGACGGTGAGTGTGCGGCTTTCCTTGTCCACGGAAAGACAAATCTTATAATCCTCTCTGGCACTGCCGCTTTCTCCCTGTGAGAGACTGCGGTAGTATCTTTTATCGAGAGCGTCACTTGCATTAGAGATGAGCTCACGAAGGAAAATATCCTTATGAGTGTAGATGGAATTAATCATCATATCCATCAGCTTTTTTGATTCTGCCTTGAACTGCTTCTTTGCCATTTTATATTTAACTCCAATCTTAAAAAAATAATTTTAGCACTCGACTCATTAGAGTGCTAAAATTAATTATAGCCATTATTTTCCGTTTGTCAAGAGTTTATCCGAAAAAGTAGCAGAGCGACACTCCGCAAATTTACGGAGTGTCGCCCGGGATGCTCTTTCAGAAATAAATCAGATAATTCCGAGAGGAATAAGCACTGCCAGTAAAACAGCCACGAGTCCCCATACGACGGAAAGGAATTTGATCTGTGTCTTTCTCGGCTTATCGTAAATGAGATTTGAAGCCAGGAAGAAGGGGATGTATGTAGTGATGAATACGGGAAGTGCGCCCCACCATTTGTAAACCCAGATGAATGCGGGAGTGGAGGCAAGGAAAATCTCAAAGATAGAGAAGAAGGCCGCATTACCTATAGCGAAAGCTATTCTGTTATTGATACCGAGGATTTTTTTGTTTTTATCCGTCGGCATAAGCTCCGCCATAAAGCCTGCTATCGAGAACATAAGAGAAAGCTCCCAGCTTACACCGATAAGCAGAATGAAGGATGTGCTCTCGGGGCTTACCGTCCACAGAGCGTAGCCCGAGAAGTGTGCGATTACGGCATTGGCTATTTCGTAGAGCCAGTGAACGCCGTAGAGTGCCAGTGCTGCCGCTATGCCGTTATAGTTTTTCTTTTTTATCTGCGGGATATAAACACCGCAGACCACGAGAGCGAGCAGGGTAATGAAGGTCCAGTTGAAATTGTCTGTGCTTCTTACTGCCTGTGCCGCCGCCTCGGCAGCTGCCATTGCAGCAGAAGAGCCGTCACCGAATAACATAATATTTTCTCCTTTTCTTTTTATTAGGCTTTCGCCACCCTGATTATACCATAGGCTGATTTAAGGGTCAAGATTTTTCCGTTATTTCGCATAAGAACGGGCGGCCCGATAAGCTTTCTGACGCTTATTTTACGAAAAGCTCGCGGAGCTTTTCTACTAACATTTTAATGAGTCTCGGCAGAAGTGTAAGGAAATCCTTGAGCCAGGAGGTTTCCTCCTCGGGCTCTTTGTCACATTCACAGGGAACGAGTGCCTGACCGTCATATTCGGGCACCTCGATAAACTGCGGCATATCGGCTCTGGTGAAAACATCGAGGTCTTCGTAAAGCACGGTGTTTATGAGGTTATAGTAAGCGCTGTTTTTCTCGCTGTGGCTTAAGCCCTTTATGTACCAGGTGTTAAAGGGGAGAAGACCTGTGGAGGCATCCACACAGCCGTCGGGTGAAAGGAAATTATATTCGGTATAAAGTGCCTGGCTGTAGTCTGCGGGAAGCTTTTCTCCGTGCAGAGCACTTGTAGCGCCGAAGCTTGCATTTTTGAGAATAACGAGGGTATCGCTCATTTCGTTGCCGTCGAGAGGGAAGGGACCCTCACCGTATTTGCAGAGGATGTTTACCTTTTTACCTGCATTTACGGCGTCGGTGAGGATGGCGCTGTTATTTACCATAATGTTTTCGAAATAGTAGGTGATTCTCTCGATGTGAACGGCATATTCGTGGTCGGGGTCAGCATAATTTTTGCCGTAAATGTTTTCGAGTGCATCGTAGAAATGCTCCTCATCCACGAAGCTCCACAGAGAGGGCCAGGTGCCGAAAATATCGCGGATGACCTCACGGAGCGCATCGAGAATAGCCGCCTTTAAAACGGGCTCGAGCATATTGTCCAGAAGTGAGTCAAGAGTGCCTGTTTTATTGAAAAGAGAAAGTAAAAGCGTAATGTCATCGTTGCCTATCATTTTGTCCAGGAAGGCGACGAGAGCATCGGGGTCGGCGTCAATCTTGCCTGCGAAAAGCTCGCCGATGAATTTAATGCCGTTTGAGGCGGGTACGCATAAAACCACGGAGTCGATGAAGGGCAGGCTTTCGGGATGCTCGTGAAGATAGGCGATAGCCACGGAAGCACCGTAGCTCGAAGCGGCGAGCTCGAAGCGCTCACTGCCAGAATCCTCCTGTACCCATTTGATGTACTCGTGAAGCTCCTCGGCCACATCCACGGGACCGAGACGGGTATCGTATTGGAAAACATATTTGCCGTCACCCTTATAGTTAAGAGCAGTTTCGGGGACGGTGACCTCATCCTGCATGGTATAGCCGTCCTTGCTCAGAGCAGTCATACCGTAACAGCTGTAAAGCCATTCGTAAAGATAACCCTTGAGAAGGTCGGGGTCAGAGTTTTCCAGAGCGAGACGGATGTTTTCCTTATAATCGAGAAGCTTGGAGAATATCATTTCCGAATCGATGGGGTAGAAAAGAGGCTTCTTTTCCGGGTCATCCTTATAATAGATAGGCTTCGAGTCGAGACCCTCCACATAAATCTGCGGCAGATGGTCGTAGCTGTCAGCGGCGAGGGCGAGAGCAGACCCGCAGGAAAGAAGCATAATAACCGCTAAAAAAAGACTGATAGTTTTTTTCGCTGTTTTCATAAAAATTTACCTCCTGTAACGGCCGAATAAGCCGTAATTCTTACCTAATTATATTAATACAATTTTTCTGATTTGTAAAGAGAAATTTAAATAATCAAATACGGCACCTGCTTCTGTATTACCGTAATTTATTACGAATAAATTAAAGCTCCGTCAGGTCAGATTTTGACGGAGCTATGTGCTTACGGTTTGATTCGGAATAAAACAATAAATTTTGATTTGTGTGGTGTGTCGTAGGGGCGACCCTTGGTCGTACACCACAGACCAAATTCCGCAGATATTTTACAGACATTATCCGTCTTATAAATAAGGAAATCTGAACATTTCAGAATTTGCAAGGGGTTGCGGTTTAAGTAAAAAAATCAAGCCGACAGTATGCACATCTACGGTGTGATGAGATACGCCGCACAAGGTGCGGCGATGATATACAGCCCTGACGGTCTGATGATATACCAAGCTCGTCGGATAGGATAAAAAAATACCCGTTCAATAAGAACGGGTATTTTTTGGAGCTGATAACCGGATTTGAACCGGTGACCTCATCCTTACCAAGGATGCACTCTACCTACTGAGCTATATCAGCACGCTTTATTTGTGAAAGCCTGTTGATTATATCCTATTTTATCCGTCTTGTCAACCCTTTATTGA
>JAZNEL010000019.1:0-7863 GCA_045588555.1 Acutalibacteraceae bacterium | reverse complement strand
TGCACCTTAAAATTATGATATTTTTGATGCAGAACAAGGCGAAAAGCACAGAAATCCTTTCGGATTTCGAGCATTTTCAACGCAGTTATGCGCAGAAATAGCAAATTTTAAGGCCTAATATCCTTATGAAGTGGCGCCCTTCGGCTTCATTTGTTTTATTATAGCACACCGAATGTGTAAAAAGCAACACAGGACGGCTACGGTGTAGGAAAGAAAAAAAGAAGTCGGACTGCGTACAGTCCGACAGGGCATTATTTATAAAGAAATTCAAAAACCTCTCAAATAAATTATGCTTCCTCTTCTTCCTTCATCTTTGCAAAACATTCGCTGCAGTAAACCTCTCTGCCTTCGGTAGGCTTAAAGGGAACCTTGGCTTCGCCGCCGCAGCTGGCGCAAGTAGCAATGAACATTTCTCTGGCAGGTCTTGCTGCGTTCTTACGGGCAATACGGCATTCCTTACAGCGCTGGGGCTCGTTCTGGAAGCCCTTTTCTGCGTAGAATTCCTGTTCGCCTGCAGTGAAGATGAAGTCAGCACCACATTCTTTGCATTTGAGTGTTTTGTCTTCGTACATGATTTTTTACCTCGCTTGAATTTGAAATCGCCCTTATCGGATTCGCACCGAAAAATTTCTCCTTATGAGTTCAGGGCATATAATCAGACCTCGTTCTGAAGTCTTTTTTTAAGCTTTTTTCTCGCTCTCTGCAGAGCGCTGTCCACGGATTTCACCGTGGCTTCTGTTTTTTTAGCGATGTCGCAGTAGGAAGCACCCGCCAGATAGAGCATAAAGATTTCTCTTTCTCTGTCGGTCAGCTCGCTGTTTATGACGGATGTTATGTACTCGGCACCCTCATCGGAAAGAAGGCTTTCCTCGGGAGTGAGCTCACGGGCGCCGCTGTTTATCTGGCTGTCGAGAGAAACGATCATATCCTCGGGGATGTGCTTTTTAGTGCTCGCCGAGCGAAGAACGCTGATTATGCGGTTTTTCATACAGCGGGAGGCGTAGGTGTTAAAGGTGGCTCCTGCGTCATTTTCGTAGGAATAAACAGCTCCCAAAAAGCCGAGCATACCCTCCTGCACCAGATCGGAAACCGTCTCCTTATCCGACGAAAATGCAGAGGCAATATATTTCGCCACATTCATATACCTTTCCGTCAGCACCGCCAGAGCATCGTCGTCTCTTTCCACGGCAAGGAAAACAAGCTGCTCATCATTTAACTGAAAGTAATTCTCCATCTATAGACTTATCCAATCATAATATTATGAATATAATATAGCAAAACTTTTATAAAGTCAAGTGAATTTTTATACAAAATGTACAAGACTTTTTTGTTGCTTTGGTACAAGAAATAATAGCACAAAATAAATCCGCCTTGCTTAAAAACAGGGCGGATTTTCTTTTATCCTTTGGTGGCAAGAATAGCATCAATAAGCATCTGCTGTGCTTCCTTTGCTTCGGGTGTGGGGAAAAGCGGATAGGGATGGTCAAGGCCGGGCTTAAGCATAAAGGTGTGCTCTATTCCCTTCTCTGTGAGCATTTCGTGAAACTTCACTATGTCGGGACAAAGCATATCCTTGGTGCCCGTGAAAAGACTGATGTAGCCCAGGCCCTCAAAGGTACCGTAAATGGGGCTTACCACCGGGTCCTTACGGTCCAGCTCATCTGCCCATTTAATACCGATGTCGATGAGTCCGTGCATACCGAGCATAGGATCGATGGGCTCGATTTCCTCTACCTCCTCGTTTTCCATCGTTACATCCATCCAGGGCACATAAAGGAAAAGCTGCTCGGGAGCGAGGATTTCGACATCAAGGTCACGGATTTTCTGTGCAAGGACGAGGCTCATAGCACCGCCCGAGGAGTCTCCGGCGAAAATGATGTGCTTAACTCCCTCTCTTGATGCCACATCGAGATAAAACTCAATCATAACCTCATAGGATTCCTCACAGGTATAGTGGGGAAGCTTCGGATAAATGGGCATAACCACGGGACATTCGGCATTCTGTGAAACATTATTTATCAGCTTCCAGTGGTACTTGAGAGGATTATTCAGATAACCGCCGCCGGGAATGTAAATGAGAAGCGTGTCGGTGAAGGTTTCCATATTGAAATAGTAAACCTGCATATTATGCTCGTACTGATAGTAGTACGGGATGTCCATAGAAACGCCCGAGGGCTTTTCGTGAGGCTCGAGATTAGTCTTTTCGCGAAGCTCGATGTTTTCGATGTAGCCCTCACCCTCCTCATAAATGGAGTCACGGTCGATAAGCACCATCCACACCTCGGCCAGGGTAGCCATAACGGAACGCTCATATTTTAAATGGGAGACACAGTAAAGTGCCACGAAAAGCACAGCCGCGATAATAACGGTGCTCGACAAAAGCTTAAGGATTTTTTTCTTTGCATTTTTCATATTTTTCTCCTATATAAATTCCATAATTTCTCTCCAGTATTGTAATTATAATTAGATATTGTGAACAAAGTGCTAATGCACAGTAAATAATCAACAAATAAAGAAGATATGTAGATTTTTAATAGACAGCTGTCGGTTTTTTTGAGGCTCGGGGGGGCGAAGCCGCCGTATACGGCGCCCCGCACGCGGGGAACGGCATTTATGCCGTGCTTCGCCCCCACGCAAAAAGGCACCTGCACGAAGCAGATGCCCTATACTATTATATATATTAATAATGTGCTATGCCACAGTCACATACGGATACCGTAATGATAATCGTCACCCGTCCTTTTATTTTTTTTATAAAAGCTCATTAGCAAAGCGGTCGATTATCTCCGTGTACTCTTTTCTGCCGTAAATGAATGCCTGTGCGTGGTCAGCCTCAGGAACGAGGAGAATTTCCTTTTTCTCACTGCCGCAGGCCTCATAAAGCTCTGTGCACATAAATGCAGGAACGAGAGCATCCCTTTCTCCGTGAACGAAGAACATCGGAACACGGGCCTTTTTCACGCTTTCCAGCGGCGAAACATCGAAAAGGTCCATACCGTGGTTTATCTTGCCGGCATAGAAAACACCTTTAGTGATGGCTTTAGGGAAGCAGATGCCGAGATTATCGATCTTCCAGTTAAAGAAATCCTCTGCCACGGTAAAGCCGCAGTCAGCCACGGTGAATTTCACATTTTCAGGCAGGTCATCTCTGCCGCTCATCATACAGACCGTGGCACAGCCCATCGAAACACCGTGAAGAATAATTTTTATGTCACTGCCGAAGGTGTCCGTCATATAAGACAGCCACTTCATACAGTCCTCTCTTTCTCTGTAGCCGAAGGTACACATCAGTCCCTCGCTTTCACCCGATGCCACATGGTCAGGAAGAAAAACATTATAGCCCTTTTCTATATAATACTGTACAAACTTTGAAAACTCCCGTCTTCCGTTGCTTCTGTAGCCGTGGGCACCGAAAACATAAACATCGCTTTCTTCCCTTGCCCGGAGAAGATAGCCTGTAAGCCTGTAGCCCTTATCGGAAAGGATGAAATGTCTTTCGTAGCCGTAGGCCTCGAGCCATTTCAGGTTATTCTCTAAAAACTCACCGAGATGGCTGTTATCACAGCCCGACATTTTCTGTCCGAACTCCTGGGAAAAGGTTATCCTTCGGTTAAAGAGTGCCTCATTTGCGGCGGTGGCAAGTCCGTAGGCCGTAAGGCAGGCCGCACCTGTACCGATTAATGCTCCTTTGATTATCTTTTTCATACTTCCTCATCCTTCGGTCTCTGTCTGTGGAAAATGGCGTTACCGATGTTCATGGGCGAGGCCGCCATTTTAAAGACCATTATTTTTTCATCTGCAGACATTTTACGGGTAGGAATATCCGTAAGAGAAATAACCTTTATGCTGTTCAGCAGCTCCTCGGCGGACATCTCATCGCCGACAGAAATCGAGACTGTTCTGCTCTCGCCGGGTAAAAGGTCGAAGCAGTTATCGGAGAAGTTCTTTACAGAAGCACTTTCTAACCGTACGAGACGGGCGAATTTATCTGCAGTAACCGTAATTTCTACCTTGTCTCCGACGAGTCTCTTTTCAGTCTTAAGCGCCGCGGCGGGCAGCTTAAGCCTCTTTTCCTGATCGAAAAGGAAGACCCGTCTCACCGTCTCCTCGCCGTCCTCATAAAGAGAGAGGAGAACACCGGTGCTCTTTGTGTCATAGGCCTTTCTCAGAACGGTGAGATCCTTTCTGAACACTCTTTCGTTTGCGAGAGCCCTGACCGTAATTTCCTTTTCGTCGGAGGAAAGTATTCCCTTTTCGAAGTCGAAAAGAGCCAGCCGTACCTTTACCTCTTTATCCTCACGGAGGTCGTTTATCAGATAAGCATTAAGGTCGCTTCCCTTGTCCTCAAAGGAAACAGTAAGAGGACGGTTAAAATGTCTCGCACCGTACTGTAATGCCTTGTAATTTCCGTAGTAGTCTATGCTCGACCAGGAGCATACGGGCCAGCAGTCATTGAACTGCCAGTAAAGGGCACCGTTACACCTGCCCTTATTTCTTCTCCAGTGCTCGGTGGCATCCTCGATGCAGTTAAGCTGTGTTATCTGGGAGAGGTAAACATAATCCTCGAAGTTCTGCGGAATTTTAAAGCGGGTACGGATGTAATAAAACATCTTTGCGTTACCCGAGCCGCACTTCTGATGACTTTTCATAACAGGGCTTTCCAGCTCGTAGTCCTTCTTTTCGGCGAAGGAGGCCACCGTCTTTATGTCGGGCAGGCTCTCGAAGCCGAACTCACTGCAGAAGCGGGTCATACGGTGACGGTATTCCTTCATCGGAGCCAGACCGTGCCATACGCTCCACAGATGTGTGTCGCCCACATTATCGGCATTTATGCCCTTATTATGAGCTGTACCGCAGGGTGAGCCGGGAATAAAGGAGGTAACCTTGTCGTACTTTCTGACCTCCCTGGGAAGAATGTTATGGAAAAATTTCTCTGTCCATTTTATGTATTCGCGCAGATGCATCCATCCGCCGCTCATAGCCTCGATTTCATTGTTGCCGCTCCAGAGAGCCAGGGAGGCATGATGGGAAAGTCTTTTCACATTGTACTCGATTTCCTTTTTCACATTAGCCAGGAAATCCTCCTTAAAGAAGGGGTAGGGCTGACAGGCGAACATAAAGTCCTGCCATAAGAGAATACCCTTTTTATCGCAAAGGTCGTACATTTCGTCGCTTTCATAAAAGCCGCCACCCCAGATGCGGATAAGATTAAAATTAGAGAAAAGAGCCGCATCGATGTACATTTTCAGTGCCTTTTCGTCGAAGCGGTTAATGAAGGAGTCGGCGGGAATCCAGTTTGCACCCTTGGCAAAGATGGGAACCCCGTTAAGCACGAAGCGGAAATTAGTGCCGTATTCGTCTCTGCTTCGGTCAAGATAAAGGGTACGCAGACCGATTTTCTTTTCCTTTACGGAAACTGCCTCATTCTCATAAACGAGCTCTGTTCTGACTCTGTAAAGTGGCTGTTCAGCTTTACCTGAAAGCTCTCTCGTCCACCAGAGCTCGGGATTTTTCACGGTAAAGGAGCCTGCGAAGCCCTCTGCCTTTTCCTGCGTGCCGTCGGGATGAGTGAGAGTGGCGACGCAGGTCACACCCTCGCCGTAAAGCTCTGCCTCACATTCATACTCCACGGTTACCGCACCGTCGCAGTGAGTCTGGGTGACACCGAGGTGCTTTATTCTTCCCTTTTTCACCAGCTCCAGTCCGATATTACCGCTGACACCCGAGGGAACGAGCACGGGACCCCAGTCCCAGCCGAAATGACACTGGGGCTTACGGACGAAAACGATGCCGTTCATACCGTTAGAATTAGGAGGGACGATAGTCTTTTTAGCGATACTCTCCACATACTTTACGGGAGAAAGGAAGAGCATTTTCAGCTCATTTTCCCCCTGTCGGAGAAATTCCTTTACCTTAAAGCTGTAGCCGATGTGGCAGTTTTCGGTGTAGGCGATTTCCTTGCCGTTAAGATAAATGCGGCAGAGTGTGTCGAGCATTCTGCAGTCAAGACAGATTTCATCGTACTGCATATCCTCGGCCGTGAGAGTAAAGCTTTTCACATACTCCCAGTCAAGACTGCCCACAAATCCGCAGTCCTTTTCGTTAAGGCCGTAAAAGGGGTCGGGAATACGGCCGTTTCTCATCAGATCCAGGTAATTACAGCCGGGCACGGTAGCCTCGAGCCATTCCTCCTTACCATTTTCCCGGAAAAGCCACTGTCCGTTAAGTGATTTAAACATTATATTTTCTCCTTATGCTTTATTTCGTTTTTATATTCTTCACACTGCTGTAGGCGCCGTAAACCTTCTTTCCGCTTACGGTCTTATAGGCTCTGATTTTCACATAATACTTTTTCTTATTCTTAAGCTTTTTCAGAGTTGTCTTCTTCGTGCTCTGCTTTTTGATGAGAGCGGTTTTAGTGGTTTTCGATGTAAACTTCTTCGAGGTGGAGTATTTGATTTCGTAACCGCTTGCGCCCTTTACGGTCTTCCAGGAAAGAGCGATGGCATCATTCTTTGCCGTAAGCTTGAGAGAGCTTACCTTGGCAGGCTTAATGCTGAAGGTGAGCTTTTTGCTTCCCGAATAGTTACCCTTAAAGGTTACGGTAACCGTAGCGGTGCCGATGGCTTTGTTCTTTGAATATTTAACGGTGTAATCCGTATCCTTTTTGAGAGTTTTTCCGCTGTAGCTCTTTACGGTAACAGAGGGCTTAAAGGCCTTGCCCGTGTAGGTGTAGCTTGTTTTGGAAAGCTTTACGGATTTAATGCGGGAAATATCTTCCTTTTCAGTATCGCCGCAGAGGGTACAGACGGTGGTTATGGCACCGGTCTTTTTCAGAGTGGACGGTGTCACGGTCACCTTATAGCTGTGAGCTTTGGCAGGAAGCTGTGTAACCTGTGTTTTGGCGTCACAGTAGATGCAGTGACGGGATTTGCTTCCCTTTTTACCGCAGGCAGGCTCCGTATCCGTCACGAAGGCGTCGCTGTAGGTATGCTTGGCGGTGACGGCTCTCGTCTGCTTCGCACCGCAGACTTCACATACTCTCTCCTCTGTGCCGTTCACGGTACAGGAGGCGCTTTTAGTGATTATCCATTCTCCCCAGCTGTGAGAAGCCGTGCCCTTTACGGTGACGGTGTTCACACCGTTACAGCCCTCTCTGTCGCAGTAGGCTGTGGCTGTGCCTGTCTTCGTACAGTCGGCGTCGTTATTGTAGATATATGAGCTGAAGCTGTGTCCGAGCTTTTCACCGTCGTCGTAGGTCTTTCCGCCCATTTTCACGCACTTACTGCAGTCATAGTAATAAACATTACCCTTTTCGCAGGTGGGTGCCTCACAGAAATGGTTTTTATCCTCGATTTTCTCGGTAAATTCGTGGAAGCAGGGTCCGTAGGTGCCGTCGTCGAAGACTGCAGGCTCACTGCCCGTGGCACACCAGCCCTTATGGACAGGCCGTGTGAAGCTGCCGCCGTAAAGGGTGATGTTCATATCGCCCGCATAAAGAGCCTTTTCTGCGAGATTCTTTATTTCGCCCTCGAAGGTGCCGTTCTTTATCACCAGAGAGGTCTTTTCTGTCCAATTATCCGAATAAGCATAAGCTCCGTACTCTATGTCACCCTTGACAGTACCCGTGAAGGCCTCATCGAAGGTCACATTGACTCCCTCGGGATAGCCGCCCTGTAAATTATACCACAGGTCAAAGGCCACATAGGCACTGCTTATATTGCTTTCCCCCGTTACGAGAATATTACCGCAGTTATTCGAAAGAGCGTAGGCATATTTATACTCTGCTCCCGTAGCATCGAGATTCATATTCTCTACCGTAAGGTCGGCATAATTCTGCACGAGGAATTTTACCTTCTCCCC
>JAZNEL010000018.1:0-20499 GCA_045588555.1 Acutalibacteraceae bacterium | reverse complement strand
AAGCACTTTAAAATGCGAAATAGTCTTGCAAGAAAAGGCAAAAATCACCGATAATGCTGACGCATATCGGTGGTTTTTAACGCGTTATTGTGAGATTATTTCACATTTTAAAGAAATACTTCCTTATGGGGTGTCGGCTTACGAGGAGTCTCCCGATTTTTATGCGTCCTTTTTCGCTGTCATTTTCTTTACCGCGATGCTCATTATTACCACGAAAACGGGTATAGGCAGAACATAAAGCAGGCTGTAGGGATTTGAAAGGTCTCCCTTGTTTCCCAGAAGTGAAAACAGAATGTTAAAGGGAAGCATTCCGAGATTTGATGCCAAAAAGAATTTAAAGAAGTTAACATTCATCGCACCGTAGATAACATTCATAAGGTCCGAGGGAATCACACCCGCCGCCTTTACCACATAAACCACCATAAACTCGTTCTTTCCGGCGAAGTCATCGAGCTTTTTGATTTTAGGGAAGCGTGTCTTTAAGGTATCGAGCAAATCTCTGCCCGTAAATTTTCCGAGATAATAGGGCAGAATCATACTTAAGGCCACGCCGATGAAATTCACGAGAACCGCTGTCCACACATTTTCGAAAAGTATACCCGACACGGCAAAGATTACTGCAGGCGGAAAAACCAGTGCGAAGGATTTGATGACAGTGAAGGCTATGATTATCAGAGCCACGGTCAGAGTGCCTCCCGTTATGTAGGAGGACAGCTCGGCGGCATTTTCCACATTGATGTCAAATTTATTCATCAGAATAAGCATCGCTGCCACCATCGACAGCATAAAAACAGCCGCCGCTATCTGCAGAGTCTTGATAAGCTTATCGTAATTTTTAGTTTTTTCCGTAGCTTTCATTTCTTTTCTCCTCTCTTTTCTTCAGCCTCATTTTAGCAAAAAAGAAAACCTGTGTCAATAAATCCATTGACATAAACTGCTCTGATGTGATAAAATCAAAAAAAAGAAAAGGAGATTAAGTCAATGAAGAAAATCTTTATTCCCGTGGCGATAGTCGTTCTCATCCTCGCTATCATCGCCGTCATCCTCAGCAAAACAAGCCCCACCGAGCAGAACTACCATATTCACGACGACGGTGAAACCCATTATTACGAAGAAGCAGCGCCCACCTACCATGTGCACGACGACGGTGAAACCCACTACGACGAGCATTAAAAAACCCTGTCTTGACTTTTAAGCGGTTTTTATGTAAAATAACTATTCGTGAGTGAGTTGGGCAGTCGCGGGCATCTTTGATGCGTGAGGAAAGTCCGAGCTTCACACGGCAGGGTAACGGTTAACGACCGCCGAGGGCGACCTTAGGGACAGTGCAACAGAAATAAACCGCCGTATTTTTACGGTAAGGATGGAAAGGCGAGGTAAGAGCTCACCGGCACACAGGAGACTGTGTGGCCATGTAAACCCTACCCGAAGCAACACCGACAGGATATGATACGTCAGCCGGACGCAAACCGAAGGGTGGCTTGAACCTGTGAGTAATCCCAGGTCTAGATAGATGATTGCCTTAAATGACAGAACTCGGCTTACAGGCTCACTCATTTCACTCGACAAATGTCGGGTGATTTTTCTTTTTGTATTGAAATAAAGCGCTGATTTATAGTATAATATAATTTAACGAAAATCAAAGGAGGGCAAATATGGATTTCGAAGAAATTATCATCGAAGGCATCATCGAGGACATAGTTTACTCAAATCCCGAAAACGGCTACAGCGTTATCGACATTAATCATAATAACCAGCTTGTAACAGCCGTAGGTATTATGCCCTCGTGCTGTCCCGGCGAAAAAATCAAGCTTCGCGGAAGCTGGACTAAGCACCCCACCTTCGGTACACAGTTCAGAGCCACGGCCGCAGAAAGAAGTCTGCCCAAAAGCTCGGGCGATATGCTCCGTTATCTTTCCAGCGGAGCGGTAAAGGGTATAGGCCCCGCCACGGCTATGAAGATAATCGAGCGCTTCGGTGAGGATACCTTTGAGGTGCTCGACAGCTCACCCGAAAGGCTTTCGGAAATAAAGGGCGTCAGTCTCGACAGAGCCAAGGAAATGTGCAAAAGCTTCAAGGAGCAGTTTGCCGTCAGAGAAATTATGATTTCACTCGAAAGATTCGGTATGAGCCCCACGGAGTGTCTGAATGCCTATAAGGCCTTCGGTGCCGCCGCAGTGGAAAGAATCACGGAAAACCCGTATGTGCTGTGCAGAGAAGACCTCGGTATGCGCTTCGAAAGAGCCGACGAAATAGCGCAGAGCTTTCCCGCGGGCGTTACTCCCCTTTTCCGCCACAGAGCGGGGATACTGCACATCCTGCGGCATAACCTGCGTAACGGGCACACCTGTCTGCCCCGCGAAAAGCTGATAATCCCCGCCAATGAGCTTCTCGGCATAGACCGCGAGGAAACCCGTGAAATCATAAACGACCTCATCGAGGACAAGGAAATCACAGAGGACTTTTTCGGTGAAAAAAGCTATCTCTTTCTTCCCGAGGAGTACAGAGACGAAAAGAGCATCGCCGACAGAATAAAGATTATGCTTAAGTTCCCTCCCGCACAGGGAAGAACGGTCGACGAGGACATAAATAAAATCGAAGAAAAAAGAGGCATCAGATTTGAGGAAAAGCAGAGAGATGCCATCAAAACCGCCGTCACGAGAGGCCTTCTGGTTCTCACGGGCGGCCCGGGTACAGGTAAGACCACCACTCTGAACGGAATTTTAGAGCTTTACGAAAAAAAGAAGCTCCGTGTGCTTCTGGCCGCACCCACGGGCAGAGCCGCCATGCGAATGAGCGAGGTCACAGGCAAGGAGGCAAAAACCGTTCACCGACTTCTGGAGGTAGAATGGACCGACGGAAGCCGCAGACCGAAATTCGTCCGCAATATGGAAAATCCCCTCGAGGCCGATGCTGTTATCGTTGACGAGCTTTCGATGGTGGACACTCATCTTTTTGCCGCACTTTTAGATGCACTTCCTCTAGGCTGCAGACTGATTATGGTAGGCGACTCGGATCAGCTGCCTCCCGTAGGTGCAGGTAATGTGCTTCAGGACATTATCTCCTCGGGGCTTATGCCTGTCGTGGCACTTACGGAGGTTTTCAGACAGAGCCTCGAAAGCCTCATCGTCACCAATGCACACCGTATAGTAAAGGGAGAATATCCCGACCTTTCGCGTACGGATAAGGACTTTTTCTTTTTGCAAAGAGGAAGTATTTTTCAGTCTGCCTCCACGGTGGTCGACCTTTATGTGAACCGTCTGCCGAAGGCCTACGGCTATAACCCCATCGAGGACATACAGATTATTACTCCCTCGAAAAAGGGTGAGCTCGGCACAGCCAGCCTTAATGCCGCACTTCAGGGTATTCTTAATCCCCCCGCCAAAATGAAGGAGGAGTTTGCGGGAGGAGGAAAGCTGTTCCGTGAGGGCGATAAGGTTATGCAGATAAAAAATAACTACGACATCGTATGGACCCGCGGCAAGGAGGCCTCAAGCGGTATTTTCAACGGCGACATCGGCATTATCACCGCCATAAACCATAACGCCTCCTTTATGAAAATAGACTTCGACGGCAGAACTGCCGTTTACCCCTTCGAGAATGCAGGCGAGCTGGATCTGGCCTATGCCGTTACGGTTCATAAAAGTCAGGGCTGTGAATTTGAAGCCGTAATTATGCCCGTATGCTCCGTGGTGCCACAGCTCTCCTACCGTAATCTGCTGTACACTGCTGTCACGAGAGCGAAAACACGGCTGATTTTAGTCGGCTCGCAGAGTCAGGTTTACGAAATGGTGGACAACGACAAAAAGACACGGCGATACTCTGCGCTGAAATATTTTTTAGAAAGAAAATGAAATGAAAAAGAGTGAGATTATTTCGAGACTTTTCTTTCCCGAAAGATGTCCTCTGTGCGGTGCACTGCTTAAGCTGAACGAGGACTTCTGTCTGTGCTGCGGAAGCGAGGAAATGAGGCTTTCCGATTCCTGCTGTGAGCACTGCGGAAAGGAAAGCGGGCTGTGCTCCTGTGAGACAGCCTTTACTGCGCCTCTACCTCACATAACCGGTGCCTTCGTTTATGACGGGCTCATAAAAAATATGCTGATCTCCTTTAAATTCGGCTCAAGGCGCGACCTTCACCGCCGCCTCGGAGACAGTCTGGCCGAAAGAGTGGCCGTAAGCTTCGCAGAAGCGGACTTCGACACGGTCACCTTCGTCCCCGCCTCACGGGAGAGCGTGAGAGAAAGAGGCTTTAACCCTGCCGCCCTCATCGCGGAAAGGACGGCTAAAAAGCTTTTTCTTCCCTGCGAGGAGCTTCTCGTTAAGGGAAAAAGCACGGAGAAGCAGCATTCCCTGCGTGCGAGGGAAAGAATGACTAACATAAAGGGCTCCGTAGAACCGAAAGACGGCGCCGATGTACGGGGCAAAATTATTCTTCTCTGCGACGACATTAAAACTACGGGTGCCACCCTGCACGAATGCACTCAGGTGCTTTTCTCTATGGGTGCTCAGGATGTTTACTGCGCCGCCGTGGCCGTTACATCAAATCTTAACGATTTCGACCTTGACAAAAAAGGTAAAAACAAATAAAATCAAATATGACAGCCCGAAAAAAGGGGCAGATAAACAATAAAAGGACGGTGAAAAAGAGTGTTCGGACAAAACATAGGAATAGACCTCGGAACAGAGAAAATAACCGGCTTCGTAGAGGGTAGAGGTATCGTTTTTTCCGAGGATAATGCCATCGCGTACGATGTTTTTAACGACGAGACCTACGCCATAGGTAATTCTGCGGGCGAAATGCTCGAAAAGGCTCCCGAGGCACTCACCGTTAAAAGACCCATCATCGGTGGAGTTATTTCGGACTTCTCCGTTATGACGGAAATACTCTCCCATTACATCGGCAAGCTATGTGAGAAAAGTGTTTTCCGACCGAATGTGATAGTCAGTGCGCCCAGCTCCATTACAAGCCTCGAAAGAAAAACCGTAATCGAAGCCGCCTGCGCCGCGGGTGCTGGCAAGGTCAGCATCATCGACGAGCCCGTGGTTTCTGCTTTAGGTGCGGGGCTTTCCATCGATCATCCTCACGGAACTATGGTTATCGACCTGGGTGCGGGTACGACGGATATAGCGATAATCACTATGGGCACCGTAGCCTATTCTGCCTCGATAAAAACCGCAGGCGACACTATGGACGAAGCCATACAGCAGTACATCAAAAAAGAGAAAAACATAAACATCGGACTCGTCACCGCCAAAAAGCTTAAGCACACCGTAGGCTGTGCCTACAAGCGAAGCGAAGAGGTGGAAATCGAAGCCACGGGAAAAAACTATGTAACGGGTATGCCCGAAATCTTCACCGTTTCCTCCACGGAAATGTACGAGGCATTAAAGGATCAGATTAATCTCATCTTCGATGCCGTAGTAGATGTTATGGAGCAGGCTCCTCCCGAGCTTTATTCGGACATCTGTCACGAAGGCATCCTCCTCACGGGCGGTGTGGCAAAGCTTCCCGGTCTCGACAGAGAGCTTTCCGCCAGACTCGGAATACGGGTTAAAAGAGCCGCAGACCCGGAGCACTGTGCCGCAAAGGGTGCAGGTTATATCCTTAAGAATATGAAGGTTATGGAGGACCACGGCTACAGCTTCAGAATGAAGGAAGCCATCAGCGGAGCCTAAATAAAATCAACCATCATAATGACCGTAAGTCTTTTATGATGGTTTTTTACTATTTCGCAAAGAAATTTCCGCCACGCTTAAGACAGCGGTTAAAGCTCTGTGCTTTCAACTGTGTATCTTCCCGAAACTCTGTCTCTTTCTTTATAATCGCACCATATTATCCTCTTTTCCGTGTAAAGGACAGCGACGGTGCGGTTAACTCCCTTTTCGGGCGGTGAAAGCTCTTTTACCCTCTCTGCCGCCTTTTTCAGCATCGGGTCTGCTATCTTCAGTCTCTCGGGAATTACGCCCGAATTATTAGTGGAGACCCTGTCATAAAGCATCACATCACGGAGCCTTTTTCTGTCTGTCCCCTCCAGCGAGGCAAGATAATCAAAAAGTAAACAGCTGTATTCATCCAGAGGGACGCTTCCCCTTACACCCTTTTCCCCGAGATAAAGAGCGAAGGAATAAAACAGGTCAAAGGGTGTTATGCCGACAAACGATAAAACATAATCAAGAGTACGGGAAAACCTTCCGCTGTTATAAAGGCGCTCGAGCTCATTTTCGGCTATGTGCAGACGGTCGAGCTCCTGCTCGCTTATCCACGGGGTGGATATAACCTCATAGGGAGGCTCCGCGCTGTAGTGACAGGGATATTTTTCCCTTTCCTCACCCATCAGTGAGCCGTGAAGTATTTTCAGAAAGCCCAGCTGGAGCATATTTGCCTTAAGAGAATATGCGCGGTTAAAGCCGTCAACGAAGGAGTCATAGTTCTCCTCGGGCAGACCCGCGATAAGGTCGATATGTATGTGGCAATTACCGTAGGAAATAAGCCTCTTAAGGTTTTCGCAGATTTTTTCCGTATTATCCTGTCTGCCGATGGCCTTCAGCGTTTCAGGATTAAAGCTCTGTATTCCCACCTCGAGCTGTACACTGCCCGAGGGCATAGCTCCTATGAGAGAAAGAAGCTCCTCATCCGCCAGATGAGCGGCTATTTCGAAATGGAAGCATACATCGTCGGGAATTTTACTGCCGTAGTTTTCTTTTATAAAGGAGAGTATCTCCTTCGCCCTCGACAGATTACAGTTAAAGGTGCGGTCTACGAATTTTACCGTTTTCGCACCGCAGTCGGAAAGAGCTAAAATTTCCTTTTTAACTCTGTCCATAGGGAAAAAGCTTACCTTGCCGCACCGTCCCGAAAGACAGAAGGCACAGGAAAAGGGACATCCGCGGCTGCTTTCGATGTAAGCTATTCTGCCCTTAAGTGAAGCGAAATACTCCTCACAGTAGGGTGACGGATAATCACCCGAGCTTTCCTCTCTGAAGGATATGTGCGCCCTGCCGCTTTTCAGAAAGGAAACACCTTTTACCTCCTCCGGCTTACCCTTAAGAAATTCGGGCAGAATAGCCTCGCCCTCACCCGAAAAGATAAAATCGATAAAGGGATTTTCCGTCAGAAGCTGCTTCTGATTATATGCCGCCTCGGGACCTCCTAAAATAAGAGTGATGCCCTCATCGGCCTCCTTTATTCTTTTACAGAGAGAAAGGGTCTGTCTGATGCTCCAGATGTAGCAGGTAAAGGTAACAATATCGGGGCTCTGCGACATAATCCGCTCGAAAACAGCGTCGGGGTTTTCATTTATCGTCCCCTCGACGACAGAAAAGCAGTACCCGTCACCGCAGCTTTTTTCAGCGCTCGTGTAAAGACACCAGGGTGCCAGCGATGAATGGATGTATTTGGAATTAAGCACACAAAGTGCTACCTTTTTCATCTTCCCCTCTCTCCTTTCTTCAGATTAAAGCCTGCCCGGAAACGGACAGGCTGTTTTTAATAGGTTATAGTGTAATCCTTTTCGAAGGTAAGTCCGATTTCGGCATCGAAGGCTACGAAGCCCGCATCAAGACCTATCCTGATAAGAACAGGGGCAGTATAGCTCGACCATACTACTCTGCCTGTCTCCTTTTCCACACGGCAACGGATAACACAGTCGTAGTATTCCGCTGAAAAGAAGGTAATAAATTCGGGGGCCGTATCTCTTACCGTAGGAACATCGAGACAGTCCATAGCCCTCGAGGTACCCTTTCCCGGCTCGGGATCCACGCAGTCCTTCAGAATCAGAGTGATTTCATACTCGTCATCCTTTTCCGTACAGACAGCCTCGGCCACATCGTCAGCCTCCAGACAGCTGGACCACTCTGCACCCGGAACGGGATATTTAGCCGTAATGGCCTCCTGTGAAGGATATTCCACAGGCTCGGTAATGTCCTCTATTTTACTTTCGAGCAGCTTCTGTGCCACACCCTTGATAGCCGACGGAAGCGAAAGCTTATCCGCATTATGAGTGCGCTTTTCGAAATTTTTAACCACCTTTACCCCTTCGGTTTTTACGCGGTTACTGCTCTCATTGAAATATTCCACTATCTTTCTTTTGTTCGTGTCCTTTTCCTTGCCCGAGACAGCGGGAACGGAGGTGGGCTCCGTTTTCGCGGGAGCAGAGGTGCTCTCCCTGACAGAGTCGGCCTTCCCGGTATTCTTGCTTACAGTGCTTCCTGCGGTGGTGGCAGAAGCCGTCGGTGCCGTGTGATAGGCCGCCACCGAAGAAGATACAGCCGTCTGCATAGAGGGTATAACCTCGCTCACAGGCTCCTTCAGCTTAATAATTCTCACCGAAAGCAGAACGGTAATCAGAGCTATTACGAAAAGTATGGCTATCTGTAGCCATATAGGAAGCTCTCTTTTAAGCTCCTCCTCGTAATCCTCCTCGTGATTCTCCTCCTCATCTGCCGCCTTTTCGGACTCATTGAGCTTCACGGATACATTTCCTTCCTCGCCCGAAGGAATCCAAGGCTTGTCGGAAATGACGATGTTCCTCGTCCATTCAGGAGGCTGCGGATACCTTCTCTGTGAATAGGGCTGTGTATTCGGTGTGCCTTCGCCTGTCGGAGTGTTTGTGCTGTTTTCAAAGCTGTTATTTGAATTATCCATTTTAAATTACATCATTTCTGAAAGTTTTTCTTTTACTGCCGCGATAAATTCGGCGGTGTTAAGAGCCTGTGCACTTTCTCCCTGCCATAAGGCTACGAGATCCTTGGTCATTTTGCCGTCCTCGATGGTGCCGAGTGTAGCCCTTTCGAGCTTATCGGCAAAGGCTGAAAGTTCCTCATTTCCGTCGAGCTCGCCTCTTTTACGCAGTGCGCCCGTCCAGGCGAAGATAGTAGCGACGGGGTTAGTGGAGGTCTCCTCACCCTTAAGGTGACGGTAGTAGTGTCTGGTTACGGTGCCGTGGGCGGCCTCGTATTCGAAATTACCGTCGGGAGAAACGAGAACGCTCGTCATCATAGCCAGTGAGCCGAAGGCTGTAGAAACCATATCGCTCATTACATCGCCGTCATAATTTTTACAGGCCCAGATGTAGCCGCCCTTACTGCGGATTACTCTTGCCACGGCATCGTCGATAAGAGTGTAGAAGTATTCGATGCCTGCCTTTTCGAAGGCCTCCTTATACTCATTATCATAAATCTCCTGGAAAATAAGTTTAAAGGTCTGGTCGTATTTTTTGCTGATGGTGTCCTTCGTGGAGAACCAGAGGTCCTGCTTTGTGTCAAGAGCGTATTTGAAGCAGGAGTGAGCAAAGGAACGGATAGAGGTGTCCTTATTGTACATACCCTGCAGTACGCCGCCGCACTCGAAATCATAAACTGTTGCCTTTTCCGTACTGCCGTCCTCACCGGTGAAAATAAGCTCTGCCTTGCCGGGCCCTTCGATACGGAATTCGGTAGCCTTGTAAATGTCACCGTAGGCATGACGGGCGATGGTGATGGGCTTTTCCCAGTTTCTTACGGCGGGCTTGATACCGCTTAAAAGAATGGGTGTCCTGAACACGGTACCGTCGAGAATGGCACGGATGGTAGCGTTGGGGCTTTTCCACATCTCCTTGAGACCGTACTCCTCCACTCTCTGTGCATTCGGGGTGATGGTGGCACATTTAACGCCTACGCGGTACTTTTTGATTGCCTCGCCTGCCTGTTTGCTTACCTCGTCATTGGTTTCGTCACGGTAAGGCAGACCGAGGTCATAATATTCGGTGTTAAGCTCCACATAGGGTGAAAGAAGCTCATCCTTTATCATTTTCCAGATAATTCGGGTCATTTCGTCTCCGTCCATTTCGACGATTTTACCCATTTTGATTTTTTCCATTTTGCTTTCGCTCCTTAGATTTATTTTGCTTTATTTATTAATTCTATAAGCTCCGATGGGTACCTGGTGGTAATATTGTCAGGGCCGAAGGACAGGCACTTTTTCATAACCCGTGTGCTGTTTGCCGTCCAAACGGAAACGAGAAGCCCCTCCTTACGGAACATATCTACCATCCTTTTACTGCACCTGCTGTATTTGACATTCAGACCCACTGCCCCCTTTTCCCTTACCAGAGAAATGAGAGAGGAGATGTATCTGCCGTTATTTTTCCTTAAGCTGTTCGGCTTAATATTCAGAAAATAGGGAACCTGCGGAGTCTGTGCCCTTACTGCGGCTACATCCTTTTCCTCTATTCCCGTGTAAAAAACTCTGTCGGCTATGCCGAGCTCCTCGCTCATAACAGCGACCTGCTTAAGATTATCTGTGGTTTTGCAGTCCACATTTACCTTAAGACCGCCGTACGAGGAAATAAGCTTAAGAGCCTGCGAAAGACTCACCGCTTCACCCTCGGCTTCATCGTGGGAAAGAATACCGTTTCCGTCACTGTCGAAGCGAAGGTCAAATTCTACTGTATCCGCTCCTGCCTCTGCTCCAGCTCTTATGGCCTCGAGAGAATTGTCAGCTGTACCCTCACAGCCTGTGTGTGCCGTTACGGTAAAGCCCTCGGGAAGATTTAACATATCCGTACTCCTATCTGAATTATTTATATTCAGCGGCTATTTCTACAGTGGTTAATTCCTGCATAGCTACCTGCTCTTTTTCATATACGCTCGCGTATTTATCCTGGTAGTAGCTTTCGGCCCTACAGTCGAAGGAGCCGTCGGGTGAAAATGTGATGACGGTACAGCCTCTCTGTGAGCCCTCCTTATAAATACCGGGGTAAGCGAGATAGTCCACGCTCATGCCGTAGGTAAGTCTGATGCCCTTATACTCGATGGAGAAATTATTATAATGGTCGTGACCGCAGAAAACAGCCTTGGTGGAGCCGAGCTCGAGCATCTTTTCGAAAAGACCGTCCTCACCTACACCGGAGTATACCACCTTTTTGCCTTCGCCTGCAATACCGTAGTGATATTTTACATTTTCAGTATCTGCGAAGCCGTTATCGGCATATTCGTACCAGGCATCCTTCTGCTCTGTGAGAGGGATGTGGAAGAAGGCGGCAGATTTTACGGTTTCGGAAATGTCGAGATTTTTTTCCTTTGCGATTTCGGCATTTTTCGCATTGATTTTATTGAGGGATTCCTCATACCACTGAACCTGGTTTTCGTGGATGTTATCGTACTTCCACATAATACCGAGAATGTCACCGTCGATATAGGAATGACTGTCAAATACGAAAAGGGACTGGGTAACGATGCCGTCACTGTTTTTAACATTGATTATCTGATTTCCGTAGCCGTCCACATCCTCGGGGCCGCTTTGGAAAAGACAGTATGTGAAATCCTCTCTGCCGTAAAAATCGGAAATTTCCTTTCTGTTATGATAGGAATAGGCCTCTGTGTCGTGGTTACCGAAGCCGAGAGTCCAGTAAACACCGAGCTGCTCCATAAGTGCGGCAAAGACCTTTGCGGAGGAAAGGTTATTGAAGGTACCTGCCTGGAAGGGCACGGGATAGGAAACGTCACCGGTTACGATAACGAGGTCGGGCTCCTCCGCCTTTACCATAGCAGCCACTGCATTGAGAGCCATAGAGTCCTTTTTAAGCGACATAAAGCCGCCGCCGATATGTACGTCCGTAAGCTGAAGCACCTTAAATTCTCTGTCGGTAGTGAAGGTCCAGTTGCCGTCCTCATCCTTTTCGGGAACGAGTCTGTCAGCCTTTTCCGTCGGCTCAAAGGAAGCTATTTTTTCGATGTTTGCCTTGTTTCCCACAGCACTGACTGCCGCACAGACGCCTGCCGCGGCGATAATCACAGCGAGGATAACACACAGCACCTTAAGTGCCTTTTTACCTCTGCTTTTTTTCTTTACTTCTACGGTTTTTTCTTTAGTTTTCATAGATCATTCTCCTTCATTTATTCATCACAGGTAACGAAATAAGCTCTGATACCTGTTTCTTCTTTTATTTTTTCGGCAAGAGAAGCTGTATCCTGCGTGCCTTTGATTTTTATGTAAGCCTCCTTTTCCTCTGCGGCAAGATTGAAGCTTATTTCTTTGACTCCCGTACCCTCTAAAAGTACGGCTAATTTTTCTCTTTTTTCCTTTTCGGGGCTCTCGGTCAAATAAGAAAGCGACGAGATAATATTTTTCACAGCCGTGAAAAGAATCACACCGCTTATGCCTAATCCGCCCAGGGCATCAAGAGCATACCTTCCGTTCACGGAAAGCAGAAGGGTGAGAGCCGTGACGGAGGTGATAAAAAAATCCAGCAGGCTGTCGAGCGAAATGAGTCTCACCGTCTCCGAGCCGCTTTTTTTCGCGTAAAGCCGCAAAAAAAGAAACATAATCAGCTTCACCGCCGCCGTCATAAGGATTATCACCAGATATTTCATCGCGAAGGTGACGGGAGTGGGATAGGTAAGCCTTTCCAGAGAGTTATAAGCGAAATAAAAGGCGCTGAAGGCCACCGTCACCGAAACGACAAAGGACAGCAGCTGCTCATTCTTTTTATTTTTGTAAAGTGCTACGGGGTCTGTCTGTCTTGCCGAAGAAAGCAGCAAGGCAAAGCCTAAAATACCCGTAAGGGAGTCGAAAAGATTATTCACGCTGTCGGAATAAATACTGATGCAGTTCGACGACAGTCCCACATAAAGCTTCACGGCAAAAAGAAGGAAATTTATTCCGAACACACCGAGATATGCATAAGGTGTTTTCCTGCTGATGGTACCACTCCCCCTTTTAATTTTCATATTTAACAGTATACCACGGCTTAAGGAGTTTTTCAACCCTTGACAAAGAAATATAAAACAGTTAAAATTAAATAATACTGAATGTTTTTTAGGAGGCATATTATGGCAATTTTCAAATCTTTCAAAGCAATAAGACCCACAGCCGAATACGCACATAAGGTAGCCGCTCTGCCCTACGATGTTATGAACAGCGCCGAGGCAAGGCAGGCGGTAAAGGATAAGCCCTATTCCTTCCTTCATGTGGATAAGGCCGAGGTTGATCTTGACGAAAGCATAAATATTTACGACGAAAAAGTTTATCTTAAGGCCAGAGAAAATCTCGATGCACTCGTAAGCGAAGGCATCTGCAAAGAGGATGAAAAGCCCTGCTTTTACATCTACCGTCAGATTATGAACGGCAGAAGTCAGACGGGCATCGTGGGCTGTGCCTCCATCGACGATTACATAAACAATGTAATCAAAAAGCACGAATTTACCCGTGCCGATAAGGAAGCGGACCGTATCCGCCATGTGGATTACTGCGATGCCAACACAGGCCCTATCTTCCTCACCTACCGTAAAAACGACTCTGTCAGCACCATCGTAAATGCTTTTAAGGATAACAACACCCCTGTTTACGATTTCGTGACCGAGGACGGAGTGGCGAACACCGTATGGGTTATCGACGACGAAAAAATAACGGAGTCCCTCTGTGCGGAATTTGCTAAAATCGATTATCTTTACATCGCTGACGGACACCACCGCTGTGCTTCCGCAGTAAAGGTCGGTCAGAAAAGAAGAGAAGCAAATCCCGACTACACGGGTAAGGAGGAGTTTAACTTCTTCCTTGCCGTGGCATTTCCCGAGGATGAGCTGGAGATAATGGACTATAACCGTGTTATGAAGGATCTTAACGGCTACACGGAGGAAGAATTTATCGGCAGACTTTCGGAGAAATTCACCGTAGAGGCCTACGAGGGAGACGGTCAGTACAGACCGACGGAAAAGCACACCTTCGGAATGTATCTGGGTAAAAAATGGTACAAAGTAACGGCTATTGCGGGCACCTTCGATGAAAGCGACCCCGTAGACGGACTCGATGTTTCCATTCTGCAGAATAACTGCATCTCTCCCATTTTCGGTATCGAGGATCCGAGAACGGATAAAAGAATCGATTTCGTAGGCGGAATCAGAGGCCTTACAGAGCTGGAAAGAAGATGCGAAGCCGATATGACCGTCGCATTCTCGATGTATCCCACCTCCCTTTCCGACCTTATGGCCATCGCAGATGCAGGCAAGGTTATGCCCCCGAAATCCACCTGGTTCGAGCCGAAGCTTTTAAGCGGACTTTTCATTCATAAGCTATCATAAGATTAAGGAAAAAGCATAAATGACAGACAGATTATTTGACACCGACAGCTACATCAGAGAGTTCGACTGTAAAGTTACTGACCTTTACAGCGACGGCGATACCCTTCTTATCGAAACTGACCGCACCGCTTTCTTCCCCGAGGGCGGCGGACAGACCTCCGATACGGGAAGACTCGGTATCGCAGATGTGGAAAATGTACAAAATATCCGCGGAAGAATATATCATTTTGTGGAAAACTCGGAGGAAAATGTTAAGTTTTTCACAATCGGAAAGAAAATAACAGGCGAAATATGCTGGAAAAAGCGTTTTTCTGATATGCAGCAGCATTCGGGCGAGCATCTTTTCTCGGGAATCGTACATTCTCTTTTCGGCTACGATAATGTGGGATTTCATCTCGGAAGTGAGGTAGTTACCCTCGATTTTAACGGAATACTCACTAAAGAAGGCATCTGTAAAGTAGAATTACTTGTCAATAAAACCGTGTGGGATAACCTCCCGGTCAAGGTGTTTTTTCCCTCGGACGAGGAGCTTTCCCTCATTCCCTACCGAAGCAAAAAGGAAATCGACGGACAGGTAAGATTAGTGGAGTTTCCCGGTGTAGACATCTGCGCCTGCTGTGCACCCCATGTGAAAAGCACGGGTGAAATCGGTATCGTCGAGGTAGTGAATTTCGAAAAATATAAGGGCGGAACCCGCGTCAGCATCCTCTGCGGTGAAAGAGCTCTTTCCGACCTTCGTCATAAGCTCGACGAAAACCACGCCGTCAGCGTGCTGATGTCCGCCAAGGAAAAGGAAACAGCACAGGCTGTGGAAAGACTGAAAAAAGAAAAGGAGTCCCTCGACTACGAAATCGTGGGCCTGAAAAGAGAGATTCTTTCTCTTAAGCTCGCATCCGTTAAGGCAGATAAAAGAATAGTTATCTTTGATTCCGCTCTCGAGGGAAAAATGCTCCAGGATTTCGCACTCGCACTGACACAAAGAGCAGAGGAATTTGTCTGCTGCTTCTGCGGAGAAAGCGGAAGCTACCGCTACTGTATGGTCAGTGATAAGCTCGACCCTCTCCCCTACGCAAAGGCTATGAACGAAAAATTCAGCGGCAGAGGCGGAGGACGGGGCGGAATAGTCCAGGGCACGGTCACGGGAGATGAGCAGGAGCTAAGAGAGTTTCTGACCTCGCTGACAGTCTGACGGCTACCAATTACCGTACCCTACAATGTGAATATAAAGGACAGGTAATCCTGATGGAAAACCTGTCCTTGTTTTTTTATTTTAGCCGTTAAGCATTTTGAATACTTTTTTATTTGCGGGATAAAGTTCCTTATATGCGGCGAACATCTTATCGTAAATGGGCTTGTTAGCCTTATTGGGAGTGAATCTCTTTTCAGCATCGATGAGAAGATTTGCCTTGCCGATGCCGTCGATAATGCCGAGACCTACCGCTACCACGATGGCGGCACCTACAGCACCTACATTCTGGGGGCTGGGTACGGTTTCGACTACTCTGCCCGTGATGTCAGCCAAAATCTGGCTGGTGGAATCGTTAAGAGCACCTCCGCCTACGAAACGGATAACATTAGAGGTCTTCGTTTTCTTTTCGTGGGTTTCGAGCATCCATCTCATATGCATACATACACCCTCGACCACGGCACGGATCATTTCGCTTTTACCCGTTTCGATGCTCAGGTTAAAGAACATACCTCTGGAATTGGGATCCTCGAAGGGACAGCGGTTACCGTGAAGCCAGGGAGTGAACATTACTCCGTTTGAGCCTGCGGGAACCTGCTCGATAACAGATGAAAGGTACTGATAAAGATTAGTATATTCGCTTTCCATATCCTCGGCAACATCGGTCTTTTTAAGATAGATGCCGATTTCATCGAGAGCGAGATGGTTTTTAACCCATTCGAGACACTTGCCGGCAGTTTCGAGCTCTGCGAAATAGTTATAGTAGCCGGGTCTGGCGCCTACGACAGCGGCAATCATAGCAGAAGCATCGACGATACTTTTGTCTACTACGGTGGAAACCCAACCCGATGTACCCATATAAACGTGTGTTTCGTTATTATTTACGGCACCTGCGCCCACACCGATAAGAGAAGCATCCATACCGCCGCCGAATACGAGAGTACCCTCGGCAAGACCTAACTCCTCGGCAGCCTGTGCGGTAAGACCGCCTACTGCGTCGGTGGATTTGATGATTTCAGGAAGATGATCCATATTGACCTTAAGGATTTTACATACCTCGGGGCTCCAGGTCTTTTTATGAATGTCGAAAAGGAGTGTGCCGAAGGCAGAGTCCTCAGTCATAACGAACTTACCCGTCATACGGGCGATAAGTGCTTCCTTAACATCGAGCCACTTATAAACCTTTTCGTAGTTATCGGATTCGTTATTCTTAACCCAGTTGTATTTGAAAACAGGATCCTTAACCGATGCTGCCACAGCACCTGTTTTAGCCAAAGATACTAAAAGCTTCGGGAGGCTTGCACCTGCGATCTGATGAAGGAAGCCGTGGTCCATAAGCTCCTTCTGTTCCTTTCTGGCTCTCTGATCCATATAGCTGAAGGCACGGCGGATGTGTCTGCCCTCCTTATTAACGAGCACGAGACCCTGTGCCTGGGAGCAGAAGGAAATACCGTCTACCTGCTCGGGCTTAATGTCAGTTTTCGAAAAAACTGCCTTGGTGGTGTTTTTCATTGCCTCCCACCATTCGTCGGGATCCTGCTCTGCACCGCCGTCAGGCAGAATGTAAAGCTCGTAGCCCTCATTGGCGTCGGAAAGAAGCTTGATGGTATCACCGATTTCAAACAGGCAGGTTTTGACACCTGTGGTACCGATGTCGTAAGCGAGTGCGTATTTCATATTATACATCCTTTCGGGAATTATTTATGCTCTTAAAGCCGCCTTTACAAAGCGGAGTATATTGGCGATGACTACCTCGTCATTTTCGAAAATGTCCTCGCCGGAATAAATCTTAAAGCGTTCCTTATAATAGTCACAGGCATAGGTAAACTGAATGTTCATCAGGATATTATCCACCAGATATGCCGCCATACCCGTGTCAATATCCTTTCGTATCTCACCCTGTGCCTGTCCCTCGGCTATAACTCTTTTATATGCCTCACAGGCTATGCTTTCCATCTGTGTGGCCACGGTTCTGGCTACGGCTGAATTAGTCTGACTGGTGACTACATTGTAAAGCTTTATGAGAATATGGTCGCGTCGCGAGGACTCGATGGCGATGCGGATAAGCTTTTCGAACTTTTCCATAATGGGAACATCGCTGACGATAACATCCTCCATAACAGACTCTAAATTCTGTATGCCGTAATTGACACTTGTCAGAAAAAGGTCGGTTTTTGTATCGAAATATTTATAAAGAGAGCCTACGCTTACCTGTGCCTTTTTGGCAATAGTGTTAATATTAGCACTTTCGAAGCCGTTACAGGCAAACTCCTTAATGGCAACGGTAAGAATCTTATTCCTTTTTTCTTCGGAAATATTATTAAAGGTAGGCTTACAGAAAAAATCCAGACTTCCCATATATTCTCCTAATCAAACTATTCTAATTTACATTTTACCAATTTTAACTAAAAAAAGCAAGTATAAAATAAATGGTGAAAACTATGCAATTTGCATAAACAACCGCTCAAGAGGCTGTCGCAGTAAAGGCAGACCAAAAGGCATAACAAAAAACAGATGTGCTTAAGCTACGACTTATAAAACACATCTGTTTAGTTGTTATATGGAATAATATAATGCCAAATATAATAAATATTTGCTTTTTAAAATGTTTATTCGCCCTCCCGAAATATAATCACTTCGGGCGAATAAACGGCTTCAGCCACTTTATTCAGAAATTAAAACCGCTGTAGCCCCAATGATCTATTTCGTTATACTTTACATAAAGCCTGCTTTTATCGATAGGAAGCTCACTGCATACGATTTCAGTTATCTTTTCCGTAAGGGCGTCATAAGCTGCATCGCTTGCCTTGCCGAAAAGGTCTACCTCGATTATGCCGCAGTCCTCATCGGTTCCCTTGAACCAAAGGCTTTTCCTGTCCTGAAAGTCAATCATAAGCCAGCCTTCGCTTTTTCCGATGAGAGAAATGGCCTCACCGAATTTTTCCTTAAGAATTACTTCCTTTTCCTTGGTGATTTCTACGGATGTTTTAGCTGTAATCAAAGGCATCTCATTTACCCTCCTGCATTCTGTCCATAGCGGTACTGTTCATAACGAAGCGAAGCACATTAGCGGCTGTTCTCTGCATTTCACCGAGAGTGATACCGCCTTCCTTGCCATAGGTAGCCAGAAGTGTACCGTCGGGCTTTTTATTTTTACCTGTTCTTCCGCCGCCGGGCATAAGCACATCGACCTGGGCTCTTACTCTGTAGGCCTGGTCCTCCATAACGGGAAATTCCTGGCTCTTCGACTTTCTCATCCACCAGTCAGTCATAACATTCCCCGTGTAGCCCCATTCATCTCTTAAAATGAGTGTGCAGAGCTCATAATTATAGTGTCCCCATACGCCGTTAATAAGGTTATAGGAGGTCATTATGTTTTTAGGCTGTGCTTCCTTTACGCAGATTTCGAAGCCGCGCAGATAAATCTCACGAAGAGCTCTTTCGGAAAGCCTCGAATCGTTTCCGTTACGGTTGAACTCCTGGTTATTACAGGCATAATGCTTCGGGCAGGCTGATCTGCCGTTTCTCTGAACACCTCTTACATAGGCCGCCGCGATTTTACCGCAGAGATAGGGGTCCTCGGAGAAGTATTCGAAGTTTCGGCCGCAGAGAGGATTTCTGTGAATGTTCATACCGGGGGCAAGAAGAATATCAGTGCCTCTGTCAGCCATTTCCTCGCCAAGCTTGGCTAAAAGCTCCTCGGTAAATTCTTCGTCAAAGGTAGCTGCCAGAAGTGTACCGATGGGAATGAGTGAGCAGGAGGCTGAAAGACGGATACCCGAGGGGCCGTCGGTGGTGGTAGCGGCAGGGATTCCCTTTTCGCGCAGAGACGGAAGGACACCGCCGAAGCAGCCTGCGTTACCGGAAACTCCGAGAGGACTGTTCATTATGTAGTCGCCGCGTGAAATAGCCTCGAGCTCGTCAAGGTCGAGCTGTGCCGTGAAATCCTCCATGGACACTCTGCCCTCTTTTACATCGATGAGCTTATAGCCCTTATCTCCCGTGATTTCCTTACCCTCGGGAAGATTATCGGTGATTATCTGCTTAAGGTCGTATTCCTTTTTAAATACAGGTTTTTTAACTATGTAATATCTGTCGTCTTTTACTGCGGCAGTTACGATTTCGAAGTCTTCTCTCGGTGCACCCACCTGTGAAAGCTGTCTGTAAAGAAGGGTTTCCTCTGCCGTCCAGTCATAAGCTCTTTGTGCATCTCTTACATTGTCGCCTACAGCGAAGCCGTAAGTGCCCTTTTCGATTACATAAGAGGATTTGAAGCCTGTTTTACCCTCTTCGTCGTAGGAGGCAAGAGAATATTTGGAAACGAATAATGTGAGCTTTTCCTTCTTACCCTTTCCGAGCACACCCGTCTTTTTAAAGGCACAGAGCTCACGGTAAGGATTACCGAGCACACCGCAGGGCTTCTCCACATAAATCTGGGGCGCATAGGCTGAAGCGTGTTCACCCTTATTTTTCACCTCGAGCACAAATTCGAAGCCGTCCTCCTTCTCCTCGGCAGACACGAGCTTTGTCTCGAAATCGCCGTAGGTAAGACCGAAGCCGAAGGGATAAAGAACTCTGTTTTTAGAGAAGGTCTCGAAATAGCGGTAGCCTACATAAATATCCTCTGTGTAATTATTGTATTCCTTGTTACCGAAATCAGCGGCAGAGGGGAAGTCACCGTATTCTCTTGCTACGGTGGCGGGAAGCTTACCCGAGGGTGACACCTTACCGCAGAGAAGGTCTGCCACAGCGTTACCGCTTTCCATACCGCCCTGCCATACTATAAGCACGGCGGAAATCTTATCGCCGAACTGCTCGAGGAAGCTCAGATCCATAATACAGCCGATATTGAAAAGAACTACGGTCTTATCGAATACGGAGGTGACGCTCTTAAGCATAGCGATTTCCTCGTCAGTAGCATAATAGCTTCCCTTTTCCAGAGCATTTTCCCTGTCCTCACCGCTTGAACGGCCTATAACAGCCACTGCAGTGTCTCCCGTAGCTCTCCTTACGAAATCCTCACTGACGGGCATTTCCGGATAAAAGCGGGGCCAATGGCCCCAGAAGCCGTGGTCAATAAGATTTCTGTCGCACCATTTCTCATAAAACTCTGCTGTTTCCTCGTCTAAAACGAGCTTTTCACAGTCTCTGATACCCTCGATGAGATTTACTGCATAGGGCTTATTTACATCACCGCCCGAGCCGTAGCCCGTGTAGAACCAATCCTTCTGCACTCTGCCGAAAAGAGAAACCGA
>JAZNEL010000017.1:0-26438 GCA_045588555.1 Acutalibacteraceae bacterium | reverse complement strand
TCTGATTTAGAATTTAATTGGTACTCGTTAAAAGCTTTGATTGGGTGAAAATCGGGTCAAAGCGTTTTTTGTTTTTAAGGAGGATTCTTTATGAAAAAAATAATTTCTTTACTGCTTTCCTTGATTATGGTTTTTTCTCTGGCACTTCCTGCCTTTGCCGAGGTAGAGGAGTATCCCACTATCTATGTTACGGGTGCTCAGACAAATAATATCTACAGCGCTGACGGCAGATGCATTTATCCCGTCGAGGGAGATATTGCTGAAACTGCCAAGGAAGCTCTTGCTCCCTGTCTGGAGAAGCTCGCTGTCGGCTGCCTCACAGGCGATTACGGGGAATTTGCCGATGAGCTTAACGGCTATATTCTCGGCATTTACGGCGAGGTAATGCTCGATAAAAACGGTGAAGCCGGCGACGGAAGCCATCCCGAATATCATTCCTCTACAGTAGCCGTTTCCGATAAGAAGTCCGGTTACGGTATGTGGGATTACCGCTTCTGGTACGACTGGAGACTTTCTCCCGTTACCACTGCCGAGGAGCTTAAAAATTACATCGACAGAGTAGTTTCAGCTACAGGTAAGGACAAGGTTCAGCTTGTAGGCCGTTGCTACGGTGCGAATGTTATCCAGGCTTATGTCACTCTCCATAAGGAGCACGCTCTCGAATATGTGAGCGATGTGTCATATTTTGCATCCTCCGTAAGCGGTATTGATTTTATGAGCGCTCTCTTTTCCGGTGAAATAGCCGTAAATGAACAGGCTCTCACTAATTTCGTAGAATACTATATGGAGAACGAGGAGCTTATCGAGGATGATGCTCTTTCTATGCTCGTGCTTACATTGGTCGAGCTTTTCAACCAGGTGAAGGTTTTAGGACTCGGAACGGATGCTGTGGAAAAGCTGTTTGAGGCCATAAAGGGAGATGTGCTTCCCACTGTTCTTCCTTCTGTCGTAGGCAGATGGCCCGCTTACTGGGCTATGGTTAACCCCGAGCTTTATGAAAAGTCCGTTGAGTTCATTTTCGGTGAAGAAAGAGAAGAATACGAAGAGTTCATAAAAAAGACAGACTATTATCATTATAATGTTCAGCTGTGTGCAGAGGAGACAATACTCGAGCTTCGCGAAAAGGGTATTAATTTTTACATATTCTCTAAATACGGCTTCCCCGATATGCCCTTATATGAGGGCGCTACTGCAGAGGGCGACACATATACCTGTATACCGAAGCAGTCCTTCGGCGCTGAATGCTCCGATTACGGCGAGGTTTTCAGCCAAGAATACATCAATTCACTGGAGAACAGGGATTATCTTTCCCCAGATTTTAAAATCAACGCGGCTACAGCTCTTCTCCCCGATACAAGCTGGTTTATAAAGAATCTCCATCATAATAATTTCGAGGTGCTTCATACTATGGCACTTGAGATTATGCGTTATGACCTGACCGTAGATAACGGGAAATACCCCCAGTTCCTTTATCACGAGGACGCTGTAATTACTCCTCTGGAAGGAACGGACGAGGATTATAATAAAGCTCCTTCGAATCCTTTGGTAGCTCTTATGCGCTTCCTCACTGCTCTTATTAATGTTTTTACCGGACTGGTTAAGGGTGATCTTTCTCTGAATTTTGACGGCTTGCTCGGTTAATTCTTACGGTAATAGAGACTGCCACCTACGGGAAAGATAAAAACCAAAACAGATATGTGCAGTCGATTTTGACTGAAACATATCTGTTTTATTGCTTTATTGTGAATAATTATTTACTTTGTTCATATCTTGTTGACAAAACGCGCATTTTAAAGTACAATTAAGGTCAGAGTATTTTCTTTGGGAAAATATTAAAAATTTTTACTTTTTATAATTATAGTCTTGATTTTATTGACAAAAAAGAAAGAAAAATGCTATAATTATAAAAAGTGCTGTCTTTAAGGAGAGGTAAAAAATGGCACTTTCAGATCTTGGCGTAAGTCTCGGAAAATTAGTTTTTAAAAGCATAGACAAGGTATCCCGGAATCCCGGTGAGGTTCAGGAAAAGCTTCTTATGTCTATCCTCGAAAAGAACAAAAACACCGAATACGGTAAGAAAATCGGATTCGATAAGGTACACTCTGTAGAGGATTTTCAGAGAATCGTTCCTCTTACCACCTATGAGGACTATGCAGATTATGTGGACCGTATGATAAATAACGGAGAAAGCAATCTTATGATGGCGGCTAAATGCCACCGTTACTGCTCCTCCTCGGGCTCGGTAGGTAAACCGAAAATCCTCCCCAAATCGGGCAGAGACCTTTTCCATATGCAGTCTGTAGGCTTTGTTGCCACACCTACATGTGCTTCTATGTGGTTTAATAAAAGAGGCATAAAGTTTCCCAAGCAGGTGGGTACTGTTGCTGTCGTTCTTACCGGTCACGAGCTGGCTGACGGCAAAATGTGTAACGGTGCGGGACAGGTTCCCTTCACCTACCTTAAGCCTATCTCAAAGTTCTTTATGACCACACCCAATGATTTTATGTATCCCGAAAATGAGGATGCCGTGGATTCCTCTTACTTCCACCTCCGCTTCGCTCTGGAGAACCGCGATGTTACATACATCGGCTCTATGGTTGTTACTCTTCTCACTATTATGTTTGAGTTTTTCGAGGCTAACTGGGAAATGGTATGTAACGACATCGAAAAGGGTACTATTGACCCCTCGGTAAAATGTCCTCCCGAGCTTCGTGCAAAGTACGAAAAGAAGTTCAAGCCTAATCCCAAAAGAGCCGCTGAAATCCGCCGTGAATGTGAAAAGGGCTTCGATGATCCTATCGCACCGAGAGTATGGCCGAAATTTATGTGGTCCTACGGTATGGTCGGCTCCACACTTAAGTTTTATGTTCAGAAGCTTCGCAGATACATCGGTGATGCTCCCATCCATAATATGGGCTATGCCGCCGCAGAGGGCTATATGGGTATGCCCGTAGAGCTTAATGTAAATGACTGCGTGCTTCTTCCCAAATCAGTATTTTTCGAGTTCATTCCTATCGATGACCCCGACTGTGACAGGCTTCTCACAGTGGACGAGGTAGAGGAGGGAAAGCTTTATGAGCTCGTCGTTACCAATAATTCCGGCCTTTACCGCTATAAGATAGAGGATGTCGTTAAGATAACGGGCTACTATAATAATTGTCCCAGATTTGAGTTCCTTTACAGAAATAATCTTGCCCTTAACATCGCCAATGAGAAAACCACCACAGATATGGTCGACTGGGCGGCAGGCAAGGTACAGGAGAAATTCGGCGTAAGCTTCAAGGGCTACAGCTTCTACGGCGACACGGAGTCTACCGTCGTACGCTATGTGCTTTTAGCTGAGCCTGAGGACGAAATCTCTGCTGAAACAGTGGCTGAAATGGAAAAGGCTCTCGATGAATTCCTTAACGAGAGTAACGAAAAGTATTTTAAGTACCGCCGCTGGAATATGATTGACGCTCCGAAAATTCTCCTTCTTAAAAAGGACACTTATGCAGATTACAGAGATATGCTTAAAAAACAGGGCAAAGTCCTTAATCAGATTAAGCCCGTTACAGTTATAAACACTGACGAAAGAAAGGAATTCTTCTTCGCACATACGGAAGAATAAGGGAAAGACTATGTTTGGCAAGAAAAAGGATTTGACCGGCGTAAAGCTCCATAGCCTGTGTAATTCACAGGACGGAATGTACCTTATGTATAAGTTCAATCTCCAGAAGCAGCAGGTGCAGATTCCTACCTCCATCACCGTTGACCGTGAGCTCGATTTTGACCTTTTACAGAAGGCTTTTGATATGGAAATCGAGAGAAATGAAAGCTTCAGAATCCGCTTTGTTAAGGTTAAGGGTCAGGTAAAACAGTATTTCATCGAGCCCTTTAAGTATCAGGTAGAGCGTAAACACTTCTCCAGTGTGGAGGAACAGCAGGAATTTTTCGATGCTGATGCCCAAAAGCCCTGCTATTTCCTTAAGGATGAGATTTTCAGAATTTACTTTTTCTCCACGGAGGGCGGAGAAAACGGTGTTTACTCCTGCTTCAGCCATGTGGTTATCGACGCTCTCGGCATCGTAGGCTTTTATATGGATCTTTTCCGTGTCTACAGAGCTCTGCTTAAGGGCTACGAGATTCCTCCCGCGCTCGACAGCTATGAGGAATATGTGCAGGAGCAGCTCGTGAAATGCAGTAACGAGGAAAAGCAGAAAAAGCACGAGGAGTTTTACAGGGATTATTTCCTTAAAAACGGTGAGCCCTTTTATGCTGCTGTTCACGGTCACGAATATCTCGATAATTACCGTAAAAAGAAAAAGAATCCCGACATCAGAGTGCCTATGGCATATAATCCTCTCTACAATAAGTGCAATATGATAGTTGAGCACATCGGACCCGAGGATGCGAAGAAAATCTTTGACTACTGTCAGGCAAATCAGATTTCTCCCGAAAGCATTTTCGTTATGGGACTTCGTACTCACTGCTCCGCTGTTAACCGCCGTATCGACGATGTTTCGATGATGACCGTATGCAGTAAGCGTGCCACAGTAAAGGAAAAGAATATGAGCGGCTGTCTGGCAGAGCCTCTTATTTTCCGCTCGAAGCTCGGAGAAGAGCTGACCTTCGGCGAGGCTGTAAAGGAGCTTGTAAGAATCAGAACCTCCCTTTACAGACATCTTGATTTTCCCTACACGAAGGCAAGAGATATGTCTCTCAAGCTATTTAACTTCGGTCCCATACAGGGGGCAAACTCCCTGATGTATTCCTGGATTCCCGTGCCCATTGATGACAGCTTTCCCTTTAAATTCCATTTCAAAACCTACAATCTCGGCAGGTATTTCACTCCGATGTACACCATCACTATTCCCAATCCGAGAGATAAGGGCGTGGATGTGTACTATATGTACCGCACGAAGCTTTCCACCGAGGCACAGATAAGACAGATGCATAAGAATTTCCTTAAGACTGTTATCGACGGCATTGATAATCCGCAGATTACGGTCAAGGAGCTTCTCGATAATCTTGCTGAATAAAAAATCAAAGGGTTTCTTTAGCTTTAAGGAGCGAAGGAGCCCTCTGTTTTTTGAGCTGCGGGCAGATTTTACATACGCTTTAAATTTGATTTGAGGTTCAGATAATATAATGAAGTTAATTGATTTTTGACCCGCTTTTTGATAAAATAAAAGGGAGAAAGGATGATGAAAATGAAAAATGTAAAAAGAATAATTCTGCCCCTGCTTTTATGTGCTCTGATAACGGCTGTTTTTACAGCCTGTCATTCACACGAGCCACAGTGGAGAATCGATACGGATAATCATTATAAGGAATGCTCCTGCGGTGAAATCAGCGAAATGGGGGAGCACAGCTTTGAAGAGGATGTGTGTACTGTCTGCGGCACCGAAAGGATAGTCGAGGACGGCGTGCTTTCGGGTATGCAGATATATAACGATTTCGGTGATTGGACGCAAAGACTGATTTACGATGAGGGCGAAAGTCTGACAGGTGAAGAAACCGCCGAATACAGCTATGACAAGGACGGAAACAAGCTTGCGGAGTCTCTTTATTCAGCGGGCACTCTCATCAGCTCTGCCGAGTATGATTATGACGGTGAGGGCCTTACCTATAAAAAATACGAGACCGAGTATTACGATGACGGTACGAAATGCGTTTATGAATACAGCGAGGGCGGAGAAAGCCTCGGCTACATTCTTTACGATGAAGATGATAATGTCCTCGAGTCCTACCGCTCCGAATATATAACCGATGAAAACGGCGAGCTTGTCGGTGAGAAGGTTTACGAAAACGATGTCCTTACCCAGGAGATTAAATATGCTGCGGGAAATGACGGTACGGAGGAATATCTTTATGCCGAGGAGGTAGCCACTTTTGAGGAGGACGGCAGTAAATATGTGGAAAAGTACGACGAGGCCGGTGACCTTATTAAGGAGCTTTATTACGACTCCGAGGGAGAAAAGCTTTACGAGTACGAGCTGGAATATTTCTTCGACGATGAGGGTAATCCCACATCGGTAGAAAAAAGAGAGGACGGTATTCTGAAGCAGAAGCTCGTATATGAATATGACGACTACGGTAACATCCTGGCTGAAAAAACCTATGAGGATGACAGACTGATAAGAGAAGCACAGTATGCCGAATCGGACTTTTTTATGTACGAGGCAAAGGTAATTACCTACAATGAGGACGGCACGACCACCGTGGAGGAATATGACGAAAACGGTGAACTGATAGAAGAGGAATAAAAAACAGAGCTCTCTGATAAATTCAGTGAGCTCTGTTTTTTATCATTTTAATTAGCAGCCCGGATGTACATAAGTGGCCGCAAGACCGCCCTGTGAGGTTTCTCTGTACATAGCGTTCAGGTCCTTGCCTGTTTTATACATAGTTTCTACCACCGTGTCGAAGCTTATTTTTCGGGTGGTGGAAAGGAAGTTAGCCAGGGAGAGCGCGTTTATGGCTCTCATAGCCGCTACGGCGTTTCTTTCGATGCAGGGTATCTGTACCAGACCGCATACGGGGTCGCAGGTGAGACCGAGCATATGCTCCATAGCTACCTCTGCTGCATATTCTATCTGACCCAGACCCATACGGAAAAGCTCGCAGAGAGCGGCCGCCGCCATAGAGCAGGCTGTACCTATTTCAGCCTGACAGCCACATTCGGCACCGCTTATGGAAGCGTTGGTTTTTACTAAATTACCGATAAGACCGCCCACAGCCAGGGCACGGCAGATGTCGTCGTCGGAAAATCCTTTTTTGTCCTGCATATATTTAAGTACACTGGGAAGCACAGCACAGGCACCGCAGGTGGGAGCCGTTACGATGACACCTCCGCCCGCATTCTGTTCACTTACGGCAAAGGCATAGGCACACACGAGACGGTTTTCCCGCGTAATTTCGCTTTCGTCGATGTGACTCTGATTAAAAAGGAACTGCGCCTTTCTTTCTACATTAAGACCGCCGTCGAGAATGCCACGGGTGGAGAGCCCTTCATTAACGGCATTTTTCATCGCTACCCATATTCCGTGAAGGTAATTCCATATATCTTTTCCTTCACATTCCTCTACATAATCGGAAAGACGCATATTATGAGAACGGCAGTAGTCCACTATCTGACCGAGGGTGCGCAGGGGATAAACATCCTCCTCGTCGAGCTCGGGCTTGCCTTCGATTACAATAGCACCGCCGCCGACAGACATTATTCTTTCCTTGGCGATTTCTGTGCCGTTTTTATAGGCGAAAAATTCCATAGTGTTTTCGTGGGGGAGACCCTCCGTATCCACGCTGCCGAAAATAAGCTCGATTTCGCTCCCGGTGAAAACATCCAGGATGGCCTCATCGGTCTTGTGTCCCTTGCCTGTGCCGGAAAGTGAGCCGTAAAGGATAACTTTGTAGCTGTCTGCATCGGGGTAGGTATCGCGGAAATATCTGGCTGCCTTGTCGGGACCCATAGTGTGGGAGGAGGAGGGACCACGGCCTATTTTATATAAGTTTCTTAAGCTTTTCATAGTATTCTCCTGTATGCTTTAATTCTGCTTCTGTACTACCTTGTATTCATCATAGGGTGAGAAATAATGGCAGGCATCCATATTGCCGCTCATATACTTTTCCATTTCGTCCTCGTCGAGGTTTACCGAGCAGTAGTGTTCATCATATTCCTCGTCGTAATTATAGTAAGCACATTGCTCACAGCACAGACTCATTTTCACACCCTCTTTCTTTTTTATTATTATAAACCTATAAGGCTTTTTTATCAAGAGTTATTTTTATTTTCAGCGTGCCGGGGAGCCAAGCGACCGTGAACGGTCACCTGCGCCGCCCGCGAGGGCGGCGCAGGCCCTGTGTACAGGGGCTTGGCTCCCCGAGGGTAAAGATAAGCCTTTTTGCGGAAAAAACTTACCCTGTCGGATTTGCCGACAGGGTAAAATACATTTATTAGCTTATCAGTTATTGCTGTCGAGTCCGAGGTTTCTTACCTGTACGGAATACTCGCTCTGGAACTGCTTGTTAACAGCATTGATGTTATCGAGACTCTGCATAGCCACATTCTGATAGCCTGCCAGACCGTTTGTAACGAAGCCTCTCGCACCCTCGACGATGCCGACTGTCCATTCCTTGGCTCTGGCCTTAAGCTCCTCGCAGTCCTCGGTGGTTTTGGCTATCATAGCCTGGGTCTCCTGCTCTGTAGCGGCCTTTATCTGCTCGCTTCTTTCTCTTGCCATACGGGTGATATTGTGCTCCTGAACCATCTCTTCAGCCTGTGCCTGTGCGCGGGCGATGATTTTAGCGGCATCTTCCTGTGCCTTTTTGATGGTTTCGGAGTAGTATGTTTTAGCACTGTTTGAGATTTCAGTCTCCTGCTTGCGTGCATTGGCGATGATGGAGTTGCTCTTTGCGGTCGCATCGTTTATGATGGTAGCTTCTCTGGAGATGATGTCGTTAGCGGTAACGATTTCGTCGGGGAAGCGGCTCTGGATGTATTCGGCGAGCATAGCGATGTCCTTGCCGTCTACGATTCTCTTTGTCTTTGAAAAGAAAAATCTCTTACCTCTGGAAACGAGGCCCTCCATCTCTACTACGAGCTGGTCGAAATCCATACTGCCCCATCTGGCGTCAGCATCAGCTGCATTGTAATCGCCGAAATCGGTGATTTCCTCGTATTCCTCCTCGTATATATCTTCCTCTGAAGATACTACATCCTCTACCTCGAGGTCTGTTTCAAGATCGTAAAAATTTGACATTTTAACTTATCCTTTCTTTAACTTTTCTATTATATCATTTGAAATTTCTGCCGGGATAAAAAGGGAAATATCACCGCCGAGCATACACACCTGCTTTATCATACTGGAGGAAAGGAACATGTGCTCGGTATCTGCCGCCATAAAGACTGTTTCCGTGCTTCCGTTCAGGCGCTTATTGATGAGAGCCTGCTGAAATTCGTCCTCGAAGTCGGAGACTGCACGGAGACCCTTTACGACCGCCACAGCGTTTTTCTGTTTGGCGTAGTCGGCTAAAAGTCCCATATATGAATCAACGCTGACGTTAGGTATGTCCTTTGTGCATCGTTTGATGAACTCTACTCTTTCCTCGACGGAAAAGGCGTAGGAGCCGATTTTGCGGTAATTGGACATAACGACAACTATAATTTTATCGAAAAGCTTTGCACTTCGTTTGATAATGTCGAGATGACCGCTGGTGACAGGGTCAAAGGAGCCGGGATAAACTGCTATTCTTTCCTCCATCATTCTTCCTCCTTTTCGGGGATGCGGTAAAGGAAAAGTCCTGTTTTTCCGTAACGGTATTTCTTTTTCAGCTCGAAGTCGCCCACCTTTTCGGGCAAAACATCACCGAAGGGAGCTTCGCAGATTATGACACCTGTTTCCTCCATAACTGCGGGAACCTTTTCGAGTGCTTTTTCGAGTATACCCTTTGAATAGGGCGGGTCCAGAAGCGCGATGTCGTATTTTTCCGTCCTGCGTGAAAGGAAGGCCAGAGCATCACTGTTAATTACCACAGCCTTTTTGTCAAAGCCGGTGGTTTCGAGATTTTTCTTTATGACCTCGACACTTTTTTTACTGCTGTCCACGATAACCGCGCTGTCAGCACCTCGGGAAAGTGCCTCGATAGCCAGCTGGCCGCAGCCGCCGAAAAGGTCTAAAATCCTGCTGCCCTCTACCTCGAACTGAATGATGGAGAACATCGCTTCTTTAACTATATCCGTAGTGGGACGCACATCATCACCGTCCAGGGTAATGAGTTTCCTGCCTCTGGCGGAGCCTGTAATTACTCTCATAGCTACACCCTCCTTGACATAGTAATTTAGTATATATTATCACACTTTTCAGTAAAAAAGCAACAGTATTTTTGTTTTTTCTGCGTTTTGACTTAATTTTACATTCTTTTCGGGCATTTTTTGCTTCAGATAAACAAAATACGACTTTTTTCTGCCTGAAAATACAGGTGTCTGTTCCCTTTATTATTGACATAGGGTCAGAAAAATATTATACTTTAGGTGTGAAGAAAACACAGATTTTATTATGAAAGGAAGTAGATTTTATGCCCGGACCCGGTGGCGGAAGCTCAGGCGGAGGCTTTGGCGGCGGCTCCTTCGGCGGAGGCGGCGGATTTTCAGGAGGCGGCAGAGGCTTCGGAGGAGGCTCCTTCGGCGGAGCTCATCATACACCTCCACCTCACAGATCTCATCACGGACCTCATTTTCACGGACCCTTCTTCGGTGGCTGGGGATGGGGCAGAAGACGCTATGGCGGCGGAGGCTGTATAACGGGAGTCGTTATCGGACTGTTTGTTCTCTTTTTCGCTGTCAGCATCTTCGTGCCCGAAGGCACCGTTTATATCGGTGAAGAGCCTCTTTATGCTGTGACTGAAAATTATGGGGTGTACGACGAAGGCGAAATGCAGGACTATGCCAACGAAAAATACAAAGAGCATTTCGCAGACTACGATAACTACGAAAATAACATTCTTTTAGTTTTCCTTACCAATGAGGAATGTGACGGCTATTATACCATAGCCTGGGTAGGGGACAACATAAACAGAGAAATCAATGAGATGTTCGGTGAGTATTCCGAATACGGCAAGGCACTCACAGATAACATTAATCAGAGCTACTATGCCTATTCCCTTGACACAGAGCTCGCACAGGTTATCAGAGAAATGACACAGAGCATAACGAGCCTCGGTCTTGACAGCTCATTTTACACTGACGGGGCAGAATACGAGATGCCTGCCTCGAAGCTGGATAATGCTACACAGCTCGAGATGAACAGCGTACCCGTTGATGATGCTCTTGCCGAATTTACGGAAAAAACAGGCATTCCCTGCGTGATAGCCGTGGACTCTGTGGAAAAGGTTTTCGGTACGGCATCGGATGACGGATATTACTCCTTCGACGGTTATGACGGAGCCCCGGTTTCGGAGGTGCCGGTCAGTGCCCTCGAGGGAAGCTCCTCGGATATAGGCATAATCGGCGGTGCTGACGGCCCTACGCAGATAAATGTGGGCAGTAATGTTTCTGTGGTGCTTGCAATTGTGCTGGCTCTGGTGGTCATAGTTGCTGTCGGTCTTTTCCTCCGGCTTAAGAAGGGTAACAGGTTTACCGAGGAGGTAAAGGAAGAGAAAAGTAAGGGCTCATCTGCAGGCAAGGATGAAAAACCGCCCTGGGAGCTTTAACGGAACTGAAAAGGGGGCTGTAAAAACGTGAGTTTTTTACAGTCCCCTTTAATTTTATACTCTTTCTATCTTACCCGGTGCATCCACGGAAAGCTTGTACCTGGTTTCGTAGTCCATACCTGCGCAGAGAAGCACCTCTTTTTTACTGCAGTTATAAACGGCACTCCACAGAGTGATAACCTGATGCTTAAGGGTTTTATGCTGATAATTGAGAACTACATTTGAAAGCAGATTCATAGCCTCGTCCTCGGTTATTACACCGTCAGTTTCCTTGAGAGTTGCTTGGATTTTTTCGTATCTGTCCATACCTCTGCCGTCGTGGTTGTCGCCGCCTGGAGTGAGGAAGTAATTCGTCAGCGCGAGGCACTCGTCCTTTTTCTGCTGACGGATTACATGCATTTTATTGTCCACATATTCGATGATGGCACTGTTACCGTCAGCGTCAGCGAGCTGATAGTGGTAGTTGATAAAGATGGAGTCGTGCATATCGTAGGAGGCGAAAAGCTCGATAGCCTCGTCCACTGTGGCGCATTTATCCAGCACGGCACGCAGAGCCACTGTGGTGATAATAGGCTTTTTGCCTGTGCTTTGCTTGGTTGCCTTCGATTTTATTTCGAGGATACCGCAGGCGAAGCCCTTTTCGTTTATGCCGTCCATAGAGGTGTAGGGAGAGCCCATAACACGAAGGGGTCTTTTGGCATTTTTAAGAGGCATATATTTGGTGCCGTGGATGAAAAAGGTGGTATCTACCACGGAAACACTTCTGTAGCCCTTTTCGGGAGCGGTCCACAGTACGAGACAGGGTGCGGCCTTATAGTCGAAATTTCGGGCAAAAAGATAGCTTCCGTCGGGAGCCTTTGCGTTAAAGGTGCTGCAGGCGAAGCCGCTGTGGTCGGGATTTACGCACAGGGGAGGCATACACACCTCATTCTGCAGAAATCTGACCGCATCCATAATATTACTGCAGCCCTTCTCTAAAAGAGCGTCGAGCCCGTAGGAGCTTTTATACTCCAGAGCCCAGATGTTATCGTCTATCTGCTTTAAGGTGGAGAGAGTTTCTTCGATTTTCTGTGATGCAAGAGAATCCTTTTTTGCTTTCATTTTAACACCTCTTTAATAGTTTATTTAGCCGAAGTATAGCACAGGGAAGACAGGTTTTCAAGTAAAATGAAAAAAATTATAAAAAACTATTTCATTTTTCAGAATTATATGTTAAACTGATTAAAAAGAAAAAAGAAGGAGAATAAAGCTATGACACTTATGTCCTTTCTTCGTGTGGTTATGGCTATTTTTATGGTAGGCTATAATCTTTTCAATTATGTTTTCAATGATTACGCTTATCCCGCAGTAAGCACAGAGGGAGCCTATCTTTTCTGCTATTTTGTGGGTAATGAGCCTGACGAGCAGACCATTCATCTTGCCGTAAGCACAGACGGCTACAAATTCGCCGCCCTGAATAATAATGAATCGGTTATCGACCAGACGAAGGGCACGGGCTGTGTCCGTGACCCGTACATTTTCGCCGCCAAGGATGAGAACGGTAAGGATTGCTATTACATAGTGGCTACGGATATGGATGCGGGACTCGGCTGGACCTCTAACCACGCTGTTATTTTCTGGAAATCCTACGACCTTGTGAGCTGGGAGGATGAGTTCGTTCTCGATTTCCGCGATTTCGCGGGCTGGGAGAGCTGTAACAGAGCCTGGGCACCCCAGGTTATATGGGACGGAGAAGAGGGTAAGTATATGCTTTATCTTGCTCTTTCCGAAGCAGATGACCCTGCCACAGCCGAAAACGAGGATATAGCACAGCATTACTATCTTTACACCGAGGATTTCAAAAGCTTCACCGACCCCGAATATCTTTACGGCAGAAGAACAGAAGCCTTCACCAATAACGACGGCTGGTCGGGAGTAGGCGTTCAGTGCATCGACGGTGATATGATTTATAACGAAAAAGACGGCTATTATTATCTCTACTTTAAAGAGGACCTTACCCAGAAAATCGCTTATGTGAGATCAAAGAGTGCTTCGGGCCCCTTCGAGGGAGATTACACCGTATGTTCACTTAACTGGTGGGGTGTAGAGGGCAGTACCATGTACCGTATCACAGGTACCAATGCCTGGGTTATGATTATGGACGAATACGGCGAGGGCACCTTCTTTACCCAGATGACCCGTGATTTCGAGTCCTTCCGTCAGGTGCGCCGTGCAGGTATGGCGGTTGACCACTTAAGACCCCGTCATGGCTCTGTGGTAGCCATCAGCGAGGACGAATACCGTACTCTCTGCGACCACTACGGTGTATCGGAGATACCGAAAAGCAAGTAAAACATATTGATAAAAGATACATAATACTTTTTTGATTAATTGTTCCGCAGGGGCGGAACTGAATTAAAAGTACAAAACCATTGTAAGAGCTGATTTTTTCGGCTTTTACAATGGTTTTTATCATATTACTTGCTTATTCTTTAAGGCGCTTTTTCAGTTTATTCAGCGTAATACCCGCTTTCCGAAAGAAGCTTTTCTACTGCCTCGGGGTCTGCCTTGCTTTCGTCAAGGGGAAGCTCAAACAGCGCACGGAAGCCTTCATAATCCTCTCTGAAGTCAATGCTTCCGTCCGGATTCATCATCAGTGCTCCCTGGGGGGTAAAGCCCTCGTAGAAGGCGAGATAAACGGTTCTGTCGGCGAAAATTTCGAGATCTCCGATGTTAAAGAAATAATAAAGTACGCCGTCGCTCTGTAAGCCGTCTGCACCCGCACCGAATGTCCAAAGGTTTACCTTGAAGGGCTCATAGCCCTCTACGAGCGGTGAAATCTGTACAGGCATACCGTCTGCGGAGCTTAAGGGTGTTCTGTCTGTTCTGGCGATGGAAACGACCAGGTAGGTTCGGTTTTCTTCTGTCAGCTCACCGTTGATTTCGTTCAGCTCTTTGTCAGACGCATAGCCTAAAACCGAAACGGTGTATTCCTCATCACCGGAGGTGAAGGGGAAATTTTCGCTTTTTTTCCATTTGTCGCTTAAGTCTCCCATTTCCAGCCGGTCTGCTACCTGCTGGGGCGAGAGCAGAGTTACGGCTGCAAAAGCCGTCAGGGATAAAAGGAGTGCGACCGAAATAACTGCGGCGAGCACTTTTAAGGTTTTTCTCTTTTTCATAACTTTAATTACTTCCTTTCCTTTCTCTGCCTTTTTTAATTTTTCCGTAAGGATAATTTCAAAATCCGGTGAAAAGGAAAGCTTATCCACTTCTTTTTTATATTTTTCTTCAAAGCTCATCCGTGAAATCCTCCTTCAGTGAAATTTCGAGCATTTTTCTGGCTCTCGAAAGCCGTGTGCCTACCGTGGCAGAAGGCAGAGCTAAAATTTCCGCTATTTCCTTTATGGAATAGTTTTCGTAGTAGTAAAGATGTATTACCGCTCTGTACTTTTCATCTAAAGCGAGAACATAGGGTAAAACACCGTCGTATTTTTCCTCGAAGGGTATTTCCTCCGTTAAGGGCAGATTTTTCATCCGTGCAGATTTGAGCATATTTTTGCTTATGTTTACAGTCACCCGCAGAAGCCAGGCCTTGGCATGCTCGTCGTTTTCGAAATCAGGCGCCTTCGTCATCAGCTTTATGAATGCCTCCTGTACTGCGTCCTCCGCATCAGCGGTGGATTTAAGCAGAGAAAAGGCTGCTTTGAGCATTGGGGAGGAAAACTTTTTTACCGCTTCTTCTATGTATTCCTTGCCGGCTTGAGAATGCATAGGCTTTCAACCTCCTTTCATAAGTAAAACAATTAAGACAGATGATTTTTTTCATAAACACCGAAAAGCTTAATGCTGACGGGCGGTAAGGAAATATCTCTTTAAAAATATGAAAGAACATCACTATAATGCGTAAAAAATCACCGATAATGCGTCAGCATTATCGGTGATTGGATTTATGCTTCTCTCGTATTCTCCTGGTTTTTGTAAACCACGAATTTACAGAAAAGATACTCTAAAATCATATTTGACAGCATAGTAACAGCGAGAACCAGATACTCATTCACGCCCTTACCCGTGGCTGTATTTCCGAGGATGGTGGAGACGGGAGTGAATACCAGATAAAAGCCGAAAACCTTTGCCATGGCGATGGGGATGTTAGCCGCAGATTTAAAGGTGAAGCGGCGGTTAAAGGTGAAGTTCCAAAGAACGGAGAGAGTCAGTGCCGCCAGATAGCACACACCGTACTCGGAGCTGAGGATAGACATAAGCTTTTCGTTTTCAATGTTTATGTTCGGTAAAACTATTTCGTTCAGCAGAGTGAAGGAGCCTACCTGGATAATGCCTGCCGAGGCGGAAAAGAGTGCAAATTTTACTGCCTGCAGGGCGTCGCTTTTCTTCATTTTTATCTCTCCTTTAGTTTTATTTTATGCCGTTTTCGTCGAAATCGCAGACAGCCTGAAGCACGATGTTCAGTACCTTATCGATTACCTCGGGGATGAGGATGTCGGCGGTGTCGAGGCGGGTGTGGTAGTACTGTGCGGGAGCCGGGTCCATAGCCACGAGAGAGGCGGCCTTTATGCCTGCCTGTGATGCGGCGGCGGCATCGGTGGAGCCGAGAGGAATGGCGCCTACGGGGATGTCCTCTCCCTGCTTCAGACCTGCATTTTTCAGAAGTGCGCACACATCCTTATCGTTTTTGACCGTACCGGTCATATCCCTTTCGTAAATCATCATAAAGTCGCCGTCACGGATGTTATCAAGACCGATGAATACAGTTTCCACTCCGTCATTTTTAAGCTCGGGATGAGCCTCGAAATAGGCCTTGGCACCGCGCAGACCGCATTCCTCACCGCCGGTGAGAATGGCTACGACCTCGGTGTTTTCGAAGCGGATGTCGTTATCGCTCAAATACTTCATAACAGCCGAGGACACATAACAGCCCGTAAGGTCGTCGTTTGCACCGTCTACATAATTATTATGGTCTACGAATTTGAAAAGACCTGCGTAGGCGGGAAGGAAGGCAAGCTGACCGAGAGCCATCTTCTTTGCGCTTTTACCGGCTAAAAGTGCGCCTGTGGTGGCGGCGGTGTAGCCGAGACCTGCCACGGCATAGCCCGCTACGGCTAAAACACCGTGAGAGCCGAATCTGTAGGTATAGGTCCATTCGGGAGCGGAGTCGCTGTGACCCGAGATGATGATTCTTCTTTTGGTTTCGCCCTTTGCCTTTCTGACGGCGATAACATTACCCGAGGTTTCCTCCTTAAAGAGGGGGTCGTACATTTTCTTATAAAGCAGAAATTCGCCTACGATACCGGCTAAAGCACCGCTCATAAGTGCGGCAGAGCCGAGAGCAGCCTTCTTTGAAAGCTTGCCGAAGGAGCAGGCAAGATTAATAGCTGTAGAGCCCATAAGACAGGCACCTGCGTGAGGCACGAAGGACATAAATGCCTTCGGATTTACCTTGAAGGTTTCTCTGGTCACGCTGTCACAGAAGGACTCGAGCTCCTTCATCATCTGCTCCTGTGCACCCTTTTCTGCGTCACTTCCGCAGGGACGGGGGCCGAAGGTTTTACAGATGTTTGTGATGCCCTGTGTAATAAATTCGGTGCATTCTGCTGTGGTGGTTTTGTAGCTTTCGGGTGAATAAATCATATTTTCCTCCTTAATAAAGAGTGTAATCTTTCCTTTCTAATATATCACATCAGTGCATTTAAGTCAATTAAAAAGGACAAAAATATCCCCTCCGCTGTCCCGAAGGATGACGGAGGGGGAAGTGTATTATCCGAAGAGGTTACTGAACCATTCTTTGATTTTAGCGAAGAAATCGGTGATTGATTTCAGAAGCTTGTCAAGAAGGCTCAAAGATTCATCCACATCGGGAACGGGCACATCCATAGAAAGTGCACCGATGAGCATATAGCCGTCTACGACTACGGTGATGGTATTGGCAGGGTCCAGAGGTACCTTTTTACCGTTTACATAGAAGTCAAATTCATCATCTATCCACATATCCTGGACTCTGACCACGAGGACAGAGCCTTCCTCTACCTCGAGAGTGGAGTTGGGACCCTGGGGGAAGAAGTCGCCGCCGTTTACGGAAACCTCATACCAGCCGATGCCGTCAGTTTTACCGAAGCAGACATGGTGCTTGACAGGTACGGTGAGTACGGTGACCGGAATAAGCCTGATGTCTCCGCCACCGAAATCAGCGGTGATAACGGCGATGCCCACGCCTACTGCCTTGAGATTACCGTCAGCATCTATTTTTACCACGGACTCGTCACTGCTGGTGTAAACAGGTACGATCGTTCCGTCGTCGGGAGTGATAACCGTGCCGATATGTGTCGTTTCGCCCTTGTACATAGTGACGCTGTCGGGAGTTTCGACGGTATATACAGGCTTTTCGACGGTGATTTTAACTGTTGTCTTTTTCGTAGGGTCGTCCTTCGAAATAACCGTTACAAAGGTTTCACCTACACCGACTGCCGTGATATTACCGTTTTTGTCTGTTTTGACGATGCTTTCGTCGCCCGACTCGTAGATAACACCCTTTTCCGTGGCGTTGTCGGGAGTGACAGAGACGGTGATTTTATCTGTTTCACCCTTGGTGAGAGTGATTTCCTCTTTGTCGACGGTGATGCTGTCTACGGGCACATTTACGGGCTTTACGGTTACGAAAACCGTTGCCGCCTTGGTGGGGTCGTCCTTCGAAATAACGAGCACTGTGGCTTCGCCTGCACCGACTGCCGTGATATTACCGTTTTCGTCTACCTTGACTACGCTTTCGTCGCTTGATTTGTAGGTAACACCCTTTTCTGTAGCGTTATCAGGAGTAACGGAAGCGGTGATTTTATCACTCTGACCCTCCTCGAGAATGATGTCACTTTTATCTACCGTAACATCTGTCACGGGAATTTTTTCGGGCTCGGTGGGAATTTCGGGCTCCTGGGGAGCGGTAATACTTACGGGAATTTCTACTGAAAGAGAGGGATTTCCTTTAGCCGTAACCGTGATAACTGCTTCGCCTGCACCGACTGCCGTGATATTACCGTTTTCGTCTACCTTGACTACGCTTTCGTCGCTTGATTTGTAGGTGACACCCTTTTCTGTAGCGTCGTCGGGAGTGACAGAAGCGGTGATTTTATCTGTTTCACCCTCGGTGAGAGTGATTTCCTCTCTGTCGACGGTAATGCCGTCTGCGGGTACGTTTACGGGGTCTACCGTTACTGAAACCTTTGCCGTAACAGAGGGGTCATCCTTTGAAATAACAGTGATAACCGCTGTACCCTCACCGACTGCCGTGATATTACCGTTTTCGTCTACCTTGACTACGCTTTCGTCGCTTGATTCGTAGGTAACACCCTTTTCCGTAGCGTCGTCGGGAGTGACGGAGGCGGTGATTTTATCTGTTTCACCCTCGGTGAGAGTGATTTCCTCTTTGTCGACGGTAATGCCGTCTGCGGGTACGTTTACGGTAACCTTAACCGTTTCCGTAATATTCGGGTTGTCCTTCGAGGTGATGGTGACTATCGCCTCACCCTTGCCCACAGCGATGATTTCACCCATACTGTCAGTCTTTACTACGCCGGGATCACTTGATTCATAAATAAGCTCCTTGTTCGTAGCATCGTCGTTTACCTTTGCATTAAGCTGAATTATGTTATCGATATCTATGATGATTTCTTTATTCTCGACAGTAATCTCCGTTACGGGATTTTTAACTGTTACGGTAACCTCCTTTTTCACTGTCGGGTCATCGTCGGAATAAACGGTGACGGTGGCTGTGCCTGCACCGACAGCCTCAATATTGCCGTTTTCATCTACCTTGACTACGCTTTCGTCGTTTGATTTGTAGTTTACCTTCTGATTAGTGGCCTCGGGATTAACCGTGCCTGTTATTTTATCCTTGCCGTCGGTTTTAAGAGTGATTTCCGTTTTATCTACGGTGATTTCCGTAGCGGGCACCTTTACTGTGACGGTAATGGTGTCGGATTTGGTTTCATCGTCAGCACTCTTTACGGTGACGGTGGCCGTTCCTTCTCCGACAGCGGTGATGTTACCGTATTTGTCTACGGTCACTACATCAGGATCGCTTGATTCATAAATTACGGATTTTACGGTGGCATCCTCGGGCTTTATGTAAACATTAAGACGGATTTTTTCACCCTCGTTGATTACTACATCTTCTTCGTCCGTCATAAATTCGATGCTTTCGACGGGAATTTTAAAGTAGCCGTAAAGGGTAACATCGTTTTCGGGCATAATGAACATATCGCCCGCCACATCTGTATCGTCGGTGGCCCAACCGATGAAAAGATACCTTTCCACATAGGGGACACCGAATAAATCTACCCATTCGCCCGCTGTATAATAAACAGCCTCGGGTAATTCGGGGGCGCCTTCGGGTATATCGTAGCCCTCGGTGTAGCGGTACTCCACTCTGTAAAGCTTTTCAAAGGAGCCGACGAAGTGAACATCGTTATTCACCGTAAAGGAGTTATCGCTGACTTCGGCATCCTCTGTGGTCCAGCCGCTGAAGATATAGCCGTCAGCCTCGGGAGGCGCTGCTACCGTTACCGTAGAGCCTTCCTCGTATTTTGCTTCAGAGGGAGGGGCAAGACCGTCGGGTACATCGCCGATAAATTCATAGGTAACCTTATATTCCTCGGGAGCCTCGGGGGCTTTGTAGGTGAGGAAATAATCGGTATTGGCATATTGCTTATTATAGGGTGCGGGAACCTCGTCGAAGGATTTCTGACCCTTGACTGCATAACAGCAGTTAAACATTTCGCCGCTGTTGCTTTCGCTGACCTGGTCTACTGACCAGTCATCACCCATATATAAGGTGGTGAGCTTTTCGCATTTGTAGAACATACGCTTCATATAGGTAACCTTTTTAGTATTGAAGCTGCTTATGTCGAGCTCGGGTAATACCCAGCAGTTAGCGAACATAAAGCCCATATTGGTGGCAGCAGATGTGTCCCAACCCTTTAAATTTACGCTTACGAGAGATTTACAGCCCGAAAACATATAGGAAAAATTGGTGCAGGAGGAGGTATTGAAGCTTCTCAAATCCAAAGCGGTAAGAGAAGAGCACTCCTCGAAGAAGCAGTCAAAGGTGGTTACACCGCTTGTGTGGAATTTTTCCAGACCTCTGACCTCTTTAAGGGAAGTAAAGCTGTAAAAGAAGTTTGTGGAGACGGGATTTGCCTGTACTCCTCCTTCACCGCCGATGTACAGATCGTACCTTTCCGTTCCGCCTGCTGCCTGTGTTTCTTCGCTGTTGATTTCCAGCCAGGACATAACCGTGCCTGTGTCGGCAGAAGCGGAAACATCCCAGTAGAGTACTGCCTCGGAAAGGTCAATACAGTCCGTAAAGGTGGCTGTAACTATATTTTCTCTGTAGGAATGGTGATCGGGCTTGTTTGACACCGTGATACCGGTGTATTTTTTTATTACGGGCAAACTTTCATCTGTCGCCAGAGTGAAAACCGTCGTGGGTATCATCGTGAAAAGCATAATGAGTGCCAGCACAAAGGCCAGGCATTTCTTCGTTTTTTGACTTTCCATAATTGTTCTCCTTTTTTTGTATAAAATTTGACATACTTATACAATTTGAATATATCATAACAAAAATATTAAGTCAATCGGACTATCGAAGAATCTTTTTGATAAATAAATATTTAATTTATTTTTCATAAGTTTAAAATTTTATTTCCATATTTTGCATATTTTTCTTCGGAATATTAAAAAGAATTAAGACAGACAAACGTACGAAGTGCTTGAAAAGGGCTGTTTCTCACGATGCCTTATCCGTAAAGGAAAAAGGACTTCTTCGGATTAAAATCCTGAAGAAGCCCTTCGTTTTTTCTTATAAGGTCTTGCCCGTCAGAGAGCGGGAGCTTTATTTCTTTTTCTTTGCCTTTTCCTTGGCTCTTTTATCGTTGATAATCTGCATATGCTCTGCAGTAATGAGCTCCACACCGTTTTCTTTAGCCCAGTCTACACAGCCCTTGAGAACGAGGGGGAGAAAGACACGGGGTACGGCAAGAACAGTCTGCAGTGCGTCGTCGGTGAATTTTACCTTATCATCTGCTCTGTCTGCGGCATAGCGTACGGACTCAAGAGATGCCTGTCGCATCTGTAAAAGCTCGGCTCTCATTTTCGTCTTTCTGTGGAACCAGAAATTTTTACTGTCGCGGTAGCCGTAGTCTACGGGGAGAGAGGGGAAATCCTTTGCTCTTACACCGTTAATGATGGCGTCGCCGTACTTTTTCTTCCTAAGTATTTTATCGACACGGAGAATGAAGTGGGCACCGAATTTACTCGTTATGCCGTTAAAGTCGTGGTAGGGTCCCTCGTAGCCGTTCAGCTCGCCTGCCTCATCCTTATCGGCACCGTCGAGCTCACGCATCCAGGTGCATTCGATAACCTCTATGGCATCGGTGAGCACCAAAGGTCTGCTTTCGCCTGTTTCCTCCTCTGTTATGCCCTTTTCGAGTCTGAAGTTACATTTGGGCATTTTCTCCTCGGGCTTATCACCGGGCCAGGAAAGCTTTACGGCCTCCTTAAAGGTTTTCGGCTTATCATCGATGAAATTAAGTGCGCATTTTCCGTTACGCAGAATGTTCTGTGCCGTGTTTGACGAGTTACGGCAGCACAGAAGCATGGCATAGTAATCCTTGCCCGCCACATAGTAGGGCTGAACGAGTGAATATGGGCCGAGATTAGTGGAGCCGTCCTCGCACAGAGTGCTGATGATAACCGTAGGCATAGGGAAAAACAGGGAGGTCTGGTAGAAATTGTCCACGATACGAAGATTTTCAAAGCTGCTCATAAAATTTTCTCCTTCTGAAAATATTAAAAAGAATTAATTTACAGCTATATTATAGCATACCGTAATGAAAAGTCAACCTGTCGTGACAGCACTATTGACAGGAAAATGATATAATGCTAATATTGATTTATTAAAACAAAAAGGATTTTTTATATGAAAAAAAGAGCTGTTATAAGGCTGTGCACCTCGGATGCCGACACCGTACGCTGCTTCGATGCTGCAGTACACAATGCAGTGTGCATCAATACCGTTCGCTGTCGCTACGGCCGCTATAATAAAACGGGACTTCTTAATCACCCCTATATGCTCCGTGCAGGCAGATGCTACAAAACACCCTGGACACGCGATGCCTCCGTCAATACCTGGCAGGCTATGAATTTTCTCGCACCCGAGGTCTCCCGTACCACTCTTTTTGCAGTTTGCGATGTCAACGGAAAGGGTGAACCGGTGATTCAGCCTGATGTTCAGACCTGGGATCAGATAATATGGTCCATAGGCGCATATAACTATTATCTTGCCACGGGTGATGAGGAGTTTATCGGAATCGCTCACGGAATAATCGGCAGAGCCCTCGAGTCTCACCGCGAAAACAGATTTAATGAAGGCTTCGGACTCTTTGTCGGCGGCTCATTTTTCAATGACGGCATTTCCGGCTATCCCTTGCCCTGTCATCAGCAGGGACTGAAGGCTTCCTTTGCACCGTCGCATCCCGTCGTGGAAGAAATAATGTGTCTGAGCACAAACTGTCTTTACTGCGAGGCATACCGTATTTACGGGAAGCTTTCGGAGCATCTAGGCTTAACTGAAAAAGCGGAGACGGCAAGACTATACTGCAACGGGCTCAAAGCTCAAATCAACAGATATTTCTGGAGTGACTCTTTGGAGCGTTACAGATATATTATTTTCCCTGACGGTAAAACCGATGATTACCGGGAGCTTGGCGGTCACGCCTTTGCTGTGCTTTTCGGTATTTGTCCCGAGGAAAAAAGAGGTATGCTTTTCGAAAAGCTTGTCATTTCCGATGCAGGCGCTGTCTCGATATGGCCGCCCTTTGAGGGACTTTATAGTGATGAAAGGCCGGGAAGACACAATAATTTGATATGGCCTTTCCTTAACGGACTGATAGTGGAGGCGGCGGCAAAATGCGGGTTTTACGGTTTCGTCGGTGAGGAGCTGGAAAGGATAACACGACTTTTCGCGGGAAGTAAATACAGACTTTTTGAGATTTACAGTCCTTATACGGGAAAAGCCTTCGGCGGATGGCAGACAGGCAGAGTGTGGGATTCCTGCAGGGATCAGACCTGGTCAGCCACCTGCTATATCGGTGCATTTATTCACGGTGTTTTCGGAATAAGAATACAGGAAAATGGCATCAGCTTTGAACCGTGTGTTCCCGAAAAATTCAGAGATTCCGCTCTTACAGGAATAGAAATCAGAGGTCAGAGACTTTCGGTGAAGACAGAAGGCTACGGTAACAGAATAGTGAAGCTTACCGTCGACGGAAAAGAGAGTGAACCTTTTATCGGGTGGGACGGCAAGCCTCATCAGGTCGAGATAATTATGGACAAATAAAAGATAAGAGCTTAAAACCATTGTATCAGCTGAATTTTTCGGCTTTTACAATGGCTTTTTCATATTTGCTTGCTTTTTGGATAGAGAAAGGAAAATGCTGAAATTGTTACCCGCTTAAACACAAGCTGCTTTTTTGCCCGCCTGTTTAAATCGAAAATCACGGAGGACCAATGGTCGCCCCTACGATATACCTTACAAAATTTTATTTATCGGATGGTTATATAGCACTTCGATATTATTCATCAGCGAAGCGGTTTCATTATTCATTTGAAATATCAATGAGAAATGAATAATACAAGCGAAAATCCGCCCACTTGCGTGAACGGATTTTTTTGGAAACAGCTTGATTATTATACAATTCAGCTGAAATCAGCAAATGCTTTATTATTTAAACCAGCTTGCAATCCAAGCGAAAAAGTCCTTTAAGGCTTTTATGATTCGCTGAAAGAGATTAAGAGATTCTTCTGCATCGGGGATCTCAATATCCGGAATGCCCAATGCTCCTATCAGCATATATCCGTCAACGGTAACTCTGACATAACCGTTTTCGTCCGGGGTCACAGCTTTACCGTTTATATAGAAAGTGAAGGGATCTCCGAAAACATCGTTGGCTTTTATTATCAGCTCTGTACCTTCAGCAACCTCAAGGTTGGAATTTCCGAAGACAGTCCGGAAGGTTTCGCCGCCGTCAAGAGAAACACTGTACCAGCCTATTTTTTCAGTCTTGCCGAATACAATGTAATGCTTGGTAACAGGCTTGAGAGCTTCGGGTGTTACCGTTACTGCAATTTCTTTCCTTACAGAGGGCTTGTCCGCAGAAAAAACGGTGATAACCGCTGTTCCTTCACCTGCGGCAACTATGTTTCCTTTCTCGTCGACAGTAGCGACTGATGCGTCACTTGTAGAGAAGATGATTTCTTTGTTTGTAGCGTTTTCGGGCTTAACGGTAACAGCAAGCTGAACAGTTTCTCCCGGCTTAAGCTTAAGCTCTTTTTCTGCTTCGGGAATTTCTATGTCCTGAACGGGAATGTTTGCAAGGTCAGCAATGAACAGAGTATTTTTTGCGGCACTGACAGCTGTAATACCTTCGCTCATACCTACGAGAGACTGGGATTTTTCTCGTCCGCCTTCCGGTTCGTAGAAGTATGCACCCTTTGAAAGCTTCTGATTTCCGTCGACAGTAATTTCTATCATATCACCGTCTTTGGCGTGGGTAGTAATAGTATATATATCATCAATGCGTTCAGCCTTGCAGTCAGTTTTTTCAGTAATTGAAATGCTTCCGTTTTCATTCTGACTATAGCTTGTGGCATGGATCTGAAGATCGTCCTCTTCGTTTCCGCCGCCGTTAAGAGCTATGTACATTGTGATATGGTATAAGCCGTTTTCCTCATTGATCAGCTCGGTTTTAACGACTTCAAGCTCGGAAATAACGATTTGGTCGAGAGTCGGAGCGACAGGCTCTAAACTGCAGAGATATTCCGCAAGTGTGTTTACACGGTACTGGGCATTGGTGTCAAAGGTTCTCGTTCTTTTTCCGGGGAACCACTCCCACATTTCATTTGTGTAATCGTGGAGAGGAGTAAAATATAAACCTGTATTTCTCGGTATATCGATCGAAGCGAAATATTCAAGACCGTCTGCTGCGGCATCGTTTATGTTTGCATAAGACCAGACAGCCATCTGAACGGCTGAAATCAGATCCGCACGGTTAAGATTGTCAACAAAAGCAGAATCCATACCGCTGTTTTTCAGATTTTCCTTCATTTCATCCATTGTAACAAAGGGATAGGAATTTTCTATGATTGCTCTGATGCTCTGTGCTTCAGCTTCGTCAAAATATCCGCTGTCCTCAAGATTGACCTGCTTATAGTGAGTTCCGTATTCAAGACCGGTTTCCTTGTCACAGCAATATGTAACAATATAGTTGCTCTCACCGTAAATATATTCACCGCTCGGAGTCCAAGAGGTGGCACCGTCAGAAGTATCGACGAGAATGAAGGATTGAGGAATACTGCCTGAAATCATATAGTTTCCGATCTCATAGGCATATCCGGGTTCAGCATCTACGGCTTCATAAGAATACTCATTATTACCGGGAGTAACGGCATACTCCTTTATCAGGTAAGAGGTCGGAAGTTCATCGTTGAGCTTTGCAACCAACGATGAATCAAGAAGAGCCTTTTCTTCGTCACTCAAAGAATCGTAAGCCTTCTGTGCTTCAGATCTTTTTACAAACATATCAGCCAAATAAGCTTCGTAGCCTGTTCGTGCGCTGTTGTGTTTGGAAATAGTAGTCGCATTTGTGGTGTTGATGTCATAATGTCCGCTGGCGGTATATTTGCTTCTTTTATCCTGCATCTGCTGAAGAGTATCAATATTCTCCAGCATTTCTTCAACCCGGGAAACGGTATATTCATCTGCTGCATAAGCACAAGACAAGCCTGAAACAAGCAGAAAAAGAAGACTCATAAAAAAACAAACAGATTTTTTCATAACGAACACCTCCTGATAAGACAAATTATATCACTCCGAAACAAAAAATACAATATATTAACAAAAAATCAAAAAAATGAGTGAGGTGGTTTTCTGATTTTTTCTTCCGCTTCGCTCCCTCCTTGTTCGAATCCCTTCCTTCTGATTACATCGAAAAAATAAAAGGTAGCACCTAGGGTACTACCTTTCATTTTTTGGCGGAGAGCAAGGGATTTTGTCCCGCGCTGTCGCGCTATCGCCTCGCTTCGCTCGTTGCCCCGTCGGCGAAAAGGCTTCCCCGAAGCCTTTTCCTCCGCTTCGCTCCCTCCTTGTTCGAATCCCTTCCTTCTGATTACATCGAAAAAATAAAAGGTAGCACCTGACGGTA
>JAZNEL010000016.1:0-62112 GCA_045588555.1 Acutalibacteraceae bacterium | reverse complement strand
TTGAAATTACCATCAAACTGTGTTAGAATTTACTAAATAATTCAGAGGGTGATAATATGAAGTTTGACATTAAAGCCTTTACCGCAAAAATTATCTGCGAGGGCGAAAGAACCGATGCCGTAATCGAAACCGAAGCAAAGGAAAAGAAGCTGACTCTTTTTCTCACTGCCACGGCTGATAAGCCGAGATTTATCGAGCTGCACTGGGATGCGGAGGTAAATGATGAGCTGACGGTGCTCGGCGATTCCTGGGAGAGAAGCTACGCTAATCTTCAGTTCCTTCCTCTTTCTGAAAATGATCGCTGGATGCCCTGGTATTTTATCGCAACGGATAAAAAGAAAAGCTTTTGCTTCGGTGTAAAAACCGGCTGTAATTCCTTCGTCAGCTTCCGATATGATAAGGACGGCATCACCGCCACGGTCGATGTGAGAAACGGCGGCAGCGGTGTGCATCTGTGCGGCAGGAGGCTCTGCGCGGCCACCTTTATCTGCGAGGAATATGAGGGCGGAGACATTTTGGCTGATCTTGCCGATTACTGCGGTAAGCTCTGCGACAGCCCTGTTTTACCCAAGGAAAGAATTTACGGCGGAAATAACTGGTACTACGCCTACGGAAAAAGCAGCTTTGAGCAGATTATATCTGACACCCGTTTGCTCACGGAGCTTTCCGAGGGCATAGAAAACAGACCCTTTGAGGTGATAGACGACTGCTGGCAGATAAAAAAATGTGCCGGCCCCTGGCTGCCTAATAAAAATTTCGGCGATATGAAAAAGCTTGCCGATGAAATCAGAGACCTGGGGGCAAGACCGGGAATATGGGTGCGGCTTCTGCGCAATAAGGACAGAAGGCTTAAAAGAAGCTGGAAAATCAAAAGAAAGGGCAGAAGAACCTATCTTGACCCGACACATCCCGAGGCACAGAGATACATAAAGGCTGACATCGAGAGAATAAAGGGCTGGGGTTACGAGCTTCTCAAGCACGATTTCTCTACCGCTGACCTTTTCGGTGACTTCGGCGGTAACCTCACTAACGGAATTACCAATGTGGACCGCTGGCATTTTTACGACAAGACAAAAACCAACGCTGAAATAGTTCTGGATTTTTACCGCCTGATAAAGGAAGCGGCAGGGGATATGTACATCATCGGCTGTAACACCGTCTCGCATCTTTCTGCAGGCTTGGTCCATATCTACAGAACGGGCGACGATACCAGCGGCGTAGAGTGGAACAGAACGAGAGATTACGGAGTAAACACCCTGGCCTTCCGTCTGGCACAGAATGAAAGGTTTTATATGTGTGATGCGGACTGTGTGGGAATACAGAAGGATAATATTCCCTGGGAGAAGAACAGACAGTGGCTTCACCTCCTGTCTAAAAGCAATACACCTCTGTTCGTTTCCTGCTGTGATGACATCGGCAGTCAGCAGAGAGAGGATCTGAAAAAGGCATACAGAACCTTTAATGAGCCCCATTCCTTTAAGCCTGTCGACATTTTCGGCACCAGAACTCCCGAGGAATGGGAGATAGACGGTCAGACGGTAAAATATGAGTGGTAAGACTGACGGCCGTGTACTGTATTTTATTTTTTCAAACTATTGCAAAAAACAGAAAAAAGTGTTAATATACTCGGGTATCAAATAAAAGAACGGAGAATAGTAATGACATATTTCTACAAAAAAGACGGAGAAATCTTTATCCCCGAAAAAATCAATCCCGACCTTGTAAAGCTTTGCTTCGGCATCGTAAAGGCCTGTAAGCTTTCCTTTAAATTTAAAATGAAGGCTACCTCTCTCCAGAATGCGCTCAAGGCAGGCAAGGAGGATCAGATGCTTTCTCTTATCCAGAAATGTCTCGAAAAGAATAAGAACCTTTACGACCAGGATATGGCTCTCGCGGGAGTTACGGTAGAGGAGGTAGATGCTTCCTTTTTCGAGGACAAGGATGCGGACTTCCTTAAAAATCAGATGCAGGTGCTTATCGACTTCGCTATGATTAACACCGTAGTTGAGTCAAAGATGATGAATATTCTCGCCGCAAGCTGTGAGAAAATTCTCGGCACACCCCTCAATAAAATCAAATTCTTCACTAATCAGGATGTAATTCTTGAGCTCGACGAAGAGGATGAGGAAGAAACCGAGGAATAATCGGAGTAATAAAAAAGAGGCTTTAAAAAGCCTCTTTTTTATTGCGGAAAATTAGCAGTATACGCTTCTGAAATCGTACATATCCTTTGTATTATCCTCGTCGGTATGTACGGTAATCAGAGTACCGGCCAGCGATGCCTTCGGTGTCACGTGGTAGTAGGTGCCTTCGTAAAAGCTGCACTGTGCAGTGGCGGGATGGTTATGTCCCATGGAGAGGAGCCCCACACAGCCGCTTTCGGTGAATACATCGTCGAGAGGCTGATTTTTGGGGATGTTATATTTTTCGGGTCGGAGGTTAAGCACGGGGTAGCCGAATTTATACATACTTCCCTTTTTAGCTGCACGGAAAAAGTTCGGTGTGTTTTCGTGAAGAAAAACGCTGATGAAAACGTCCTCGTTTTCGCTCTGCTTTTCTGCGATTTCCTCTCTGCACCAGTTTACCTGGTCTGCGCGGACATAGCCGTAAATATGGTCTTCGTCCTCGTTATCGTAGTCCATAGTGTCGATGAAAAGCAGAGAGTGTGTCACCTCTGTGCCGCAGGTTATGTCGACGGTGTACTGACATCCTCCCGAAATGTCGGGCTCGTCGGAAACGAGGCAGTGCTCATACTGTGAAAGATAAGCCACCACATCCTCGCAGGTGCCGTAGTTCAGACCGTCATTATTACCGGGAACATAAGCCCAGCATTGGTCAGCCTCCTCGAAAAGCTCTGCTACCGTACGCAGAACATAGGCCTTATTGAAATCGCCGTCATTACCGTCATCTATCATATCGCCCGATATAACTACGAGGTCAGGGTCATATTTTTCGGTGAGCTTTCCGATTTTATTAAGAGTGAGCATATCGGAAAAGCTGATACCGGTGGTGAAGTGGGTGTCGCTGAACTGCAGAACGGTGAAGTCGCCGTTCTCGTCGGCAGAAAGAGAGGGAAGCTCCTTCTGTGCGGAAACTGTCTGTGCAAAGCCGGAAATGTCACCCTTGGTTTTCATTTCCTCGGCTAATGCACCGCCCGATTGCAGAGAAACTATCATAGTGATAAAGGCTATGAGTGTGGCTAAAAAGTTTGTCATTTTAGATGCATCCTTTCTTTGATGAAATTCCGTGTTATAAAAGTGTGCTGACCTCCCATATAAAAAAGTGTGTGCAAACCGAAATCCGCACACACGAAAAATGCAGAACCTTGATTTGCTACCACACAAAATCTGACATACCCTCGCACAAGAAATGCGAAAACAGAAGTCTGCATTTTTACCGAAAAAAAAGCACACCTCTTGTGACAGGGGAAAATAATATTCAGATTTCGTGTGGTGGCTTTATTATATCAAACATATTATTTCCTTTCAAGTAAAATTTATCCTTTTTTCTTCGTCATTATATCCAAAAACCTTCTCTTTTTTTCTATAACCTGAAAATGCGAAACTGTGGTATAATCGTAAGTAATAAAACACAGGAGGTAAGAACAATGAACACTTACACCAAAAAAGAAAGGAATATGTACCTTATCGGTCTGGCGGGACAGAATATTATCTATAACATCATCGCCACGGGTATGACCTTTTATTTTCAGAGCGTAATCTTTATTCCGGCTATGGCTATCAGCATAATTACGGGCGTGGCCAGAGTATGGGATGCCATCAATGACCCGATGATGGGTACCATAGTAGACAGAACGAGAAGTAAATACGGTAAATGCCGTCCCTATCTTTTCTTCGTCCCGGGTATAGTCTGCGTTACTACTATTCTCACCTTCATTAACGGACAGTACTCCTCGGCTAATCCCGCTTCTACAAATGCCGTTATAATCGGCTGGGCGGCCGTTTCCTATATTCTCTGGGGTATGACCTACACGGCGGGCGACATTCCCATCTGGGGTATTACCGCTCTTATGACCGAAAGCGATAAGGACAGAGCGAAGCTTCTCGGCCTGGCAAGACTTGTCGCAGGCATCGGCGGCGGTGTGGTTCTCGTGGCACTTATCCCCGTTTCGCAGGGCGTAGGCGCTGCCTTTGCCGAAAGCATGGGACAGGCAAAGGGTCTGCAGATGGGCTTCATTATGGTCTGCGGCGGACTCACCGTTCTCGGCTCGCTTCTTTTCCAGTGTGCCGCCTTTGCAAAGGAGAGAGTCGTACAGCCCTCTGACGAGCATAAGGGCTTCATCGACAATGTTAAGATTATGTGGAACTGTAAGCCCTTCCGCCGTATTCTTCTTTCAGGCGTTATCAAGGCACCGACACAGATTCTCTCTCTTGTCGCTATGACGCTTCTCTCTTATTACTTCGGTGATAACGGCGGCAGCGGTCAGAGCTATATGCTTTATATGGCAGTTCTCGGCGGCCCGATGTTCGTAGGTATGTTCGGAGCGATGGCTCTTATTCCGAAGCTTTGTGAAAAATTCGAAAAGAAGACCGTTTATAACGGCACCAGCATTATCGGTGCCGTACCCTTCGGGCTTATTTTCGTGGCTTATCTCATCGATCCCACAGGCCTTTACAAGCCCGGCTGGCTTCCCGTTATGGCTGTTCTTTTCCTCATCGCGGGTGCAGGCACGGGTGCATCGGGTGTTATCCAGTCCATTATGATAGCCGACTGTGTAGACTACGACGAGTATCACACAGGCTACCGTCCCGACGGCGTTTTCTTCTCGGGTCAGTCCTTCATCACCAAGCTCGGCGCAGGTCTCTCCTCCTTCATTCAGGGTATAGTTTTCGCTGCTGTAGGCTTCAGCGGTGATGCTGTCAAGGCATGTAATGAGGCTCTTGCCGCTTCTCCGGCCACAGACTTTATGTTTGCCACGGCTCCCGAGTTCGAATCCTACCGCTTCGGTATGTTCTTCCTTATCACCATTCCTGCCTTCGTAAGCAGTCTTATTTCCGTAATCCCGATGAATAAGTACGAAATCAGCAGTAAGGAATATGCGAAAATTCTCACGGAGCTTAATGAGAAGAGAAACGCTGAATAAATAATAAACAGCAGCCTCTCCTTTGTTTAAGGGGAGGCTTTTGCTGATTGTAAGGTTAATTTTCTTCTTTTTTTTTGCTTTATAAACGACGGTCAATCTCTTCGGTTGACTTATTTGCAGTTTTGTGTTAGTATCTGTGTTATGGTAGGACTATGTAATGCCCATTTGAGAAAAAAGGAGGAGTTTTATGAGCAAAAGATTTCAAAAAAATGATTATTTGTTTGTTTTTTCTTTAGCGGCTGTAACTGTTTTCTATGTTTTTTTGCTTTTTCAAACTCCGTATTTAAACGATGAAATTTTTTATCCTACTGTTCCGTTAAGACTTATAAACGGTGAAAGTCTGTTACAGCACGAATGGCATTTAACGCAGTTTTCTTCCCTTTTTCAATATCTGCCTGTAAAGCTTTGGTTAAATATAAAAGGTTCTTCCGACGGTATTATTCTTTTCATTCGGTGCTGTTATCTTTTAATTCATATCGTTCTTACAGTTATTATCTATAAATTTTTCAGAAAAAAACAAAATTGGCCTGTCGTAACCGCATTAATGTTTTATACCTGTTTGCCCTATGGTATGTTCGCATTAAGCTATGCTTCTCTGCTAGTTGTGTTTCTTGTTCTTTTTACGCTTTCTCTTTTGAGCGTTTACGAAAAAAGAGTAACGCGTACATTGGCTTTTTCGGGCTTTTTCTTTGGGTGTATGTGTATATGCAATCCAATGCTGTGTTTTATGTTCCCGCTTTACGCTGCATTGTTTTTTATGTGGCCGCATAAGGAAAAAATCATCACTGCAGTATTAGCTAAAAAGAATAAAAGAAAAAACAAATACAAACTGGCCGTCCGAAATCAAGCTGAAAATACGGGCGGTGAGGCTTTTAGTGTTTTCTTTACTAAATCTGCTTTTTTGTATTCCTGCCTCGGTCTTTCCGCAATCGCTCTCATTGCAGTATTTTTCTTTTTTTCGACGGGAGGAACGCTGGCTTCTGTTTTCGAAAACATTCCTAATATGCTTGGAACCAGCGAATACGGAACATTAAATATAGATGAAATTGAAAATATATTATTATCTTTAAAACGAATAAGTGCCGGTGGCTTTTTAATATTGCCGTTATTTATTTTGCTGGTTTATAATGATAAAAACAGAAAAGCCCATGATCATCGATTGGTATATTTGTCTGTAGCTGCATTTCTTTCATTGGTCTTTATGGTCGGAATATTTTTTATCAAAGATTATGATGATCTTATGATTCCTTTTCCTTTTTTTGTTTTCAGCACTACTTGTTATGTATTAACGGAAAATAAAAACAGGTCTCTTTTTTATTGCGTTTGGTGTACAAGTTCGTTTGTGGCACTTATACAGTGTTTAGCTTCCAATACAAGGCTATTGGCGTTAGGTGTTGTTCTTTCAGTAAATAATATTGCCGGAGTTTTCTTTGTGCACGATTTGTGTAAGGAAATGTTAGCTTCCCCAAAAAAGGCTGTTGAGAAAAAAACAAAAATAGTTCTTGGTACTTTGGTAGTGATATTATGTTCGCAAATGGTTTTTCAGTGTGCAGTTGATACGGTAGGTAAACATCCTGTCGGCGATTCGGCTTATATATCAAGCGGCCCGTATGCAGGACTGTATATTGAAACGGCTGAACTGGAAAAATATAACGAAACACTAGAGGATATTGAATATATAAAGAGCATAAGTGACAAAAATGATCCGATTCTGATTTATTCAGGGTCTTTGTGGTCTTACCTTTGTATCGACAGACCTTTCGCGATAAATACTGCGTTTTTTTCCTGGATGTTTTATCACGATGATCTGAAGCTTTACTATGATGTTAATCCGGAAAGAATACCGGTATATATTTATGTAACCTTTGACCTTCAGGAATTTTTTGTAGACACTCTTGCGGATATGTTTGATTGCACACAGAAAGAGATGTCAAATGGTATTCTTTTGACAGTTGAAAATTATAAATTATCAGAAAAATGATAAAAAACGGACAAACACAAAAAAACGGGAATACGGCTCGAGCTTCCTTTTGTTAAGGTGTATAAAGGTATGCAGAGAAGCGAGACTTGCCCGAAGAATAAAGCATAATATTTTATAAATTCTGTTTTTTCGTATAAATTCAGGGGGTTCTTGTAAGCGTTCAGCTTTGCCGGGATCCCTCTGTTTACTTTTTTTATGTATTCTTTTTCCCTCTCCCCATATCCAACCTCTCACAAACCGCCCCGGACTTTTTCTCGTCGCACCTATTGCATTTGCGCTGTCTTTCGGTTATAATAAAATGTAATGAACTCATAAGGAGAAAGATTATGCCCATAAAAATAGACGACAGATTACCTGCCAAAGAAAGTCTCGAGCAGGAAAATATATTCGTAATGACCGAGTCCAGAGCGAAAAGCCAGGACATCCGTGCGCTGAAAATCATTATCCTTAATCTTATGCCCACGAAAATAGTCACGGAAACCCAGCTTCTCCGTCTGCTGAGTAATTCACCGCTTCAGGTGGATGTAGAGTTTCTGCAGGTGGCTACTCATAAGGCGAAAAACACCTCGCAGAGCCATCTGAGTAATTTTTATCACACCTTTGATGAAGTCAGGGACAGAAAGTACGACGGTATGATTATCACGGGTGCTCCCGTGGAGCTTATGGAGTTTGAAGAGGTCGACTACTGGGATGAGCTCTGTCAGATTTTCGAGTGGACGAAAACCAATGTCTATTCCACCTTCCACATCTGCTGGGGCGCACAGGCGGGCCTTTATTATCACCACGGAATCCCCAAGTATACCTTGCCCGAAAAGATGTTCGGCGTCTTTCAGCATAAGCCTCTGGATTTATACCATCCTCTTATGAGAGGCTTCGATGATGTTTATAATGTTCCGCAGTCGAGACATACGGAAATCCGCTTCTCCGATATTGCACTCTGTAAGGATTTGCAGATAATTTCCTATTCCGAGCAGTCGGGTATTCATCTCGTATCTGACCTGGAGTGCCGTAATTTTTACGCTACGGGTCATTCCGAGTACGATGCGGACACTCTGGCTAAAGAGTATTTCCGTGACAGGGAAAAGGGTCTCGACATAAAGATTCCTTATAACTATTTTCCTGATGATGACCCGACGAAGACTCCCGTCATCACCTGGAGAAATGTCGGTACTCTGATGTTCACTAACTGGCTTAATTATTTCGTTTACCAGAGAACACCTTATGACATAAACGACATTTAATTCGGATTTTGTTCCGTAATATCTTGACTTATTCTTTTTAATGAGTTATAATCTCTCTAATATCGTTTAAAAACTGTGATTGAGTTTCAGTAGACTGAAGACAAGGCTTTCCAGAGAGGGATCGAGTGCTGAAAAGATCCTACTGCCCCCGATGTCGAATTTCGCCTCATGAGTTTTCTGTGAAAAGCAGGATGTATTCGCTGCATTAAAGCGAAAAAAGCGGCAGAGTTTTTCTCTGCAATTTGAGTGGTACCGCGGATTTTATTCGTCTCATTTTTATAATGGGACGATTTTTTTATTTATAAAATACATTGGAGGTTTAATATGGAAAGTAAAATTTCTCTCGTAAGAGACGAGTTTTCAGCCGAGCTCGCAAAAGCCGAAAACTCCGCCGACCTTGAAGCCATAAGAATAAAATATCTCGGCAAAAAGGGACCGGTAACCGAGCTTATGAAGGGTATGAAGGACCTTTCAAACGAAGAAAAGAAGGCCTTCGGTCAGAAGGTAAACGAGCTTAAGGCAGAGCTCACCGAAAGACTCGCTGAAAAAACTGCATTTTTAAAGGAGCAGGAAATCCTTAAGGAAATCGAATCCACACCCGATTTCGACATTTCCATGCCCGCTAATCTGGGCGAAGGCTCCTATCATCCCGTAACTCTCGTACAGCGTCAGTGCGAGCAGATTTTCAAATCGATGGGCTTCGCCGTAGAGGATTACGCTGAAATCGTTTCCGACTATGAGTGCTTCGAGGCTCTCAATATTCCCAAGCACCATCCCGCCAGAGATATGCAGGATACCTACTATCTCGATAACGGTCAGCTTTTAAAGAGCCATACCTCTGCGGCACAGAACGCTATTTATAAAAAATACAGGGATGCGCTCATTAATGACGGCGTACCCATTAAGGCTATTTTCCCCGGTCGCTGCTTCAGAAATGAGGCTACCGATGCCTGCCACGAAAACACCTTCTTCCAGATGGAGGGCGTTATGGTAGATAAGGATATTTCCATTTCAAACCTTATCTACTTTATGAAAACTATGCTTTCGGAGGTCTTCAGAAAGGATCTGAAGGTCAGACTCCGTCCCGGCTTCTTCCCCTTCGTTGAGCCCGGCTTCGAGCTCGACATCAGCTGTCTTATCTGCGGCGGCGACGGCTGTCCCTCCTGTAAGCACAGCGGCTGGCTTGAGCTTTGCCCCTGCGGTATGATTCACCCCGAGGTGCTCAAGGCAGGCGGAATCGACCCCGAGGAATACACGGGCTTCGCCTTCGGCCTCGGTCTTACCCGTCTGGTTATGATGAAATACGGCATCAAGGACATCCGCGACCTTAACAGCGGAAGTCTTAAAACACTCACACAGTTTACTGACGACGAATAAGAGGGGAGGAGGAATAATATGTTTTTATCAATGAACTGGATTTCAGACTTTGTGGACTTCGAGGGTCTCGATAAGCTCGAGCTTATCCGCAGATTTTCTCTGTCGACTGCCGAAGTAGAAAATGAAATCTTCTTTAAGGGCTCCGACATCAGCGGTATCGTCGTAGCAGAAATCAAAAGCGTACAGGAGCATCCCGAATCAAAGAAGCTTCACCTTCTTAAGGTGGATGCAGGCGACGGACAGCTTACCGATGTAGTATGCGGTGCTCCCAATGTAAGAGAAGGTATGAAAACCGCCTTCGCTAAAATCGGCGCCAGAATCGGTGAAATCGAGATTACTCCCCGCGCTCTCGCAGGCTATACCTCCTACGGTATGTGCTGCAGCGAAAAGGAGGTCGGCATCAGCGACGATAACTCGGGCATTATGGACATCAGAGAGGATGTGGCAAACGGTACCGACATTAAGGACCTTTATCAGGTAGAGGACATCGTGTTTGAGGTAGACAATAAATCACTCACCAACCGTCCCGACCTCTGGGGTCACTACGGTATCGCCAGAGAATTTGCGGCCATCGCAGGCAGACCTCTCAAGCCCCTGGCCACAGTCGACCTTTCGGAATATGACGGCCTTAAAAAGGTAGATATGAAAATCGAGGACAGCCTCTGCCAGAGATATTCCTGTCTGCAGGTAGAGAACATCACCGAAAATGTGAGCCCCGTAAATATGAGAATCCGTCTGTTCTACTGCGGAATGAGAAGCATTAACCTTCTGGCTGACCTCACTAACTACCTTATGCTCGAAATGGGTCAGCCGATGCATGCCTTTGACTCGAGAAAGGTAGAAAAGCTCCGCATTAAACGCTTCGACGAGGCCTTCACCTTCACCACTCTCGACGGTGTGGAAAGAAACATCGACGAAAATACTCTTATGATCTGTAACGGTGACACACCCGTAGCCATCGCAGGCATTATGGGCGGTCTTGACTCGGAAATCGTGGACGATACCACCACTCTCACCCTCGAATCAGCTACCTTTGACGCTGTTTCCATCCGTAAGTCCACTGTCCGTCTCGCTCACAGAACAGATGCATCTATGCGCTACGAAAAGTGTCTTGACCCCGAGCTTACGGTTCCTGCTATTGCACGCTTCGTAAAGCTTCTTAAGGACATCGACTCGGGTGTGGAGGTGGTTTCCTCTCTCACCGACGAAAGAGCCTTCGAATATGAAAAGATTAATCTTACTTTCAATAAAAGCTTTGTAGACCGCTACACGGGCATCAGCATCGATAACGGTACCATCGTTAAAACTCTTACCTCTCTCGGTTTCGGTGTCGAGCTCGAGGGCGACGATTTCGCAGTTACCGTTCCCTCCTGGAGAGCGACGAAGGATGTTACGATGAAGGCTGACATTATCGAGGAAATCACCCGTATCTACGGCTATGATAACTTCGACATTCACACCACGGCCACACCTCTTTATCCTGTCCGTCCCGCTACCGAAAAGACCGTAGAGGACAGAATCAAGGATATTTTAGTAAAGAGATTTTCTCTTCACGAGGTTCATTCCTATGTCTGGGCTTACTATGACGAATATAAGGCTCTCGGTATCGAAATCGAGGAAAACATAAAGCTTATGAACGCTACTAACCCGAACATCGAGGTTATCCGCAGATCTATCGTTCCCACACAGCTCTGCCAGGTAAAGATGAATAACACCTTTGCTGCCGATTTCGGTATTTTCGAGGTGGGCAGAGTAGCAGAGGGCTACAGAGAGGACGGCCTCTGTAACGAAAGAAAGAAGCTCGCAGTCTCTCTTTTCAGCAAGACAAAGCCCGTACAGGCACTCTATTTCGAGCTTCGTGACATTCTTCTCACTCTGGCCGCAGATATTAAGCATCTTCCCCTTACCTTCAGTGCGGCAGAGACAGCCCATAATTACGAGCACCCGAAAAACCTCAATACCGTCATCTGCGACGGCAAGGAAATAGGCAGAATCGGTCTCGTTTATCCCACCGTGCTTAAGAAGATAGACAAAAAGGCAAACATCGTCTGGGCGGAAATCGATGTAACCGATTTCGCCGCTATCGAGGCAGACAGTATTAAGTACGAGGAGCCCTCCAAGTTCCCCGGCATTGAAATAGACCTTTCCTTCATCAGCGAAAAGTTCGCTCCCATCGGTGAGGCGGTAAGAAATGCAGGCTGCTCACTTATCAAGGGTATTGATGTGGTGGACACCTACGAGGACGAAAACGGTAAGTCAATTACCTCCCGTATTTACTTCGCACATCCCGAAAAAACTCTTACCAAGGAAGAGGTAATGGATGTGGTAAACGGCATTATTGCCGAGCTCGAGAGCAAGGGAATCGCTCTCAAAAAATAAGCTGACGGATCAGGGTGCTGCAGCATAAAGCGCAGACCGAAAAGCCAAACAAAAAACAGATGTGTTTAAGTTGCTTCCGACTTTTAAAACACATCTGTTTTAATTGTTATACGGAATAATACGGCGCCGCATATAATAAATATTTTACTTTTTTCGCCCAACCGTAGCACAATCATACGGCTTCGGGGCGAAGAAAAAGTCTGCGAAGCTTACTTCAGCGTCCATTTTTATTTTTTTCTGTTGAAAGCGGAGACTGTTTTGTGCTATAATAACACAGAATACTTCATTAAGAATAAAGGAGAGCTATAATGAAAAAATCTAATCCTCTGGCACTTATACCCATCGGAGTATTTGTGGTATTTTATCTTTCACTCGGTGTTATATTCGAGTATGTAATGAAAATCCCTATGGGCTTTTACAGCGTGCCCGTGGTGGTCGCCTTTCTCGTAGCGCTCTTCGTGGCTGTACTGCAGACGAAGGATGCTTCTCTGGACGAAAAATTCGGAATAATGGGAAAGGGCGCAGGCGATAAAAACATCATCACTATGCTCATTATATTTATGCTGGCGGGTATTTTCGTCGGTGTGGTAGGCAGAAGCTCGGCAGAGAGCGTGGCTTACTTTATGCTTTCCGTGACTCCGCCCAGACTTGCCGTGGCAGTTATTTTCGCTGTCAGCTGCTTCGTCTCCACTGCTATGGGTACCTCCGTAGGCACCATTACTCTCATAACTCCCATCGCCGTAGCCGTTGCCGACGGTGCCGGCTTTTCTCTGCCTCTGTGTGTGGGTACGGTCGTAGGCGGTGCTATGTTCGGTGATAATCTTTCCTTCATTTCCGATACCACTATCGCCGCCTGTAACGGACAGGGCTGTAAAATGAGGGATAAATTCCGCACCAATATATCGGTGGTTATTCCTGCGGCTCTGATTACTCTGGTTATTATTCTCGTTCTTTCAGCCGGAGCAGACATCAATGAGAGCATAAATAATGAATATAACCTAATTCAGATTATACCTTATGTGCTCGTGCTTATCAGCGGTATCGCGGGCGTAAATGTATTCCTTACCCTTCTTATCGGTATTGTTTCGGGCAGTATCATAATGCTCGCCACGGGAAGCGTAACCTTTGTGGAGCTTACTGCCAATATGGGTGCAGGTGCATCGGGTATGTTCGAAACCTCTATGGTGGCAATTCTCGTAGCCTGTCTCTGCGCTCTCATCAGACATAACGGAGGCTTTGAGGCTCTGCTTACGGGTATCCGCCGTATTTTCAGAGGTAAAAGGGGCGGTCAGCTCGGTATAGGCCTTTTAGTGGCACTGATGGACATCGCCACGGCAAATAATACCGTCGCCATCGTTATGGCTAATCCCATCGCAAAGGAGATGGCTGAGGAGTACGGAATTTCCGATAAGAAAACCGCCTCTGTCCTCGATACCTTCTCCTGTATAGCACAGGGCTTTCTTCCCTACGGTGCCCAGATATTAGTGGCACTTTCAGCCGTCAGCACTCTCGGATATGAGCTTTCCGCGTTCAGCGTGATAGGAAATCTTTTCTATCCGATGCTGCTTCTCTTAAGCTCTCTCGTATTTATATTACTGGTGCCCGAAAAGAAAAAATAACGGAGAAATAATTATGTCAGATTTTTTAGAACAGATAGAGCATATCGTCGATGCTACCATTCCCGACAGGGAGGAGCTCGTTCATAAGGAGCATCCGAAAACGGACTATGTTATGCTTCTTGTCCGTAATGCTTTGGTAGGTGTAGCCACAGTATTCTTTCTTTTGTCCTTTTTCTTTGACGATGCACACCACATTCTCAGAGCGATAGGGTATTTCAGCGGTGCGGGGGCTTATGTTTTCGAGTGCCTTCTGCTTACAGACTGCTTCAGGGTGAAGGTACCCCATAAGGAGCTGTTTATGGTTTACTGTCTCGGTCCTCTTTATCTGATAATGGGTCTGGGCTATGTTATAAAGTAATAAAAAATAAAGACCGCTGCAGGCCTGTGAATGCCGTACAACGGTCTTTATTAATTTTACTCGGGCAGCTTACATACATCTACCCAGCCGTCACATTCGCTGAATTTTTCCAGCTCCTCCATATTAAGCTCTATAGCACTGTTACTGCTTCCGACAGCCGGGAAAACGGTCTCGAAGCGCTTCAGACTCTCGTCGAGATAAACTCTGACCCCCGCCTTTATTCCGAAGGGGCACACACCGCCTACGCTGTGGCCTATCATTTCCTCCACCTGCTCGTAGGTGAGCATTTTAGCCTTCTGTGAGAAGGTCTGCTTGAATTTCTTATTGTCTATTTTTGCATCTCCCGCGGCTACTATCAGAACAGCACCGTCGGAAAGAAGAAAGGAGAGGGTTTTGGCTATTCTTTTACCCTCGGTGTTGAGTGCCTTGGCGGCTAATTCTACCGTGGCACTGGAAACCTCGAACTCCATAACTCTGTGGTCGGCACCGTATTTTTTCAGATGCTCTCTGCCTTTTTCTATTGACAAGATAATCATTCCCTTTTACTTTTTTTACCATTGTACTCCTCTTTTTATTTTAAGTCAAATATTTTGCTGAAATCGGTTGTTTTTTTCTCGGATTTAATGTAAAATTAAGAGGTATGTTTAATAGGTTAAGAGGTATAATATGGCATCAAAGGAATTTTTAGAATTAAGAAAAAAGATAATCGAAAAAGATTTCAAATATATGAACGATAAGCAGCAGGAGGCTATCTTTCAGGTGAACGGCCCCGTGCTTATTTTAGCGGGTGCAGGAAGCGGAAAAACCACCGTTATCGTTAACCGTATCGCTAACATCGTAAAGTACGGTAATGCCTATAAGAGTAAGGAGGTAGCCTTCGAGCCCAGCGAAAGAGATATGCGCCTTATGAAGGCATATCTGGACGGTGAGGAGGATGCTCTTTTCGACATCGAGGACCTGCTTTCGGTGGAGCCTGCACGCCCCTGGCAGATTTTGGCCATTACCTTTACGAATAAGGCGGCAAACGAGCTTAAGGAAAGACTCGAAAAAATGCTCGGTGAGGAGGCAAAGGAAATCTGGGCCTCCACCTTCCATTCGAGCTGTGTGCGTATTCTGCGCCGCGACGGTCAGGTGCTGGGCTACACGAAAAGCTTCACCATCTATGACACCGACGACACGAAGCGTCTCATAAAGGAATGTCAGAGACAGCTCGGCATCAGCGATGCAAACCTTTCGCATAAGACTGTTTTAAGCGAAATCAGCCACGCAAAGGACAGTCTTGTTTCACCCGAGGACTACATCGCCTCCGCAGGCAAGGATGCCCGTAAGGCACAGATAGGCAAGGTTTACAAAATGTATCAGCGGGAGCTGAAAAATGCCGATGCGATGGATTTCGACGACATCATCGTAAACACCGTAAAGCTTTTGGAGGAGTACGACGATGTAAGAGAGTATTATCAGAAAAAGTTCCGCTACATTATGGTCGACGAGTATCAGGACACAAACCACGCCCAGTACAAGCTGACGGAGCTTTTGGCGGGCGGCCACAGAAACATCTGTGTAGTGGGTGACGATGACCAGAGCATTTACCGCTTCCGCGGCGCTACCATCGAAAACATTATGAGCTTCGAGCACCGCTATGCCGAGTCGAGCATCATCCGCCTCGAGCAGAATTACCGCTCCACACAGACTATTCTCGATGTAGCCAATGAGGTTATCTCAAATAATAAAAAGAGAAAGGGAAAAAGCCTGTGGACTGCTAACGGAGGCGGTGATAAGGTGGTCATAAACACAGCCTACGACGAAACGGACGAGGCGAAGTTTATTACCGAAACCATCGAAGAAAATGTCAGCTCGGGCAAATTCACCTTCAGCGACCACGCTGTGCTTTACCGTATGAACGCACAGTCGAACACCATAGAAAATGTTCTCGTCAGAGCGGGTATTCCCTACCGTATCATCGGCGGCCACCGCTTCTACGAAAGAGCGGAAATCAGAGATGCCATAGCCTATCTCACCATTCTCAATAACCCCAATGACAATGTTAAGCTCCGCCGTATCGTAAATGTTCCCAAAAGAGGTATCGGTGACACCACCGTTAACAAGGCAAGCGAAATAGCCTCGGGCCTCGGTATCAGTCTTTTCGAGGTCTTCTCTCACGCTGACGAATACGAAAGCCTTAAAAGAAGCGCCAAAAAGCTGATGGAGTTTACCGCCACCATTGACTCCGTAAGAGCAAATGTGGACAAGATTCCCCTCGATGAGCTTTTCGAGGACATCATCCGTAAAACCGAATATATGGCTCATCTCCGCCTGGATAAGGAAAAGGGCTCTGAAAGAGTGGAGAACATCTACGAATTGGTAACCAACCTTAAAAACTATCAGTCGGAAAATGAGGAGGTAACTCTCTCCGGCTTCCTCGAGGAGGTTGCACTTATGACCGACATCGATAATTATAATGCACAGCAGGATGCGGTGGTGCTGATGACCATTCATTCCTCGAAGGGACTCGAATTTCCCGTGGTATTCCTTCCCGGTATGGAGGAAAGCATCTTCCCCGGTGTGCAGAGTATGTTTAATCCCGACGATGTTGAGGAGGAGAGAAGACTCGCCTATGTAGGCATCACGAGAGCGAAAAGAAAGCTTTTCATTTCTCACGCAAATTCCCGTATGCTTTTCGGCACCACCCAGAGAAATCTTCCCTCACGCTTCGTCATCGAAATTCCCGATGCCCTCACGGAAAGAACAGGCAGAAGACCCGCCTCCCAGATGTCCTTTGAGGCTCTGGCAAAGGGAGAATACGAGAGAGAGGACAGAGGCTTTTCGGGTAACGGTTATCTTTCCCGTAACAGAGCACAGGTCACGAAAAAGGCCGCTCCCGTTTCTGCGGAAACCTATTCCGTGGGCGACACCGTACTGCACAAGGTATTCGGTAAGGGTGTGGTTCTTTCCGCCAAGCCGATGGCAAACGACTTTATGCTTGAAATCGCCTTCGAGGGCGGAAGCACGAAAAAGCTGATGGCTAACTTTGCTAAATTAACTAAAGTAAAATAAACATTTCTGCCCTGACAGGTGTTTCCCGTCAGCAGGGAGAAAAATCATTTAAAGCGAGGTAAAAAAATGAAGCTTTATAACGTAAAGGATTTCGGAGCCGTCTGTGACGGCAAGCATGACGACGGCGATGCCATACAGAAGGCCATCGATGCCTGTACTGCCGGAGGCGGCGGTACGGTAGTGCTCGGTGCAGGCGAATATTACAGCCATTCCGTTCAGATAAAAAAGAATGTGGAGCTTTATCTGCAGAAGGGTGCACACCTTAAGGCGAGTGCAGACATTAACTCCTACATCAGACCCTGTGAAACCGTTAATGACCCTGAAACCGCTTTAGTGGGTAACCCCGTGACGGGTAAGCCGTCCTTCGCCTTTATCTACGGCTACGGTGCAGATAATGCCACCATCAGCGGCGAGGGTGTAATCGACGGTAACTGCTACGCTTTCGTGGAAAGAAAGAGTCAGTATTATGTTACGGGTAATTTTTATCCGAGACCTACGGTTATTTACATCGAAAACAGCCATCATATCACCGTAAAGGATGTTACCGTGAAGGATGCTCCCTTCTGGACTCTTCATCCCGCCGGCTGTGACGATGTGCTCATTTCGAACATCCGTATCCTTAATCCCATCGATGTGGCAAACAGCGACGGTATTGACCCGGACCATTGTTCAAATGTGAGAATTACGGGCTGTCATGTGGTCTGTGCCGACGACTGCATCTGTCTTAAGGCCTCCAAGGGTAACAGCGAATACGGCCCGTGCGAAAACATCGTTATCACTGGCTGTACCCTCACCTCCACCTCTGCCGCACTGAAAATAGGCACCGAGGGTGTGGGCGATTTCAGAAATGTTATCGTGGATAACTGCGTTATTTCCAAATCAAACCGCGGCATCTCCATTCAGATAAGAGACGGCGGAAATGTGGAAAACATAAGCTTTTCAAACATTATAATCGAGACCCGCCGTTTTTGCCCCGACTGGTGGGGCAGTGCGGAGCCCATAGCCATCACCGCCTTCAGAAGAGATGAAAACACCGTCTGCGGTCACATTAAAAATATCCGCTTCAGTAACATCACCTGCACAGGTGAGAACGGTATTCTGATTCACGGCACGGAGAATAATCCCGTCGAGGATGTAACGGTAGAAAATGTAAAGGTTACCTTAACGAAAACCTCGAAGTGGGACTGCGGCATCTACGACCTGCGTCCTGCCGTCGATTACGGCATCACCGACAGTAAAAATTCCTGCATTTTCATTAAGAATGCGAAGAATGTTACCTTGAGAAACACTAAAGCCGATTTCGGTAATGTCTGTGACGATTATGCCTACGGTCTTTACTGCGAGGGTGTGGAAGGACTTAAAACAGAGGGCTTTTATGCTGAAAGTGCTTCGGAAAAGTACGAAAATATAAAAATTATATGAGAAAAAGCCTAAAAGGTCTTTACACTTTAATCTATATTTAGTAAAATATAGGATAAGAGAAAATAACGGAGGTACATTTTTATGGCAAGCAAGTATAAAAGAATACTCCTTAAGCTCAGCGGTGAGGTTTTAGCCGGCGAAGAGGGCAAGGGTATTAATTTCGATATTGTAAACGATGTCTGTCAGAGAATCAAAAAGTGCACGGAGCTCGGCACACAGATAGGTCTCGTAGTCGGCGGCGGTAATTTCTGGCGCGGCAGAAGCAGCGGTGAAATGGACAGAACGAGAGCAGACCATATGGGTATGCTCGCCACCTGTATTAACGCTCTGGCTCTCTGTGACACTCTCGAGCAGATGGGCGTCAAGGCTTATGTTCAGACTGCCATCTCTATGCCTCTCGTGGCTGACCCCTACACCAAAAGAGGTGCGGTAGAGCATCTCGAAAAGGGAGAGGTAGTTATCTTCGGTGCCGGCATCGGCTGTCCCTTTTTCTCCACGGATACTACAGCGGCTCTGCGTGCGGCTGAAATCGGTGCAGAGATTATCTTCAAGGCAACTAATGTAGACGGTGTTTACGATAAGGACCCGAACAAATTTGACGATGCGGTGAAGTTCGACACACTCACTCATTCCGAGGTTCTTTCGAAGGGACTCAAGGTTATGGATGCCACAGCCGCTTCCCTTTGCAGAGACAATAACATCGACATTTTGGTTTTCAATCTCAACGACTACGATAACATCGTCAGAGCCGTCGAGGGCGAAAGCATCGGCACGGTAGTAAAGGAATAAAATCCTTTAAAATATAAAATGAAATTATTTACATAAGAGAGGAAATAGTTATGAAAACTGTATTTGAAACCGCTAAAACAAAGATGGGTAAAACCGTAAACGCTCTCGTATCCGAGTACGGTGCGATCAGAGCCGGCAGAGCAAATCCCCAGATTCTCGATAAGGTTACCGTAGATTATTACGGCACACCCACTCCCATTAATCAGCTCGCATCCGTTTCAGCCACCGAGGCCCGCGTGCTTACCATTCAGCCCTGGGATAAAAGTGTTCTCAAGGGTATCGAAAAGGCTATCCAGACCTCCGACATCGGCATTAATCCCCAGAACGACGGCTCCGTAATCCGTCTTACCTTCCCGCCTCTCACCGAGGACAGACGTAAGGAAATCGTAAAGGACATCCAGAAAATGGCTGAAAACTCCAAGGTTGCGGCCCGTTCTATCCGCCGTGACTGCCTCGAAAAGCTCAAGGCAATGAAGAAGGCCTCCGAAATCACAGAGGACGACCTTAAGGACGGCGAAAAGGAAATCCAGAAAATCACAGATAATTTCATTAAGGAAATTGACGAAATCTCTGCCGCAAAGCAGAAGGAGATTATGGAAATCTGATTATAGTTTTAAAGTGGCTGTTTCTGTGGGACAGCCACTGCCTGTCTTTTTAAACGATGTTAAAAACAGGAGTGAATTTTTATGGAAAAGAAATTTGAGACTCTTCCCGAGCACATCGCCATCATTATGGACGGAAACGGCAGATGGGCGAAAAACAGAGGACTTAAGCGCACGGAGGGACATAAGGTCGGTGCGAGAGTATTCGAGGAAATCTGCGAATACTGTGCGGAAATCGGCGTGAAATATGTGACCTTTTATGCCTTCTCCACGGAAAACTGGAAAAGGTCGAAAATAGAGGTCAATGCCATAATGAACCTTTTCAGAGGCTATCTCGACCGAATGCAGGAAAGAGTGCTCGAAAACGAGGAGGCAGGCTATCGCATCCGCTTTCTCGGTGCGAGAGACGGAATGCCGAAGGACATAGCGTCCCGTATGGAGGATGTGGAAAGGCGCAGTGCCGATAAAACGAGGATAAACATTAACATCGCCGTAAATTACGGCTCGAGAGATGAAATAGTCCGCGGCGTAAAAGATATAGTCCGCGAGGTTCAGAGCGGAAAAATCAGCGCGGAGGATATAAACGAGCAGCTCATTTCTTCCCATCTTTACACGGCGGGACAGCCTGACCCCGACCTTATCATAAGACCCAGCGGTGAGTACCGGCTTTCGAATTATCTTATGTGGCAGGCGGCTTACAGCGAAATTTACATCGACGATGTTCTCTGGCCCGACTACACTCCCGAGTGCCTCGACAGAGCCATCGCGGAATATTCTAAAAGAAACCGTCGCTTCGGCGGAGTATAAAAAAGGAAGATTAATTATGTCAAAGGATACAAAGGAAAAGAAAAAGCTTTTCAAGGGAGAGCGTACTGCCTCCACCATCATCATTATCATCGGTCTGATACTGTTTCTGTTAACGGTTATTTTTAATCTTGTGCCCGTTATGACGCTCATTCTGTCCGCCATAGCCGCCACTGCCACCTTCGAGGTAGTCAGAGCGGTAGGCAATAAGAGTAAAATACTTTATGCCGTTTCCTGTGCAGTCAGCTTTTTAACCGTTTCTGCCGTAGGCTTCGGTATCGCAGTTCCCGCTGTGGGCGTTCTTTACAGCTTTTACGCTCTCGCCCTTCTTTCTCTGGGTGTGTTTGATAATAAAAACATTCAGTTCACTCACACGGTAACCGCATTTTTTGCCTCCGTGGCTTTACCCTATGCCTTCTCCTGCTTCATCAGACTTAATAATATCGCAGACATAAATCCCGACTACACTCATCAGGAGGGTATTTACTTCGTAGGTCTTGGCTTTGCCGCCTCGTGGCTGACGGACTCCTTTGCTTATCTCGTGGGCAGAAAGCTCGGTAAGCATAAGATGGCACCCGTTATCAGTCCGAAAAAATCCGTCGAGGGTGCGATAGGCGGTGTGGTAATCACTGCGGCCTTCAATGTGCTTATCCTCTTCCTTTTCACCGTGGGCTGTAAAAATCTTTATGATTACACTCTTTTCGGTGAAAGCGCGATGAAGTATCTTTACATCATTCCCATTTCCGTCGTTCTCTCTCTGGTAAGTATGGTGGGTGACCTTTCAGCCTCCGTGCTAAAGAGAAACTTCGGCATAAAGGATTACAGTCAGCTTCTTCCCGGTCACGGCGGTATAATGGACCGATTTGACAGCTGTACCTTTGTTCTGCCCGTGCTTTACGGAATAGTCGCACTTATTTCTCTTTAAAAGGTGGAAAAGAGTATGCTTAAAAAACTTTCTATTTTAGGCTCTACAGGCTCCATCGGCACTCAAAGCCTCGATGTGGCGGAAATGAGAGGCTATGAAATCGTCGCTCTGACAGCCGACAGAAATGCCGCTATGCTCGAGGAGCAGATAAGAAAATGGAAGCCGAAATATGCCGCACTTAACGACGAAAAGGCGGCAAAGGCTCTGAAAATCGCTGTAGCCGACACGGACACCAAGGTTTACTCGGGCGCAGAGGGTGTGTGCTTCTGTGCCGCCGCAGAGCAGGCTGACACGGTGCTTAATTCCGTGGTCGGCATCGCAGGTCTTAAGCCGACTCTTACGGCGATAGAGGCGGGAAAGGACATCGCTCTGGCTAATAAGGAAACTCTCGTAGCCGGCGGTGCTCTCGTTATGAAAAGAGCCGAGGAAAAGGGCGTTAAAATTTTACCCGTAGACAGTGAGCACAGCGCTATTTTTCAATGTCTCGAGGGTATGAATAAAAAAGAGGAGCTCAAGTCAATCATATTAACAGCATCGGGCGGCCCCTTTTTCGGTAAAAAGAGGGAAGAGCTGGAGAATATTACCGTGGCGGAAGCTCTGAAGCATCCTAACTGGAGTATGGGCGCCAAAATAACCGTAGACAGTGCCACGATGATGAATAAGGGACTCGAGCTTATCGAGGCTGTGTGGCTTTTCGGTGTTTCTCCCGATATGATAGACATTGTGGTTCACAGGGAAAGCATAATTCATTCCCTTATCGAATATAATGATAACTCGGTGATAGCACAGCTCGGTGTTCCCGATATGAGAATACCCATCCAGTATGCGCTGACCTATCCCGAAAGGTATCCGTCACCGGTGAAAAAGCTTAATCTGTGGGATTACGGAAAGCTCACCTTCTTTGAGCCCGACTACGAAACCTTCGCGTGTCTGGGTATCTGCCGCGAAGCCATACGCAAGGGAGGTCTTTACCCCTGTGCGGCTAACGGCGCCAACGAAAGAGCCAATGCTCTTTTCAGAGAGGGCAAGGTCGGATTTCTGCAGATTGCCGAGCTGGTAGCAGGAGCGGCGGAAAAAACAGTCAATAAAGAAGAATATACCCTTGACGATGTTCTCGGGGCAGATAAGCTCGCCAGAGAATATGTCGACAGCCTGTTAAAATAATCGGATAAATTTTCAGAAAGGAAAGAGCCTCGTCTCTTTGTTTTAAGATGGATTTTTCTACAGCTTTATCTAAATTTTTACCCTTTGCCATAGCCGTGCTTTTCTTCGGCCTCATTATCTTTATCCACGAGCTCGGCCATTTTATCTTTGCCAAGCTTTTCGGAGTAAAGGTTAATGAGTTCGCCATCGGTATGGGTCCCACTCTTTTTAAAAAGCAGGGCAAGGAAACCAAATATGCTCTGCGTCTTCTACCCTTCGGCGGCTTCGTAAGCATGGAGGGCGAGGAGGAGAAAAGTGAGGACGGCAGAGCCTTCTGTAATCAGAAGGTGTGGAAGAGAATGATTATCATAGCCGCAGGAGCTGTTATGAATCTTATCCTCGGCTTCGTCGTCTGCATTTTCCTCGTTTGCGGCAGTGAACTGGTAGGCACTAATCAGATTCTGCAGTTTTACGAGGGAGCCGTGAGTGTAGAGAGCGGTCTTGCCGTAGGAGATGAAATTTTAGAAATCGACGGAAAAAGAGTGTTTTCCGATTATGACATAAGCTACTTTATGCAGAGAAACACCAGCGGTAAATATGACTTTACCGTTAAGCGTGACGGCGAGAGTCTTTCTCTCGAGGATGTAACCTTTGCAAAGAGGACGAGCGGAAATTTCTACTACAGAGAGGACTGCTCCGTTTACGACATCTCCGCTCTGCTTAAGGATCAGGGATTTAAGGATGAGGATATTATCCTTTCGGTTAACGGAGCGGCAGTCAGAACCGCAGAAGAATTAATAGCGCAGATAGATGCAGACAAGGACTACACTTATGACTTTACCCTAAAAAGAGGCGAGGAGGAAATCTCGCTTTCCGGGGTAAAGCTCAATACGGCTACGGTTTTCGATTTCTCCATTTTAGGAGAAGAAAAAAATGTGCTGAATGTTTTATCCTCTGCCTTCGGCTACAGCCTTTCTATGGGCAGAATGGTTTATCTGAGTCTTTTCGACCTTCTGCGCGGTCAGTACGGTCTCAATGACCTGGCAGGCCCCATCGGTACCGTAACTGTTATAGCAGACATAGCCCAGAGCAGTATTGCGGCGGTAGACTGGAGCGGAATGTTTATGATGATGGCGATGATTACCATTAACATCGGTCTGTTTAATCTGCTTCCCGTGCCCGCACTCGACGGCGGACATCTGTTCTTTATGGTCTTTGAGGTAATTTTCAGAAAGCCCGTGCCCCAAAAATACGAATCCTGGATTCACGCGGCAGGTCTTATCATCCTTTTAGCCTTTATGGCGATTATCAGCTTCAGCGATATATGGAAGCTGGTTTCAGGCAGAGGCTTTTATTAAAAAGCTATAGCGTCAGACAGCCTACGGGGAGAAACAGTATAAAGAAAAAGCAGGTGAAATTATGATTAAAAAAAGAGAATGTAAAAAAATAAAGGTAGGTAATATTTTCATCGGCGGTGACAGTAAAATCACCGTTCAGTCTATGCTGAATGTTCCCGCTCATAATATAGCGGGTAATGTGGAGCAGGCAAAGCGCCTCGAGGAGGCAGGCTGTGAAATCATAAGAGTAGCCGTTCCCGACATGGAAAGCGTGAAAACCGTGGCGTCACTCAAAGAAAGCATCAGCGTGCCCGTCGTAGCAGACATCCATTTCGATTACCGTCTCGCTCTGGCGAGTCTGGATGCAGGCGTAGATAAAATCCGCATTAATCCCGGAAACATCGGCGCTGACGAAAATGTGAAGGCTGTGGCTGAAAAATGCCGTCTTCACGGTGTGCCTATCCGCATCGGCGTAAACTCCGGCTCGGTAGAAAAGGAAATCCTGGCACGCTTCGGCGGTCCCACTCCCGAGGCTATGGCGCAGAGTGCGATGTATCATGTGAGGCTGCTGGAAAAATACGACTTCGACGATATAGTAATATCCATCAAATCATCTAATGTTTCAAATATGATAAGCGCCTATGAGAGAGTGGCTGAAATGTGCTCTTATCCTCTGCATCTCGGTGTCACGGAATCGGGCACGGCGAGGATGGGTCTTATCAAATCAAGTGTGGGCATCGGCTCACTTCTCACCTGCGGAATAGGTGACACCATCCGCGTTTCGCTGACCGACGACCCTGTAAATGAGGTCTATGCCGGCTTCGACATCCTGAAGGCCATCGGTATAGATAAAAGCACACCCACCCTCGTTTCCTGTCCCACCTGCGGCAGAACGAAGATTGACCTTATCTCTCTGGCCGGCAAGGTAGAGGAGAGACTGCGCAGTGTTAAAAAGAACATAACCGTGGCAGTTATGGGCTGTGTGGTGAACGGACCGGGTGAGGCAAAGGAGGCTGACATCGGTATTGCCGGCGGTGACGGCTGTGCCATTATTTTCAGAAAAGGCGAAATTTTAAGGAAAGTCAGCGAAGAAAATATTCTGGACGAATTAATGAAAGAAATCGAAAATTTGTAATACGGAGAAATTAATGAAAAGCGTATTTGAAGAACTGTTCGGGCCCTTCACCTCACAGGAGCTGAATGAAAGGCTCGCAGGAAGTAAAATAGAAAATGTGGCCATAGCTATGGAAAAAAAGCAGGTGGAAATCAAAGCCTTTTTTCCTTCTCTCGTCACGGATAAAACACTTGACGAAGCCCAATCGGAGCTGAAAAACCGACTGGGCGTTTCTGCCGTTATAATCAAACCCCGTATGCCCGCCGAATGCTTTTCCGAGGGCTATTTTGCCACTCTGATAAGAGAGACGAATGCCGCTTTAGCCGCCACAAACGGCTTTTTCGAGGACAGCAAGGGCTCCTTTGACGGGACGACCCTTTCCGTGGAGCTGGCTCACGGAGGCGCCTCCATTCTCGAAAGCGTGGGAGCGGGGGAGTATATCTCCCGTCTTATCGCAGAGCGCTTCGGCAGAAGGGTAGAGGTGCAGTTTACGGGTCAGCGTGAGCTCGTCATCAGCGACGAGGAAATCGCCTCCTTCCATAAAAAGGCCGAGGAGGAAAATCTCCGCGCCAAGGGCATAGACCCTGCCGAATATATGGCTCCCAAGCCGAAGGAGCATAAGATAGTCGAGGGCATACCTCTTTATCTCGAAACAGCGAAGCCTATTTACGGTAACAAAATCACAAAGAATCCCAAGCCGCTCAATGAAATCTCCGTCGAGGACGGCTCCTGTGTGGTATGGGGCGATGTTTTCGGCTTCGACAGCAGAGAGACCAGAGACGGCAGAAGCTACATAATAACCTTTAACATCACCGATAACACCTACGCCTACACCTGTAAGGTTTTCGAAAGGAAGGAAAACTGCGACGCCATTATGGCAAAGGTCAAGGACGGTGTTACCGTTATGATAAGAGGCGACCTCGCCTTCGATAAGTTCTCGGGTGAAAATGTAATCTCTCCCCGTGCCATCTGTCTGGTGGAAAAGATACAGAAAACGGACGATGCCGAGGAAAAGCGCGTCGAATTACATCTTCACACTAAAATGTCGATGATGGACGGTATGACCGATGCCTCCGTTCTCGTAAAAAGAGCCATCGCCTGGGGACATAAGGCCATAGCCATTACCGACCACGGTGTGGTACAGGCCTATCCCGAAGCCGTTTCAGCCGCAGGAGGCAAGATAAAAATCATCTACGGTATGGAAGGCTATTTTATGGACGATACGGACATAAGCTTCGAGGACTGGAAAAAGGGTAAAAACAAATACTTCCATCAGATTATTTTAGCCCGTAACCTTACGGGTCTTAAAAATCTTTACAAGCTTATCACCAAATCAAACCTCGAATACTTCTACCGCAGACCCATTATCCCTAAAAGTGAGCTTATCAGACACAGAGAGGGTCTTATCATAGGCTCTGCCTGTGAAGCGGGTGAATTATACCGCGCCATAGTAGAGGGTAAAAGCGAGGAGGAAATACTGAAAATCGCTTCCTTCTACGATTATCTCGAGATTCAGCCCTGCGGTAATAATGAATATATGATAAGAAGCGAGCGCTTCCCCCATGTAAACTCCGTCGAGGACATCAGAAGCTTTAACCGTAAGGTAATTCATGTGGCGGATGCGGTGGGTAAGCCCGTAGTAGCCACCTGCGATGTTCACTTCATCGACCCCGAGGATGCACGCTACAGAGCCATCCTTATGGCAGGACAGGGCTTCTCCGATGCAGACCAACAGGCTCCCCTTTATTTCAGAAACACCGAGGAAATGCTTGCCGAGTTTGACTATCTCGGTGAAGAAACGGCGAAGGAAATCGTCATTACTAATCCGAATATGATAGCGGATATGGTTGAAAAAATCATACCTATTCCCAGCGGTAACTATCCTCCGTCTCTGGAGGGCGCCGACGATGAGCTGACCCGCCTTTGCTGGGATAAGGCGAAGAGCCTTTTCGGTGACCCTGTTCCCGAATATGTGGCGATGAGACTTGAAAAGGAGCTCACCTCCATCATCAAGCACGGCTTCGGCGTTCTTTATATGATAGCCCAGAAGCTCGTTAAAAACTCCGAGGAGCACGGCTACCATGTAGGCTCACGAGGCTCCGTAGGCTCCTCTTATGTAGCCAATGCCTCGGGTATCTCCGAGGTTAATCCTCTCGCTCCCCACTATCGCTGTCCTAACTGTAAATGGTCAGAGTTTTTTCTGAAGGGTGAGGTAGGCTCTGGCTATGACCTTCCGAAGAAAAACTGCCCTGAATGCGGCACCGACCTTATCCGTGACGGCCACGATATTCCCTTCGAAACCTTCCTCGGCTTCAAGGGTGACAAGAGCCCTGATATTGACCTTAACTTCTCGGGTGAATATCAGTCGAGAGCACACCGCTACACGGAAACCCTTTTCGGTGACGGTCATGTGTTTAAGGCGGGTACCATCGCCTCCGTAGCGGATAAGACTGCCTACGGCTATGTGAAAAAGTATCTGCAGGAAAGAGATATAGTTGTTTCCCGTGCCGAGGAGGACAGACTCACGAGAGGCTGCACCGGTGTAAAGAGAACCACAGGTCAGCATCCCGGAGGTATGGTTGTAGTTCCCGACTGCTTCGATGCGGCCGACTTCACTCCCATTCAGCATCCCGCCGATGACTCAAAGAGCGACACGAGAACCACCCACTTCGACTTCCACGCTCTCCACGATACCATTCTTAAGCTGGATAATCTGGGCCACGATGTTCCCTCACTTTATAAGCATCTGGAGGATTTGACGGGTATCCCCGTTATGGAAACGGATATATGTGACCCGAAGGTTTACGAGCTTATTCTTTCACCCGAGCCCCTGGGTGTAACCGCCGAGGATATCGACTGTCCCACCGGCACTCTTTCCATTCCCGAAATGGGTACCCCCTTCGTTATCCAGATGCTTCTCGATGCCCGCCCGCAGAATTTCTCCGAGCTTTTACAGATTTCGGGACTTTCCCACGGTACCGGCGTGTGGCTCGGTAACGCACAGGATCTTATCAAGGAGGGCACCTGTACCATCGCCAATGTTATCGGTACCCGAGATAATATTATGGTTTATCTTATGCATAAGGGTGTCGAGCCCAGTATGGCCTTTAAGATTATGGAAATCGTCCGTAAGGGTAAGGCTACGAAGCTTCTTACCGATGAGCATAAGCAGGCTATGAAGGATAACGGTGTAGAGCAGTGGTACATCGATTCCTGTATGAAAATTCAGTATATGTTCCCGAAGGCTCACGCGGCCGCTTATGTAAGTGCCGCTCTGCGTCTCGGATGGTATAAGATTTATTATCCCCTCGAATATTATGCGGCATTTATGACCGTGCGAGGAGGGGATATTGAGGCCACCACCGTTCTGAAGGGCAGAGAGGCTGTCAGAAGGCGAATGGCAGAAATCAAACAGAAGGGCAAGGACGCACAGCCGAAGGAAATCAATATGTATCCCTCGCTTCAGGTGGTTAACGAAATGATGGCACGAGGCATCGAATTTCTTCCCATTGATATTTACAGATCCGACGCTACCGTTTATCACATAGAGGACGGTAAAATCCGTATGCCCTTCGGAGCACTGGCAGGTGTCGGTGAAAATGCCGCCATCGCTCTGGCTAAAGCAAGAGAGGGCGTAACGGAGTTTGTGTCCGTGGACGACTTCGCGCAGAAGGCATCGGCCTCCTCGGCTGTCATAGAAACTCTCCGCCAGGTGGGAGCCTTCGGTAATCTCCCCGAAACGAGACAGATGAGTCTTTTTGATATGTAAGCTTATCGGTCTGATATACACAGAAAGGAAGAAAAGATAATGAGTAAAATTTTTGCACACAGAGGCTTCAGCGGTAAGTACCCCGAAAACACTATGCTTGCCTTCGAAAAGGCAGTGGAAATCGGCGTGGACGGCATCGAGCTCGATGTTCATCTCACGAAGGATAATGAGCTTGTTATCATTCACGACGAGGACATCAGGCGCACCTGTGACGGTGAGGGTCTCGTAAAGGATATGACATTGGAGGAGCTGAAAAGGTTTGATGCCTCCGCTACCTTCAGAGGTGTTTACGGCTTCTGCGGTATTCCCACCTTAAGAGAATACTTCGAGCTGGTAAAGGACACACAGATAATCACAAACATCGAATTGAAAACAGGTGTTTACGAATATCCCACCATCGAAAGCAGAACGGTAGAGCTTATTAACGAATACGGACTCGGAGACAGAATAATCTTTTCCTCCTTTAACCACTTTACCGTAAAGCGCTGTGAGGAAATCGCTCCCGAAATAAAGAGAGGCTTCCTTACGGGAGACTGGCTTGTGGACTTCGGAAAATACACCGCCGAAAGAAATGTGCAGTGCTGTCATCCCTGGCACATCACCTTAAGCCGCGAGACAGTGGACGAGATGCATGCCGCAGGCAGAGAAATCAATACCTGGACGGTCAATGAATACGAGGACATCGAAAGACTCGCCGCTATGGGTGTCGATTCACTCATCGGTAACTTCCCTGACAGAATGATAGAAAAGCTTCGATAAAGCATTTACCGCTGTATGAAAAGCAGAAAACCATTGTAACAGCTGAATTTCTCGGCCGTTACAATGGTTTTTTATTATATTTACTTTTAAAGCTTTGCGCTTAAATCAGTTTATATTCCAGTCTCGTATAATCTCCGGTTTTATATTCACCGCTGATGAACTTACGGGCTCTGAAAATCACTCTGTCCTCGTAAACCTCACAGAAATAGCCTACACCGCAGTCGGTAATGCCGAAGTTGTTTTCCTTTCGGTAGCCGGGGATGCTGACGGAGTGTACATTATTCTCTGCGTTTATGACCTCGGCGATTTTTTCGAAGATACCGCCGTGGAGGTGTCCGTTGATGAAAAATACATTCTTATATTTTTCCATAACCGCTCTTACCTGATCATTCTGCTCGCCCATATCACCTGTTTTCCAGACCTCGGGCAGACCGTGGGTTTCGGCGAAGGGCTGATGACACATCACGAAAACGGGCTTGCCGTCCTTCGTGCCTCTGGCTAATTCCTTATCGAGGAAGGCTATCTGCTCCTCGGAAATGTGTGCCTTTTCGAGCATTCTCTTTTCGGTGCACAGGACGATGAAGGTGTAGCCCTTTATGTCGCAGGAATAATAAATCCTGTCTGCTTTGCTGTCAAGATATTTTTTGATTTTTTCTTTGATAATGCCGGTACTGCTTTTATAAAAAATTCGTGCATCGTGGTTTCCCATAGTCACGAGGATTTTATAGGTGTCCTTGAATTTGTCGAGGACGCGGAAAAACCTTTCGTATTCGTTTTTGGTGCCGTAGTCGGCGATGTCACCCGCCATAAGGAAGGCATCAAATTTTTCCTTTGAGTTTCCGAGATCCTCGAAGACATTGGCTAAATTTTTCTCTGCACTTTCTCTGTTAGGCAGATGTGTGTCGGCGATTATAGCCATAGAAAGCTTAACCTTTTCGCTGTCCTCGAAGGTAATGGGCTCGTCCTTCGAAACGGTGTAAATAACATCGTATTTCGGATTCATAGCCTTGAACTGCTTTATATATTTGTCGATAAAGATTTTAGCTGACATAGTTTTTCTCCCTTCGGAATAAATATCCTCTCTATTATAACAGCGTTTTTCTTTTTTTTCAAGTGGTAAACAGGTCGCTTCTCTCCAAATCGAAAGCTCTCATATTTACTGCCGTCACCTTAAAGCTGCCGCATCTGTTATAGTAGTAAACTCCCTTATCGCAGTTACAGCAGGAGGAATACCTCGTGTAATGCGCCCGTCCCTCCTTCGTCACACAGCCCTCGGGCACGCTCACCAGAGAGAGCATACGGAAAAACTGGTGAAGGCTTGCTTCATCGGTCTTTTTTTGAGCGACCTTTTCTTTAAGGTATGCGGCACGGACGAATCTTGCCTCGGAGGAGAAGTCGCCGGGCAAGGGCTCCTTAAAAAGCAGATGCCGCCGTGCATTAATCAGATGGTAGTCGAAGGGCGGATTATTAGCCAGGACGCCCCACGGATTATCGTAGATTTTCAGCCCGTCCTCCGTGCTTTCCACGGTCAGCGCACCGCTTTTGTCGGCTATTATCCAGTGCAGGGGAGTGAGCGGATAGCCTTCAGCGAAGGGGATGCCTACCACATTCAGCCGTTCCAGAGCTTCCGCGGCCTCCGCGAGACAGGAAAAGCGGCCTAAAACCCACGGTATGAGCTCGTACGGGGCAAGATTAAGCTTACCCTCCGCTCTTTCACCGTAAAGGGCATTCCCGGGAAAGTTAAGACCTGCCGCAGACAGACCCTTTTCGTTGGTAGCCTCGAAGAAAAGGGGACATCCGTCAGCCGTTACCGCCATACCGATGAGGGCATAGTGCTCCCGCAGGTCAGGCATACACTTCATCGGGAAGGTAAAATTCCGCGGCATAACCGTGACCCTTTCGCCGTAGTCTCTGTCGAGGTCGAGATTTCTTCCGAAGTAAAAATCAGTGCTTTGGTAGGTGAGTGCCGTACACATAAAAACATCTCCTTATCCTTTTTATTTTGCCCGAAAAAGAGGAATGTAAACGTTTACTCGGATAAAATAAAAAGGGCAGAAACGCGGCCATTACCGTGCTTCTGCCTTCACTGATATTAATTTTGAACATTTCTGTCATAAATATAGTCGGTTACTGTAAGGAGAATATTTCCCGATAAATGTTCTTCGGTATATTCGAACATCGAGTCAATAACCTCGCGGTCTTCTTCTAAAATATCAACTGCATAGCGAATATAATCTGGAGTTCTTACAGTTAATATGCATATATATTTAGGTATTTTATCCGGATTTTGTTCGTAATATTTTGAAAGAGTATCCTTATTGAGTTCCAAATAATAAGCACTGTGTGTGCCGAAGGGTCTGTCGGCATACATATATACCCAGTTCAGGTTTCCTATTAATAATATAGGATCGTCTTCGTTACTGGTTTCTTTGATGTAATCCAAAAAATTCAAGCTGTTTTCGTATAAGCTGTAAGCTTCTTCGTTATAATACATCCCTTTAAGCGGACCGGAGGTCGCTTTTATAGTAGAACCTTTTTCCAGCTTCATATAATCCTGGGCAGAAAAACAAGACCCAGCAATCTGCAAACAGATTGAAACAATGATAATCACACGACTTAATGCAGAAATGATTTTGTCCGTATTCTTTACGGTGGTGTTCCCTTTTTCATTATGATGCTCTGTGATAATTTCATTGAAAAGGTTATAAGCAAAAAATACCCCTACAATATTACTTATTGAGCATATAGCACTTGAAGAGAAGAAAAGAGTATTTGAAGCGATAGAGCAGAGCAAAGCCGCCGCTGCGCAAGGACACCATATACAAAAGAAAAGGTCCGTTTGTTTTGTATTGGCCAAAATGTAGCAAACAAAAGAAAAAAAGGCAAAGGGTAAGGAGTAAAAGAAAGCTGTGTTCTCTTCTGCATTGAATATACCCGCAAAAAATAAAACAGATAAAATCAGTGCGGTAAAAAGATATGTAACACGATGTGAATTGTTTTTTCTGTTTTTATCGACCAGTAATATTAAGAAGAATACAGGAGCAAGAAAAGGCTTCTGCAAACTTATCGCATTAATTGCATTCGTATAATCAAAGGATTTTTGTATCCAAGCACCTTTGGAAGTGGTGAAATACTCACTGGAATGTAATAAATTATCAATGTTCTCAAAAATTGAAGGGACACTTCCTCCTGTAAAACAGAAAAAAGCTATGCTTATAACAGCCATTATGCTGATTCCGAGAACTGAATATGTTATGGCTCTTTTGTCGAAGAAGCAGTTATATTTTCTGAACTCTTCAGTAAGGAAGGTTTTCTTTTGAACGGATGTGTTTCGTATCCTTTCAAAAGCTTTTTTTCTGGTTTTTTTTGGATTGTTTTTGGCTATATGTGTTATAATATAAAAATTGCTTAATAAATTTATTAATATTTCTTTCTTTAACCACAATGCACAAAGGATGAGATAAAAAGCAAAAAAGATACAGAAAATCGGATTGTTCACACAGCAGCATCCGAAGAAGAAGCCGGAGGCAATATATGATTTTACAGAGTGATTTCTGTAGATCGAAATAAGGCTCAGCGTAAAAAGCAGATAGAAAATTACCAGCATTGAGGTATAACTGAGAGCATAGGTTTTATAAGGAATTAAAAGATAAAACATTATAGCGGCGAGAGCCGACCAGATTCCGTATTTTCTGAAAAAGGAATACGCTGTAGCCGTTACGGCGGTATGTGCGAAAATGTAAACGAATCGAAGATAAAGGTATATGCCGTCAGTTGAACCCTTGATAAAAAGCCAGATTCGTACGGGCAGATAGAGAAACAACGATGAAAACTGTGTGAGGTGCCATTCGTGCTGCACCAAACTGTCACCGATTATAAGCCGGTAAGGCACTGTAGCGTAAAAGGTTTCGTCAAAAAGACGGTGCGGAGCCCAGATAAGAGACAGATGAAACACTAATCCGAGCATAAGCGTTGTAATGAAAAAAATATCTGCTTTATTTGTTCTTTTTATCATATGTTCTCCTTCGAAATATCATTGGGATATCTTGCAGTCAGTTATTGTCAGAAGAATACCGAGAGACAGCTGCTTTTCCGTATGTTCGAACACAGCATCAAGGCTTTCAAAATATTAAATTTGTGTAACTGAATTTTAACATAAAATAAATATAAAGTCAATTAAAGATTAATTCAATATTACTAAATCGATAATTTTTAATAATTATATATTTGACTATCATAGCTTTGTATGATATAATAACATAGATTAACTATGAAAATGGAGCAGAGTACCTATGGCCAGAATAATGTTGTTATACCCTCCGGGGAAGGCTTATCAAAGAAGCGAGGACAGAGCACAGTGTAATCTTGATGATTCTGCAGTAGCTACGGTCCACGCCTGTAATGATATCGGATATTCGGCATCGGTTTTAAGAAAGCGCGGACATCAGGTGCTTCTTAAGGATTATCAGACTGAAAATTCTGATTTCAGGGAAGTTGAAAATGATATACTGGGCTTTTTACCTGATATTATAGTTATAAGTACTACTAATGCTACCATTTTATCTGATATAGAATTTATAAATCGCATAAAAGGATTTCATCACTGCGAGTTCATAGTTAAAGGCGCGATCTTTTTTGACACTCCAATGCATTTGTTAGATACTTTGGATTTGCATAATATTAATTATCTTGTTGGCGGAGAAATAGACACAATAATAGGTGAGCTGGTTGACGGAATTATAAATCAAAGCTCTCTTGATGCAGTTCCGGGACTTTTTTACAGACAGAACGGGGTTTTCATAAAAACTGATTTCTACAGGTGGTGCGATAACCTGGATGACATTCCGTTTCCTGCCAGAGACCTTATGAGAAACGAGCTGTATCCGCGGCCTGATACCGGTGAGCCTATGGCTACCATACAGGTTTCCAGAGGATGTCCGGCTGGCTGTACATATTGTCTAACGCCGGTTATTTCGGGAAAGAAGGTAAGAAAAAGAAGCGTAGAAAACATCTTTGCGGAAATAGAGGAGTGTTATTACAAATACGGCATAAAAAACTTCTTTTTTAAAGCCGATACTTTTACCATAGATTCAGAATGGGCATCAGCCTTGTGCGATAAGATAATAAGCTCGGAGCTGCACGGAAAAATAGCATTTACCGCAAATTCAAGAGTCAAGCCTCTTGACATTGATTTGCTTCATAAGCTTAAAAAGGCAGGATGCTTTATGCTTGCGGTCGGTTTTGAGAGCGGAAGCAACGATACACTTAAGAAAATTAAAAAAGGCACTACCAGAGAAGAAAACCTTCGTGCGGCAAAGCTTATAAAAAAAGCGGGATTGCCACTGTTCGGTTTTTTTATGATAGGATTTCCGTGGGAAACAAAGCAGGACATTGTAGATACTCTTGAATTTGTTTTTGAAATTGATCCTGATTTTATTGAAGTCCACATAGCTATGCCTTATTTCGGCACGGAGTTATATAGTCAATGCGAAGAATATAACACCATTAAATCTATGGCGTGGGGAAATGATTATTTTTCTCCGAACACTATCGGTACACAAAGTGTATCAATACAAGAGATTACAGAACTCAAAAACGAGTATGTGCTTAAGTTTTATATGAGGCCCGGATATATCCTTAAAAAATTTACCGGATGTTTTAATAATCCTAAAATATTTATTAATTATGTAAAACACGGTTTGAAACTCATAAAAGGCATCATAAAGGATTTGCGTTCAAAGTAAAAAATGACGATATTCAGGAGACATTAAAATGAAAATTCTTTTTATAAATCCTTCTGTAGGATACTATACCAGAGCACTTTCGAATCCTTTAGGATTACTGTCTATAGGAACATATTTGAAGCAGCACGGTCACGAAATAAAAATTTATGACAGATGTGTAGATAAAACGAAGCTGCAAAAGGTTTTAAGGGACTTTAAACCGGAGATAGTCGGAGTTTCTGTTATGTCCTCACGCGGTCTGAAGGATGCAATTAAGGTATCCGAGGCTGTCAGACGCAGCGGATGTCTGGTGGTATGGGGCGGTCAGCTGCCGTCGATGCAGACAGAGCTCGTTCTGAAAAGCGGTTATGTGGATATGGTATCCTTCGGTGAAGGCGAGGAAACCTGGTTAGAGCTGGTCTCCTGTATGGAGAAAAACAGAGACTATTCGGATATAAAGGGGTTAGCCTACAGAGATGGCGACACGATAAAGCGTAACGAATGCAGACCGTTTTCTGATTTGAGAGATATGCCGGTTTCAGATTGGTCGCTTCTGGATGTGCCCAAATATATGCAGTCTTATCTGGGCTGTAACAGGATGATGTACATTTATTCGTCAAAGGGCTGTCCGTGCAGATGTGCTTTTTGCTCTAATGTCAATTTTCATAAAAGCACTCACAGAAAAAGACCTAATGAATATGTGATAGCAGAAATCAAATATCTTATTGATAATTTCGGACTTGACGGAGTTTTCTTTTCAGATGAATTATGGTGTCTGAAAAAATCAGATATGCAGGATTTCTGTAACCGTATTCACGAAAACAAGCTTGACTTCCATTGGGGAGTGCAGTTAAGAATAGGTATGTTTGATGAAGACGATTACCGCACTATGTATGAAGCCGGTTGTCGGTGGATATTCTTCGGAGTGGAGAGCGGCTCTGACGAAATGCTTAAGGCTATCCATAAAAACATAGATAAAGAAGCGATTAAGCCCACTATGGATGTTTTAAGAAAAATAGGAATAACCAGCATCTGCTCCTTCATTATCGGATTCCCCGACGAGACTGCTGAACAGCTTAAGGATACGGTGGAGCTGATAGAAAAAACAAATTCAAATCTTACTCCTATATATCATTTTACTCCTTTGCCCGGAACAGAGCTTTACGATAAGATGGTTTCAGCTGACAGATATGAGTCAGTTACAAATCTGGAGGACCTGGCGAAGGTAATAGCTACAGAGAGCGTAGGTAAAAATCTCTCTGCGGTTCCCGACAGAGATTTGAGAGTAATAAGAAGCTGGTTCCATTGGAAGGGCTTCACTAAAAAGAATGCCTATACTACCGGTAAATCCTTCGAATTTGCCAAACAGACTATATTAAGCGGATTACATGCTATCTCTCTGAAAGGTCCGGTCAGCTTTTTAGTAAACGGATTTTCAGCATTGTATGAGTTTTTGTATGTTTTATGGTACTCTCATGCCTATCCTGATATTATAAAAAAATACAATCTTAAATAACAGAGGAACTAAACGATGTCAAAAAAATTAGTATCTGTAGTGGTGCCTGTTTATAATGAGGCTTTTATGATAGAAGAAATTTACAGCAGAGTCACTGCAGTGTTTGAAAAGCTTAAAGATTATGACTATGAGATAGTGTTTTTTGATGACGGCTCTACTGACGGTACCAGGGCTATTATTGAAGATTTTGCATTGAAGCACAGCGAGGTAAAAGGCGTCTTTTATTCTAAAAATTTCGGTTATCTTAAAAGCACGTTTTACAGTATGCAGCAGGCCAAGGGTGACTGTGCCATCATAATCCATGCGGATTTGCAGAATCCTCCCGAGGTGATACCGGAATTTATCGAAAAATGGGAAAACGGCGCCCGGGTTGTGCAGGGAGTTAAAAAAGAAAGCAGGGAAAACAAGCTTCTTTATTTCATCAGAACATTTTTCTATTTAGTAATGATTAAATTCCTCGGAATAAAGATGACAATGCACGCCACAGAGTTTGAATTGTTTGACAAAAGCTTTATTGATGTATTGAAGAAAATCAAAGTCAGCACTCCGTTTTTGCGTGGAATTATCAGTGAATATGCATCTGACATAGATTATGTGTATTATGTTCAGGATGCACGACATAAGGGTAAATCCAAATTCAATGTAAACAAATACTACGATTTCGCACTTTGCGGAATAACACAGTTTTCCCGCACTTTACCGAGAAAAGTAATATTTGTGTGTTTAGTTGCCATACTTGCTATTGTAGCGGATTTTCTTTTCGTTATGCTGCCTAACTTATTTGAAGGCACCGTTACGGATATAACCAATTCTTTGATAATAAGATGCATTTTTATGGCTTTATGTCTGTTTATGATTTTTACGAGTGTTATGTTTGAGTATATAATTACTCTGATTGATAATTCAGTAGAAAAGCCTTTTATTATCGAGGAAAAAAGAATAAATTATTAAGTCTGCGCAGAGGGGGGATTTTATGAAAAACACGGCGCAAATCAAGCTGCTGAATGAGATAGGTTTTGCGGAAACCGTGCTTATGCCGGGTGACCCTCTCAGGTCGAAAATGATAGCGGAAAAATTCCTCGAGAAGGCAGTTCTCGTTAATAATGTCAGAGGTATACAAGGCTATACCGGGTATTATAAAGGCCGTAAGGTTTCGGTTATGGCCAGCGGAATGGGTATTCCGTCGATGTGCATATATGCTTATGAGCTTTTCGAGTTTTTCGGTGTCGAAAACATTATCAGAATAGGAACGGCGGGCAGTCTGAACGAAAAACTGAAGCTGCGCGATGTCGTCGCAGGAGTTTCGTCGAATACAGATTCTAATGTCGTAAATCAGCTCGGCTTAAAAGGCAGCTTTGCACCGGTGTGTTCTTATGAATTGCTCTCCTGTGCCGCCGAGACTGCTGAAGAGCTGGGTATAGATTTGAAGATCGGTAATTTTTATTCCACGGATTTGTTTTATCATCCTGATGCTGATATAAATAAAAAATGGGCCGAAGCAGGATCGATTGCTGTGGAAATGGAGTCGGCAGGACTTTACTTCAGTGCTGCCCGATGCGGTAAAAGGGCACTTGCTGTTTGTACCGTGTCGGATCTTCCTTTGTTACCTGGTTGTCCCGGATGTACGGTGGAGGAAAGAGAGGACTCCTTTGTTGATATGGTAAAACTTGCACTCGAGGTTGCTGTAAAAATATAAATTAAAAGAAGCTGGTTATATGAAGTACAGATTAAAAAACGGCCTGCTGTTATTATTTGACGGGGAGCACTTTTATGTAAAAAAGGAAGACCTGTTTATTAAGGGTAACAGCATTGAGGCTATAGGCGAAGCTGAAATCGAAAATCCCGGAGAATACACGGCGTTTGATGCAGAGAACAGACTGATAATGCCGGGTCTTGTTAATATGCACACTCATGTGTATATGAACTTTATGAAAAATTCAGCGGATGATGTTCCGTTTAATGAATGGTTATTTGACAGAGTTTTTCCTGTCGAAGCTAAAATGGAAAAGTCAGATTTTTACTGGACTACATTGCTTGGCTGTATGGAAATGATAAAAACAGGCACCACCGGCTATCTTGATATGCACATCTGTGAAGACGAATGTGCCGGAGCGGCATGTGATTCGGGAATGAGGGCTTATCTTGGTAAATGTATTACCGGAACGGATTTATACCGGGACGGATATGACGGCTTCAGAAGGGCGATAGAAGAGAAGGAAAAATACGAGAACGATTTGGTTAAGTTTGTTTTATCGCCACACTCCGTTTACACCTGCTCGGAAAAGCTTCTCAGGCAGCTTAATGAGGAAGCGGCCGAAAGAAATATGCTTAAGCATATCCATCTCTCCGAAAGTGACAAGGAGGTATCTGATGCTCTGGATGTATACGGTAAAACTCCTGTAGAGCTTTTGAGTGATATGGGCTTTCTTGACTGTAAAACCATAGCTGCACACTGTGTGAAGCTGAACGAAAGTGATATTGATATTCTGTCAGAAAAAAAGGTCAATGCGGTTACAAATCCCTCGAGTAACGCAAAGCTCGGAAACGGCATAGCACCTGTAGAGCAAATGCAAAAGAAGGGTGTTAATGTCTGCCTCGGAACTGACAGTGCAGCCAGCAATAATACTCTTAATATGTTCAGAGAAATGGGGATTCTTTCTCTGCTTCATAAGGCGGTTAACGGCTCTGCTACGGTTTTATCCGCTAATGATGTCTTAAAGACAGCTACACTTAATCCGTCAAAAGCTTTGAATACAGAGAAAAAAACGGGTATAATCAGAAAAGGTGCACTTGCAGATTTGATTTTTATCGACCTTAATGCACCGTCGCTTTTCCCGAATAACAGCATCGTTTCATCCCTTTGTTACAGTGCAAACGGCAGTGAAGTGGATTCTGTTATGATTAACGGTGATTTTGTTATGAAAAACCGGATTTTAACGGCTATTGATTCGGAAAGAGTTTATTATGAAACAGCACGCATAGTAAAAAAATATTTAAGATAAGAGGATTTTAATGGTTGGTATTATTTTAGCCGCCGGTAACGGTACCCGATTAAAAAGCACCACGGGTGAGGATTGCTGTAAGGCTTTGAAAAAGATTAATGATATATGTCTGATAGAGTTTGCTTTGGGTAATCTTCTGCAGCTGGGAATCGAAAAGGTCTGCATAGTTATAGGCAAACAGGGCGATTTAATTAAAAATGCCATTGGTGATAGTTATAAAGGAATAAAGGTTTCTTATGCTTTGCAAAAAGAGCAGAGGGGACTGATAAATGCTTTTGTACAGGGAGTCGTAGGCATCAGCGATGACGAGGATGTTATTCTTCAGCTGGCTGATGAGGTTTTGTCGGGACTGAAGGTTTCGGAAATAAAGTCCGTTATTTCTGCTCTTCGCAGTGATTTCTACTGCGGTGTTACATATGAAGATAATCCTCAAAAAATAAAAAACAATTTTTCTGTGGATGCGGACGAAGACTTAACTGTAAAAAGGTGCACCGAAAAGCCGGAGCATATCATAAACAAACTGAAGGGGACAGGCTTCTGTATTTTTAACAGCAGCTGTGTGCAGATGCTTAAGGGAATGTATGACGAAGAAAATAATACGCCTGATGATCTGTGCGATTATATGAACAGTCTGATTTCGGAAGGGAAGAAAGGAACTGCTTTGGTAGTGGCGGAGCAAGAGTTCAATATTAACACTGCTTCCGATTTGAAAGAAGTGCTGGATTTTCTGGGAAAAAATTAACGAATAAAAAGGAACTGTGAAAAACGGAAGTTTTTTACAGCTCTTTTTTCTTTTCTGCGCCTATTTACTGTCTGAAAACAGCCCTCGAAGGGGGAATGTTTCAGTCGTGTTAAATTAATTTAAAATTAATTAAAAATTAACTGAAAATGAACTTTTCTATTGATTTCCGCGGCACTTTGAGTTATAATGTTCACAATAGCGGAGATGTACGCTCTTTTTTGTCGTACCCTTAGGTCAGGAGGTAAAGTACGGCATTTATACGGCGGCAGAAATGCTCTTTTCTGCAGTGCTTCAGAGCGTGCGTAAAACTATTGTTTTTCCTTCGTTTTCTTTCAAAAGAAAACGAGAAACTGTTCTTATCTTCCGAAAGGAAGAGCGGCCGAAAGGCTAAAGAATAAACCCTTTGCCGTTTCGGCGAAAAAACAGAAAAAACAAAAATATTTTAATGGAGGAAAAAACATGCTATTTACAAAAAGTGATGCAAAAAGAGCCGGTAAAAAGCTTTTGAGTGTGTTCCTTGCTGTGCTCATGCTAATGTCTACTATGAGCGTATGCTTCGGTACACTTGCTTCTGCTGCTTATGATGAAGATCCGATCGATTATCTTTCTGAACATCTTAAGCATCCTGTAGTTGAGTATATTTCAAAGAACTACAACTACACCTACAGCGGTAGTGCAGGCAATAAGAATGATATTACTCTTACCACTAACATTACTCTTCCCACATGGGAGTATTATGTAGAGGCAAGAGACCTTCTCATTTATCTTGAAAAGGCAATCAAGACATGTAAGGAATGGGACTATCCCACAAAGTACACAGACGATATGCAGGCTCGTACCTGTACCAGTGCAGGTCTTATCGAGACGCAGATTCTCAGTTCACTCGGTAGTGTGTCAGATTATGCTAAAGAGTTTATCTCGTTCGTTCTCGAAGACTCAAGAGCAACACAGCACAGTAACGCCAACACATCACAGAATAAGGTTCCTGCTAACCACACAGCTACTGTCACCATTTCGACATCAGATATCAAGGGTTACCTTAACGCTGTAGAAGGTGACTACACAGCTGTTGAGTCGGGCTTTGATGTCAGCTACCAGTATGTGTTCAAGATGACCCGCGGTTACTATCAGGTATCAAAGTCATCAGGTCTTTCCAAAACGACCTACTACCACAACTATGTTAAGGGCTCCGATAACACAAACAGCCCCGTAGTTAACGGCACTAACACAACAATCAAGACAACAGTTAACAACTATGTAACTAATCTTGATGCAAAAATCGCAGCTTATCCCTTTGAAACTCTCGCATTGTTAACTTCAGAAAACATCGATAAGGTTCTTAACGAAGTTTATGCTTTAAGAGACAATATCAAGAGTGATGTTAACAGCGACAGCTATCCCGGTAACTACGATAAGCTCTTCCCCGATGCTGATGCCAAGATTGCCGAGTTTGAAGAAACAGCAGCAAAGGCCAAGCAGCTCGCTAATTACACTCCCACAGCAGAAGCCATCAAAGCTTATCAGACTGCTAACCCGGACTACGGTGTGTTCAACTGGGGCGGCTTTGATGAAGCAACCATCAAGGCTGATTATGAAGCATTTGTAAACACATATAGAGTTGTTCTCAAGGACTCCACTCTTTATGAGTTCTTCACGAATAACGGTGTCTTCAGTGCTGACTACATTGATAACTTCCGTGACAATGTAGTTGCTTACAATCTCGAGGATACCAAGGAGCTCGCTGATGCTCTTTATAACCAGTACGCGATTTCTAATCCCGACCTTGACGGTGAAGAGGTAGAGCTCACTCTTGCTGAAAAGCAGGTAGTATACGGTACACTGTCCGGTTATATCAATTCTTACAATGACGACTACACAGCTCAGGTTCAGAATGCCATCTTCCCCGGCGGCATTGATTATCTTCTTAACCTTCAGGAGCATTTCCAGTGTCAGGTAGATGAGAGCATTATCTATTTTGCTGAAAATGTAAACAAGGATTACACAGACGCTTCCACAGATGCTGTTATCGCTGAAATCGGCACAGCTAAAAATCAGCTTGCAGCTCTCAATGCTCTAAAAAACAGCGTTGATTTCGTAGAGAACCTTCCTCTTCTTGATGTTCCTTTTGAAAACGCAGACACATTCATTGCATATCTCTACTCACTTCTTGCTGACCGCTTCACAGCTCAGGTTGCTGCTGCAGATGATATGTATAACTCACTCGACAGACCTAACAAAGACCTTACAATTTCTCAGTACTCAAAGCTCAATGCTCTCGTTAACGGCATTCAGAGAGAAATTGTAACATTCATCGACGGTGAAGGTAAGGGTGCTCTTATTTCACAGGAGACCAGAAACGTGCTTGCCGCTCTTGAGACAGAGCTCATGCCCGCTTTTAACGCTTTTGAGATTGACCGTGGTTTCCAAACCTTCAAAACAGAAGACATGAATATCACAAGAGAAGATTCCCTGGATGAATTCTTCCGTGAAAACGAAAATCTCGATGACGATATGCTCGGTGAATATGCGGTAACAGATGAAAATGTAAATGCCATCATCGACCTTCTTGAGGAAGCTCTTAAGGATCCCACAGTTGCTTCTCTTCTCGGCAGCCTTATCAATAAGGATGAGAACGGCAACCCCACAGGTGAAGCCTTCAGCCTTTCAGGTCTTATCACAGGCCTTCTTGATGATGCAGTATTCACAGATGAACTTCTTAACACAATCATTCAGTTCTTATATCCCCTCGTACTTAAAGAGTTCGCTAAAGTATGGGCAGGTCTTCCCGAAACAATCGAAGTTGTTGTTGAAGATGTTGCTGTCGGTCAGGACGCTAATGTTCTTTGCGGTCTTTCCCTTATGGCTGTTGAAGAAGCTATCGAAGGTGTTGGCCTTGCACTCGGTCCCCAGTCACTTGCCAGAATGCTTGAAAAGAACTACAGTGGTTACACACAGGTAATCAGCAAGCTTAAAGAATCTACAATCAAAGCTTCCTATAATAAAGAACAAGATACCTTCAGAAGCCCTTGGGATGACGAGGTTCTCTTCAAGGAAGTAATTGATGAAACAACAGGCGACCCCGTTCTCAACGCTGACGGTACAGTAAAGAAAGCTTATGACCTCAACTGGGGTATCAATGAAGCTGAAAATAAGAAAGAAGCTTTCGTTGATGCAGCAGTTGCAGCTCTTTCAGGTCTTGAGCCTCTTCTTCTTGCTCTTATTGCAAACAAAGATTTCACAAACGACACAACAGGTGTAGCTCCCAGAGGCTTTAAAATCGGTACCGCTGCAGGTAGTGCACAGGTAACTATTCTCTTTACACTTACATTTGCAGTTAATGTTGAGCCCATCACTCTTACTCTTACATTTGATAAGAATGACGGCTGGGATAATGTTCTTTGTCCCATCTTCGAGGCACTCGGTCTTACAAATCTCAAGCACAGTGAAGACCTTCAGTCAACAAGAAAATTCCTTGAAGACGGTCTTCTGGCTGTAATTGATCAGCTCGTTGCAAAGCTTGACGCTAACCCCATCGAGTTCCTTCTCGATGCACTTCCCAACCTTTGCTACATGATTGATTCAGGTATGATTATGCCTCTTCTCAATGAGCTCAAGACGGTTATCAACTACTTTGCTGATGCTCAGTATGTAACATCAGGCGGTATTACTCTCAGCGGTACACTTGAAAAGGCTATGGAGTCAGAAGCGCCCATCAACATCGTTATTGGTGATATGCTTAAGGATACATTACCTGACCTTAGCTCCTTCTCATCTATCTGGAATATGCTTTCCGGTGTAGAGCTCCTTCAGGGTGTAGAAGCTCCCGATGCAGCATATATTGCTTCTCTTGGTAAGCTTATAGAAAAAGATACAAACAGAAGCACAAAGATATACACAGGTGGCACAGCAGGAAAGGCTTACTATATCCAAGCTAATCGTGCTGATGTTCTCCAGTACCTTATCAAGTGGGTACTTGAAAGCGGACTTCTCGCAGGTCTTGTAGAGAATCCCGAAGGTCTCGTAGCAGACATCTTTGCTAACCTTCAGAATAACTCAACCGATGCTATCGCCGCTATCGTTGAGCTTCTCAATCAGAAGGCATATCCCGCCAAGAATTATGAATGGTTCGACGGCGATGTAAACGGTGAGACCGTAGTAGGTAACTCCGCTTACGAAATTTATATGAATCCCGGTAACGATTGGACCAAGGATAAGGCTGAATACCTTTATAATAATCTTGATTCCATTCTTACTGCCGCTCTTTCACTGGCCGGTGCAGAGTTTGACCTCGGTGCTACCATCGACGGTGCAGTAGACGGTCTGCTTACAGACAAAACACTCACCGCTCTCGCAGCTCTTCTCGCAAAGCTTGACCTTAACGCACTTCTCAATAAGGATAAGACTGAAGAAGAACTCGCAAATGCACTCGATGTAAATGCTCTCATCACACAGTTCCTCGGTCTCGATCTCGCCGCAGTGGCAGCACAGTATGCTGACATCGCAGCAGCAGTAGAGGCTGACCCTGAATATGTAGCAAGCTTCGGTGTAGATGCCGGTGAAAAGACCTTCGCAGCAGCTCTTTCAGAAATGCTCGCTCCTCTCTCCGTAGTGCTTGATTACCTCCTTGCAGGCGGTAACCTCGAAATCACTCTCGGCGAAGAAAAGGTAACTCTTCTCGGTGCAGAAGGCTACGAAAACGCTATCGTTCCTCTCCTCGAGGCTCTCGGTTGCACAATTCCCACAGAGGGTACAGCACTTGAAAAGACAATCAATGCTCTTGTAGCAAGAATTGATGCACTTACAGAAGGCGATGTTATCAAAAACATCATCGATCTTCTTCCCGGTGTATTCTACTTCATCTCAAGCGGTGCTCTTTCCACCACCGTACTTAACCTTCTCCAGCCCGTACTCGTGATTGTCGATACTATCCGTCCCGTAATCGATGTAATGCCTCTCATCGAGGGCATCAAGATCGGCGATAAGACTCTCGCAGAGTTCCTCGGCGGTGAGCTTGACCTCGAAAAGCTCAATCTTGAATTTGTATTCAACCTTCTTCCCACATTTATCGACCTTGACCTTTCCGGCCTCAAGGCTGTTATCTATGACATCTGTAACGAAGTAGGCACAGAATACACCTCCGCATCTGCAGTAGCCAATACTCTCAACGGTAAGGCTATGAAGGGTGCATACACAGAAAACTTCGACCAGGCTGACCTTCTCACAGTAGTTCTCTCCTTCGTACTCGAATGGGCTACCGTAAAGGAAAACGGTGAAGCACTCGACGAAATGCTCGGCACAGACGGCATCATCGCTTCCATCAGCCAGGTATTCGAGGATGTAGAAATTACCTACGGTACTCCCGACTGGTACTACTGGCTCGAAACTGAAGAAGAATTTAATGAATTCCTCGCAGGCGACAGAGAGCTTCCCAATACTCTTTACGCTCTCGAATATCCCAACGATTGGTCAGAAGAATCAGCAGAGTACATCGCTGAAAATCTTTCTGATCTCGTAGATATGGTAATCGGCCTCATCGAAATCGACGGCACCAAGTACGCTTCGGTAGCTGAACTTATCGATGCGAAGCTCGATGTATTCAATGCTGAAACAATCAACAGCATCATTGGTCTTATCGCAGACCTTCTTAAGGATGTAGACGATAATCTCCTTTCAGTAGGTTATCTTCTCGATGTAGATGTAGTAGGTCTTAAGAACTACACATGCACAGCAGAGGTAAACGATGTTCAGTCCTTCGCTGCTGAACTCGCAAATGTTCTTACCACCTATGCAGGCGGCCTCGTTAACTGGCTCTTCTTCGGTGATGATTTCCGCTTCGCAAAGAAATCCGACAAAACAGATACTATCGTTATTAACGGCGGTCTCGGCTACGAAAAGGGTCTGGCACTCGTTCTCGAGGCTCTCGGCTGTGACCTTCCCGAAACAGCAACTGTAGAAAGCGTTCTCGAGGCTCTCGCAGTACGCGTAGAAGCTATCCTTGCTTCTCCCGTAAACGAAGTTATCGACCTTCTTCCGAACCTCGTTTACTTCCTCAATGCAAACGGTGCATCCGTAGCAGTGAATAACCTTCTTGCTCCTGTTTATGCACTTCTCGAAAAGCTTTCCGCTCTCGGTGTAAATCTTGACCTGGCAGAGCTTCTCGGCTTCGATCTCAAATATCTCTCACTTGCAGACATTCTTGCTCTCGTTAAGGATAAGACAGGTCTCGACCTCTCTGCTGCAGAGGATATTCTGGTTGACCTTTGCCTCGGCAAGCTCGAGCAGGGCACCTACACTTATAAGATGGTAGCAGAAAGAAAGGATACCGTAACAGTAATTCTTACCACAGCACTTATGCTCGTTAAGGATGAAGACTTCGCAGCACAGCTCGAAGAAATGCTCGGTACAGAGCTTATCTCTGCTATCACTGAAGTATTCGAGTCAGCTCCCGTTTCCTACAGAAATGTAGAATGGTATGCTCTCGATGAATCCGATGTAGACTATGATAACGCTACAGTAGGCGTAATCAAGTATGCTATCGAATATCCCAATAACTGGACTGAAGAGGCAGCTGCTTATGTAGCAGGTCTCATCGAAGACGGTACTCTCGATAAGCTCATCGCAGGTCTTATCGATGAAAGCTATGCTTCTGTAGGTGATCTCCTTGCAGACAAGGTAAACATCTACACTCCCGCACTTCTCGAAACAATTCAGAAGGCTCTCGGCGACCTCATCGGCGGTCTCGATGAAAGCCTTAAGGATCTCGTAAATGTAGGCCTCGGCGCTGCAGATGCACTTCTCGGTGCTGATGTACAGGGTCTCCTCGACTACGATGTATCCGGTGTTAACGATAAGGAATCCTTCGTAGCAGCTCTTACCGGTATGCTTATGGAGGTTGAGGGTCTCGTAGACTGGCTCCTTCTCGGTGAAGATTACAGATTCTTCGTAGATAACGATAAGAATGACATCATCACCATTAACGGCGGCCACGGCTATGCCGAAGGTCTCGCACTCGTACTCGAAGCTCTCGGCGTAGAAAATCTTCCCGAGGTTTACGGTACAGAAGAAATCGACACAGAAGCAGTAGTAAGCGGCGTTCTTACCGCTACCTTCGACAGAGTTGATGCTATCCTCGCAGATCCCATTAACGAAGTATTCGAGCTTCTTCCCAATGTTCTTTACTTCATCAATGCTAACGGTCTCACCGTAGCAATAGAAAATCTCCTCGGTGCAATCAATGCACTTCTCCTCAAGCTCGAAGGCTTCGGCGTCGAACTTGACATTGTATCTCTCGTTGACCTCAGCGAAATCCTCGGTGTGGAAACAGAGCTTGCTCTCGATAACATCACTATGAAGGATGCTATCGCTCTCGTAGCTGAGCTTACAGGTCTCAACCTCGATAAGGTGGCAGATGTACTCGTAGGCTTCGCACTCGGCAGAGTAGAGGCTTATGAATCAGTAAGCAACGAGCTGGCATACAAGATGTACTATCACGATGACTTCGCAAAGTATGATATGATTACTGTTCTTGCTACAGTTGCTATCATCACTCTTACAGACGAAGCAAACGCTGATAAGGTTAAGGAGCTTCTCGGTGAAGATGCTTACCAGCTCGTCCTCAACCTCATCAATATGGGCGAGGTTCCCGTACAGGAATTCAGCTGGCTTTACACAGATAAGGCTGACACTGACTATGTATTCTCCGTAACAGGCGAAGGCGGTGAAATCGCAGACGTCACCTACGGTAAGGTTTATACAGAAGAAATGGCAGCTTACATCGCTGATAACTTCGGCGAATTTGTTACAAACATCATCGTTCTTCTCGGTCTCGATGTAGACGGTGACGGCAAATCAGAGGCTGACCTTGCCGGTGTAATCAACGGCCTTCTCGGCGGCTCACTCTACAACAGCGCAAATGTTATCGCTATCCGCGACGCACTTGCAGGTGTACTCGCAAACCTCACACAGCTCGAGGTTAAGGGAACAGTAGTAGGCGGCATCATCGCTGATGTTCTTAAGGCAGCAGAAATCGCTGACATCGAAGCAGTAGCTGATGTTAAGGTTTCCGATTTTGAAAACGACAGAGATAAGTTCGTAGAAGCTCTCTGTGATGTTCTCGAGCCTCTCTACGGCCTTCTCAAGTATGTTCTTGCTGACGAAGATATTTCCTTCTTCGTAAATATGGATAAGACAGATGCTATCACTCTTAAGGGTGCAGAAGGCTATGCTTACGGTATCATTCCTCTCCTTGAGGCTCTCAAGTGTGAAGATGTACTTGCTCCCGCTGACTATTATGCAGCAATCGAGGCAGGCGACGAAGATGTGCTTCTCACATCTATCCTTAATCCTCTTCTTAACAGAGTGGACGCTATCCTCGAGGGCGACAGCGCACAGATGCTTCTCGATATGCTCACCAACCTTATCTACTTCATCAATTCCAACGGTGTTGACACAGTAGTTAAGAATACACTCAATGCAGTTTATGCAGTTCTCGGTGCTATCGAGCCCATCGCAAAGATAGACCTTTACGAGCTCATCGGCTTCGACCTTGCAGAAATCAACTTCGAGTGGCTCATCAATAAGCTCTTCGAGGTTCTCGCAAATGCAGGCTACGAGTTCACATGGGAGGACATCGATTATGTAAGTGCTCTCACCGTAGGTACTCTCGAGTCCTTCACCTCGAAGAACGGCAAGACAGCATATCAGATGGTTTATGCAGAAGGTGAAGAGGGCGACAAGAAAGAGCTCGTAACAGTAGTTATGAGTCTCGCCGTAACCTTCCTCACTCACGAGCAGAACCGCGTAGTTGTTCTTAATTTCCTTAAGGATAAGCTCGGTATGAGTGCAGAGGCAGAGCCCTATGTAAAGAGCCTTCTCGATATTATCGCTGAATGTGTAGGCGATACACAGCTCGGTAAGGAAACAGCTATGGCATCCATCTACTATGTATTCTACGGCGTAGATACAGGTGTACAGGGTGCAGTTGACGGTAAGAATAATATCGATAAGCTTTGGCAGGAGTCTCTGGCTGAACTGAGAAAGGAAAACAACGCTGCAGGCGATCTTATCGAAGAGGTTCTCGGATGGGATATCTTCGAAGACCTTCTCGACACAGAGAATGTAGCACCTAACGGCTTAATCAGATTCTTCCAGAAGCTTGCTGACATCTTCAAGTCAATTCTTGAATGGTTCAAAAACCTTTTCAATAAGGATTAAGATGTAACAGTTTAATCTTACTGAATTAAGGGCGGTCACTTCGGTGACTGCCCTTTTTTATGGCTTCTTCTGTTAAAAGTGATACAGCAGGGGTGAGAAGAAAAAGGTCTGTTGCATTAAAAGCAAAAAAAACAGATGTGTTTAAGTTACTACTGACTTTGAAAACACATCTGTTTTAATTGTTATACGGGAAAATATGGTGTTACATATAAGAAATATTTGCTTATAGCATAAACCGTAAAAACAAAGCTTTTGCAATTATTTTATACTTTTTAATGTTTAAAAGGTCTTCTACGGGTTTTTTTATCCATAGAAGACCTCTTATTATCTTGATTTATGCGGTCTGTACTTTTTACAGCTCCTATCGTGTTAACCGAAGTTTATTAATCGAGGTCCTCCTCGATTACTTCCTTGCCCAGACCGCATACGGGGCACACCCAATCCTCGGGAACATCCTCCCATTTTGTATTGGCGACTACGCCGTTTTCCGGGTCACCGAGCTCGGGGTCATAAACATAACCGCAGGGACAAATATATTTTTTCATAAGTATTACCTCCATTACTGTTATTATGCCTTGTAGGGACGCCTTTTAGTCATTATTTCCGAAATAGCATCCAAAATTCTTTCGTGACAGCCGCCACAGCCGGTAGAGCAGTGCGTGATTTCCTGTACGCCCTTAAAGGCGCTTTCTACATCTTCGAATTTATCGTATTTATTGAGTGCATCCTCTATATCAAAGAGGCTTACCTGCTTACATTTACAGATAGTATAATCGAACATAATCTTCTCTCCTTATTAAAAAATGAGAGGGGACACAGCTGCTGTATCCCCTCAATATGCTTTATAACCTGAACCGAACTGTCAGAAAGCGACAGAGGGGTCAACCTCTACCGAAGGAGAGGCGGCAACCCTACGGCTGACAAAAGCTCTTAACCGAAGTATCTGTTAAGAAGACCTTCAAATGCCTTACCGTGTCTTGCTTCGTCTCTGGCCATCTCGTGAACTGTGTCGTGGATAGCGTCGAGGCCGTGCTCTTTGGCCATTTTAGCCAGATCAAACTTACCCTGTGTAGCACCGTTTTCAGCGGCAACTCTCATTTCGAGGTTTTTCTTTGTGCTGTCTGTTACCACTTCACCGAGAAGCTCTGCGAATTTAGCGGCGTGCTCTGCTTCTTCGTAAGCAGCCTTTTCCCAGTAGAGACCGATTTCGGGGTAGCCTTCTCTGTGAGCCACTCTTGCCATAGCGAGGTACATACCTACCTCGGAGCATTCGCCGTTGAAGTTATCGCGAAGACCCATAATGATTTCTTCGGGAACATTGGCTTCCTTGCCTACGCCGAGGATGTGCTCTGCTGCCCAGGTCATACCTGCGCCTTCTTCTCTTTCCTTCATTTTAGCCTTACAGATGGGGCATACATCGATTTTTTCGTCACTTTCGTAACCGCATACGGGGCAATAATACTTTTTCATTTTTCTTTCCTCCAAGATAATTATTTTTTGTTTGAGATTTTGCAATCGGGGCAGATGCCGTAGAACATCAGAGAATGAGATGTTACAGTACCGTCAAAGCCGCGGGGGAGGGAGTTAAGGTTTACTCCCGTGTCGATATCCAGGTCCACGACCCGTCTGCAATTAATGCAGGTGAGGTGGTAGTGACCGTGAGTGTGACCGTCAAATCTGTCGCTGTCACCGGTGGGGATTTTAAGGATAAGTCCTTCGGCCTCTAAAAGCTTCAGGTTCCTGTACACCGTGGCAAGACTGATGGACGGGATTACCTCTTTCACTGAAAGGAAGACATCCTCTGCAGTGGGATGATCGTACCGTGACTGTAAGTTTGCCAGCACCGCATCCCGTTGCTTACTGGATTTTAGTGTTGACATAAGTCCTGCTCCAATCGTTTGAATTTAATAATGATAATCATTATCATTATCGTGACTTAATAATAGCATAAGATTTTTCATCTGTCAATAGTTTTTTGAAAAAAATTTCAGGAAAATTTTTTCGGCCGTTTCAGCCACATAAAGGAAGTTACCGACGGAAACAGTGAGGGGAGCACTTGATGTGTCCGTAACGGAGTAACGGTACATATACATTTTATAATTGTGATTAGGGTAGTGTTTTTTTACCGTTCCCTCTTGACAACCAATATAAGTTGTGCTAAAATAGTCACAATTTAAACCTTTAAAGCTTTAAAGAATTAAAGCAAACACACAAGGCCGTCCGATACATCCGAGCAGGAAATGAATTTTTATGATTAATACTAATCTTTTTATGTGAAATCTCCGTATTTTTATTGACGGTTTTGGTAATAGGGTGTATAATTTATCATTATGCGATTTAGTGCGCTGATATTCTGATTGATTAAAGACGGTGATAATTATGGTAAATGAAAAAATGTACGACCTCGGTGCTAAAAGCTCCGTTATCAGAGAGATATTCGAGTACGGCAAAAAGAGAAAGGCCGAAATCGGTGATGAAAATGTCTACGACTACAGTCTCGGTAATCCCAGCGTACCCGCTCCGGAAATCGTAAACGAGACCATCCGCGAGCTGACGGAGACTCTGCCCTCGACGGTGCTTCACGGCTACACCTCCGCAGTAGGCGATAACGATACGAGACAGGCCATAGCCGACGACCTTAACGAGCGCTTCGGCACCTCCTTTTCCTTTAAAAATTTTTATATGACCGCAGGTGCCGCCGCTTCTCTTTCCATCTGCTTTAAGGCGCTTACGGAAAAGGACGATGAAATTATTATCTTCGCTCCCTATTTCCCCGAATACAAGGTATTTATCGAGGCCGCAGGTGCGAAGCCCATAGAGGTCAAATGTAAAGCCGACGATCTGCAGATTGATCTTGCCGCCTTCGAAAGAGCCGTCACCCCGAACACAAAGGCAGTGGTAGTCAACTCTCCGAATAATCCCTCGGGTGTGGTTATCAGTGAGGAGACCGTAATCGAGCTTTGCCGCATTATGAGCGAAAAGCAGAGGGAGTACGGAAGGGAAATCTTTCTTATTTCCGACGAGCCCTACAGAGAGCTCGTTTACGGCGATGTGAAGGTGCCCTATCTCACCAAATACTATGATAACACCCTCGTATGCTATTCCTATTCGAAGTCTCTTTCACTTCCCGGTGACAGAATCGGCTATATTCTCGTACCCGATGAGGTGTGTGACTTTGAGCTTATTTTCAAATCGATATGCGGTGCGGGCAGAGCCCTCGGCTATGTGTGTGCCCCTTCGCTTATGCAGTTCCTTATCCGTAAATGCGTAGGCAAAACAAGCGATGTTTCCGTCTACAAAATGAACAGAGACATTCTTCTCGATGCTTTTTCCGAGTACGGCTTTAAAACCGCCAAGCCCGACGGAGCCTTTTATCTGTTTATGAAATCACCCGAGGAAAGCGCAGAGGCCTTCTGCGAAAGAGCGAAAAAATACGATCTTCTTTTAGTTCCCAGCGACTCCTTCGGCTTTCCTGGTTATGTGAGACTTTCCTACTGCGTTTCCACCGAAATGATTAAAGCCTCGCTTCCCTCCTTTAAGGCTCTTGCCGAAGAATACGGATTATAAGGCACGGAAGGTGATAAATTATGGATAAGCTTAATAAAGCCAGAGAAATAATCGGTGAAGCAGACAGAGAAATCGCCGCTCTTTTCGAAAAAAGAATGGCGGCTGTAAGAGAAGTAGCCGAATATAAAAAGGAGAGAGGTCTTCCCGTTTTCGACGGGGCAAGAGAGGACTTTCTCATTAACAGAAATTCAGAATACATTAACGACGAAGCCATAAAGGATTATTACATTTCCTTTATGAAAAGCACGATGGATATTTCGAAAAGGTATCAGCACCGCATTCTCGAGGGCGCCAATGTAGCCTACAGCGGTGTGGAGGGTGCCTTCGCATACATAGCCGCCGGCAGAATTTTCCCTGACGGCAGAAGAATCTCCTATCCCGATTTTAAAGCCGCCTATGAGGCGGTGGAAAAGGGCGAATGCGACTGTGCCGTTCTTCCCATCGAAAACAGCAGAGCGGGGGAGGTAGGGCAGGTTATCGACCTCATCTTCTCGGGCTCACTCTTTGTAAACGGACTTTACAGCCTGGACATCCGTCATAACCTTATCGGACTTTCCGAGGCCTCGGAAAAGGACATCGCAAAGGTTATCAGCCATCAGCAGGCACTCGACCAGTGCGCGTCCTACATCAGAAATCAGGGCTATAAGTCGGAGGCCTGTGAAAATACAGCCAGAGCGGCGAAGCTGGTGGCAGATATGGGCGATAAAACTCTGGCCGCCATCGCCAGCAGAGAGACTGCCGACCTTTACGGTCTTAAGGTAATCCGTGAAAACATAAATGAGGCGAGCGACAATACTACCCGCTTCGTGGTTCTTTCCCGTACACTCTGCACAGAAAAGAGAGACCACTCCATCATCGTTTTCACCGTACCCGATAAGGCAGGTGCACTCGCTCACGCCATTAATGTCATCGGTCACCACGGCTACTCTATGCGCTCCATTAAAAGCCGTGCGATGAAGGACCTTATCTGGACCTATTATTTCTATGTAGAAATAGAGGGTGACCTTCAGTCCAGACGAGGCAGATATATGCTCGATGAGCTTTCAGACTGCTGTGACCGTCTTAAGATGATAGGCACCTATAAAGATAATTCGAAGATTTGAGTGATAAAGATGATTATACCTATTGATTTAGGGGAGAACTCCTATGAAATAATCCTCGAAAGAGGTGCCGTAAAAAAGGCGGCCGAGCTTCTCGGTACAGACAGGGACAGAAGGGTGCTCATCGTCACCGATTCGGGTGTTCCCCGTGAGTATACCGATGCTGTGGCCCGCTCCTTTAAAAGGAAAAGCGTCTTCATTTTCCCTGAGGGCGAGCAGAGTAAAAACTTCGACACATACCGCAGAATCTGCGAAACGCTGATGGATTTATCCTTTACGAGAAAGGATGCAGTCATAGCCGTGGGCGGAGGTGTTACGGGGGATATGGCAGGCTTTGCCGCCGCCACCTATATGAGAGGCATCGATTTTTATAATATTCCCACCACCCTCCTTTCCCAGGTAGACTCCTCCATCGGAGGAAAGACCGCCATCGACCTTGGCAAGATAAAAAACATCATCGGTGCTTTTCATCAGCCGAAAAAAGTTATTATCGACCCCGATGTTCTGGCTACTCTCCCCGAAAGACATCTCAAAAACGGTCTCGCCGAGGCTCTCAAGGCAGGAATCATAATGGATGAAAAGCTCTTTGAGATTTTCGAAAGGGGCGAAGCCGAGGAAAGAATCGACGAGGTTATCGAACGCTCCCTTAAGGTAAAAAAGAGAGTGGTCGAGGAGGACGAAAAGGAAGAGGGTCTTCGTAAGGTGCTTAATTTCGGTCACACCCTCGGTCACGGCATCGAGGCCTCCGTACCCTTCGGAGAGCTTTACCACGGAGAATGTGTGGCTCTCGGAATGATACCGATGTGCGGTGAAGAAATTAAGGAAAGAGTCGTCTCCGCCTTAAAGAAAACAGGGCTCCCCGTAGCCTATCCCTTCGACAGAGAAAAGGTAAGAGAGGCTGTTTCTCACGATAAAAAGAGTGAGAATGAAGGTGTTACCGCTGTTTTCTCCCGTAAAATCGGCACCTTTGAATTTGTTAAAACCGATGCAGACGAACTGATGAAACTGATATAAATGAGGAACTAAAGATGAAAAACACTTTTGGTAATTCCCTTTCCGTTACACTTTTCGGCGAAAGCCACGGAAAAGCCATCGGCTGTGTTATCGACGGCATTTCGCCCGGTGTGGAAATCGATGAAAGCTTCATTTCTTCACAGATGGAAAAAAGAAAGGGTGTAAATTCTCTTTCTACCGCCAGAAGGGAAAGGGATGAGGTGAAGATATTAAGCGGTGTTTTCGAGGGCAGAGCTACGGGCACACCCATCTGTCTTATGATAGAAAATGCCGACACTAAAAGTAAGGACTATTCGAAAACCAAAGACCTGGCCAGACCCTCTCACGCTGATTACACTGCTGAAATAAAGTACGGCGGCTTTCAGGACTACAGAGGCGGAGGTCACTTTTCGGGCAGAATAACCGCTCCCCTCGTAGCCGCAGGAGCCATAGCTTTGAAGGCACTCGCGAGCAAGGACATAAAAATAGCCACGCACATTTCCCGCTGCGGTGATATTCAGGACAGAGAGTTTGAAAACCTCGAAGAGGATTTCAAGCTTCTGGAGGAGCTGGATATGCCCGTTCTCTGTGAAAGTAAAAGAGAGGAAATCTCCGCTCTTATCGAAAGCTGTAAAAGAGACGGTGACAGCATCGGAGGTGTACTTTCCACGGCGGTGACGGGTATGCCTGCAGGTGTGGGTGAGCCCTGGTTTGACACGGTGGAGAGTATGCTGTCTCACGCGCTCTTTTCCGTGCCCGCAGTAAAGGGCGTAGAATTCGGCGCAGGCTTTTCCTTCGGAGAAATGAGAGGAAGTCAGGCCAATGACAGCCTTTACCGTGACGGCGGTACCGTTAAGACGAGGACGAACAATAACGGCGGAATCAACGGCGGAATCACAAACGGTATGCCTGTTCTTTTCCGCTGTGCGGTAAAGCCGACACCTTCCATTTATAAGGAGCAGAAAACCGTAAATCTTAAATCCGGCGCAGACGAGACTCTGCTTATCAGCGGCAGACACGACCCTGCCATCATTCACAGAGCGAGAGTGGTTATCGACAGCGTAACGGCACTCACCCTCTGCGATTTGCTCCTTACCCGTTTCGGAACGGACTACTTCAAAGCTTAAAAGATGTGATATAAATGAAATACGGACTTATCGGTGAAAAATTAGGACACAGCTTTTCCAAGCCTATCCACGAAAGTATAGCCGATTACAGCTATGAAATAAAAGAGATACCCCGCGACGGTCTCGATGCCTTTATGAGGAAAAGGGACTTTCAGGGAATCAATGTAACCATCCCCTATAAGCAGAGCGTCATTCCTTATCTTGATTTTATCGACGAGGCTGCCCGAGAAATCGGTGCGGTAAATACGGTAGTTAACCGTGACGGCATTCTTTACGGCTATAATACCGATTTTGGCGGAATGAAAATGCTTATCGAAAGGCAGGGCCTTTCCTACGAGGGAAAAAAGGTGGTTATTTTAGGCTCGGGAGGTACGGCTAAAACGGCGCAGGCCGTAGCCGCGGCTCTCGGTGCGAAAGAAATTATCACCGTCAGCAGGAGGGGAGAGGTCAACTACGGAAATCTCCTTTCACTTCACGGTGACTGCGATTACATTATAAATACCACACCCTGCGGAATGTATCCGGATACGGATGAGTGTGCCGTGGATGTGGCTGCCTTTAAATGCTTAAAGGGTGTTACGGATGTGGTGTATAATCCTCTTAAAACCAAGCTCTGTCTCTGCTGTGAGGCACAGGGCATAAGCTGTGAATGCGGCCTTTATATGCTCGTGGCACAGGCGGTTTTAGCCTCCCGTCTTTTCAGCGGCAGGAGCTTCGATGTGAAAAGCACGGCTGATGAGGTGTACGGAAAGCTTTTAAGGGAAAAAAGGAACATCGTTCTCATCGGTATGCCCGGAAGCGGTAAAACCACTGTAGGCAAGGCTCTGGCTGAAAGCCTCGGTAAAGAATTTACAGATACCGATGACCTTATAAGCGAGGAATACGGCACCATCAGTGCTATATTTGCCGAAAAGGGCGAAGGCTTTTTCAGAGATATTGAGTCTGTAGCCGTTAAAAGAGCCTCTTTACGAAACGGTCTGGTTATCGCTACGGGCGGCGGCGCTGTCATCAGGGAAGAAAATGTGGCTTATCTGAAGCATAACGGTGTGCTTTTCTTTCTTGACAGACCCTTGCAGGACATTATGCCCACCGAGGACAGACCTTTAGCCGGAGATTTTGAGGCGCTGAAAAAGCGGTATGAGGAAAGATACGGCATCTATCTTTCCGTCTGCGATGAAAGAATAGAGATTGACGGTAGTGTAGAAAATGCTGTCAGAAGAATAACGGAGAAATTAAAATGAAGCTTCTTATCATAAACGGTCCTAATCTTAATATGCTCGGCATCCGAGAGCCTGACCATTACGGCAGAGAGACCTACGGAGACCTGAAAAAGAAAATAGAGGACTACTGCGGCGAAAGAGGAATTGACTGTGAGCTTTATCAGTCAAATCACGAGGGCTGTCTGGTAGACAGAATACAGCAGGCATACGGAAACACTGACGGTATAATAATTAACCCCGGTGCCTATACCCATACGAGCATAGCTCTTTTAGATGCGGTAAAGGCCGTCGGCATTCCCACCGTAGAGGTGCACATCTCGAAGGTAGAGGAAAGAGAGGATTTCCGACAGATCAGCTATATCCGTCTCGCCTGTGCCGAAACCATAACGGGTCTCGGTACTGACGGCTATTTGAGAGCCGTGGACTTTCTTTCAGAATATCTCGGAAAGTAAGTGATAAAATGAACGTAAAAATAGAAAAATGCCTTCTGAAGGGCGATCTGACCGCTCCCGCATCGAAAAGTATGGCTCACAGACTTCTCATCTGTGCAGGCCTTTCAGAGGGTGTGAGCGTAATAGATAATGTAGACTATTCACAGGATATTCTCGCTACTCTCGACTGTCTTAAGGAAATGGGTGCCGAAATCGAAAGGGGAGAAAATTCCGTAAAAATCAGAGGTGCTTCACCCTCGTCGGTTACGGAAGGCAAAATTTTTCCCGCCCGTGAAAGCGGAAGCACCCTTCGCTTCTTTATTCCCTTAACCCTTCTTTCTGACTGTGAGCACAGCTTTACGGGCTACGGCAGACTGATGGAAAGACCGATGGAGGTTTACGAAAGGCTCTGTGAAGAGAATAATCTTGGCTTTAAACGCGAGGAGGGTAAAATTACCGTAAAAGGCAGACTGACCTCGGGCGATTACTCCGTAAGAGGTGATGTGAGCAGTCAGTTTATCAGCGGCCTGCTTTTCGCGCTTCCCCTGTGCGAGGGCGACAGCAGAATACACCTTACGGGGAAAATCGAAAGCAGAAGCTACATCGGTATGACTCTTTCGGCTATGGCTGATTTCGGTGTCATTGCCCGATGGGAAAATGAAAGCACCCTTCTGATAAAGGGCTCGCAGAAATACCGAAGCGGTAATTTCACCGTAGAGGCTGACTATTCGAATGCCGCCTTTCCGGACGCCTTTAATTATCTTGGCTCCGAGGTAAGGGTAAAGGGGCTTCGCGAGGACTCGCTTCAGGGCGACAGAGTATATAAAGACTATTTCAGACTCCTTTACGGGGGAAATCCCGTGCTGGATGTCAGCGACTGTCCCGACCTGGCTCCCATACTTATGACTTTAGCCTGTGCTCTCGGCGGAGCCACACTTACCGGTACGGCAAGATTAAAAATAAAGGAGAGCGACAGAGGTGCCGTGATGAAGGAGGAGCTTTCCAAATTCGGCGCCGACATAGAAATAAAGGATAATGAAATTATCATAAAAAAATCTCCCTTACATAAAAGTGCTTCACTTCTCTGCGGCCATAATGACCACAGGGTAGTGATGTCTCTGACAGTGCTGTGCTCTCTCTTTGGCGGTGAAATCGAGGGAGCCGAGGCGGTAAGGAAAAGCTATCCCGACTTTTTCGAGAGGCTTTCGGAGATTGGACTGGAGGCTAAAACAGATGACAATTAATAAAAATACACGGTTTCTCATAGTAGGTCTCGGTCTTCTGGGTGGCTCTTATGCACGCGGACTGACAGGTAAGGGCTATTATGTGGAGGCGATAACCAAGGAAGAAAAGGATGCACAATACGCTCTCGGGCATAAAATGGTTCAGAAGGCTACTACAAAGATAGATACAGAGATGATAAAGGGTGCAGATGTGATAATCTTTACTCTTTATCCCGGAACCTTTGTGCAGTGGATCGAGGAAAACGGCAGTCTCATAAAGCCGGGCACCATCGTCACCGATGTTACGGGTGTAAAGGGCTGTATTGTCGAAAAAATACAGAAGCTTCTTCCGCCTATGGTTGAATTTATATCAGCTCATCCTATGGCAGGAAAGGAGACCTCGGGTGTCGAAAACAGCGACGAGAGAATTTTCTACGGTATGAACTATCTGGTGGTGCCCACGGACAGAAACACCGATGAGGGCATCGAGGCCTGTAAAAGAATCGGTGAGATTTTAGGCTTCGGTAAAATTTCGGAGATTTCTCCCGAAATGCATGATAAAATGATAGGCTTCGTTTCACAGCTTACCCACTGTATTGCCGTAGCTCTTATGAACTGCTATGAGCACGCCAGTCTGGAGCGATACACTGCCGACTCCTTCAGAGATCTTACCCGTATCGCTAAAATCAACGAAAAAATGTGGAGTGAGCTTTTCCTCGATAATAAGGATGCCCTTTTAGAGGAAATGGAGCTTTTCCAGAGTCAGCTCGAAAAAATGCATACCTGTCTGGTAAACGAGGACCGTCAGGGTCTTATGGATATGATGATAACATCCACCGAGCGCAGGAAGCTTTTTGATAAATAAAGAAAAGAAGGTAAAAAATAATGAATATGAATTTTGTATGTAAGCTGCCTATTCCGAAGCTTATTAAAGAGGAATATCCTTTGACAGCTGAAGCTGAAAAGATTAAAAAGCAGAAGGATGAGGAAATCCGTGCCATTTTCGAGGGCAAGGAAAGAAAGCTGATTCTGGTTATAGGACCCTGCTCTGCAGACAATGAGGACAGCGTGATGGATTACATTTCCCGTCTGGTTCCCGTACAGGAAAAGGTAAAGGATAAAATACTCATCATTCCCCGTATCTATACCAATAAGCCCCGTACCACAGGTGACGGCTACAAGGGTATGCTTCATCAGCCCGACCCCAATGCTGCCGCAGACCTTATCAAGGGTATAGTGGCTATCAGAAAGCTTCATATGAGAGCTATCAACGAAACAGGTTTCGTCTGCGCTGACGAGATGCTCTATCCCGAAAACTACCGTTACCTCTCCGACCTTCTCGGTTATGTAGCCGTAGGCGCACGAAGCACGGAAAATCAGCAGCACAGACTCACCGCCAGCGGTATCGATGTGCCTGTAGGAATGAAAAACCCCACGGGCGGAGATCTTTCCGTTATGATGAACTCTATTACAGCTGCACAGCATAAGCACGATTTCATTTATCGCGGCTGGGAGGTAAGAAGTGAGGGTAACGACCTTTCTCACGCTATTCTCCGCGGCTATGTAAACGACAGGGGACAGTCCTTCCCGAATTATCATTATGAGGATCTGCTTCTCCTTTCCGAGCTTTATGCACAGCGCCCCGATCTTAAAAATCCTTCGGTTATCGTCGACACGAACCACGCAAACTCCGGGAAAAAATATCTCGAGCAGCCTCGTATTGCTAAAGAGATTCTCCATTCCTGCCGTCATAATTCCGATATTGATAAGCTTGTCAAGGGCCTTATGATCGAAAGCTACATCGAGGACGGAACACAGAAAATCGGTGAGGGTATCTACGGCAAGAGTATTACCGACCCCTGCCTCGGTTGGGAAAAGACAGAAAAACTGATTTACGACCTGGCTGATGTTTATTAAAAATAATAAAGGCTTTTGCACCGAAAAAAGGTGCGAAAGCCTGTAATTATACAAAAAATCAAAAAATGTTTAATATTTTCTTTAAATATTATTGACATACAGCGCAACTTGTTATAGTATTATACCACTGTTAAAAAATCGGAAAGGAAGGATATATTTTATGGACCTTATGTATATAATTATATTGTGGCTTAAAAAGTTTATCGAAAGAATGGTAAGTATAACTTCCTTTATCGGAGGCAGCTTTTTGCCCGACGAGGAACTCGACGAGGATAATCTCGGCATAACCGATCCGAGCCATAACAGCAGTACCGGAAGAAAATAATTTTTTTGAAATTTTTTTCGAAATACCATTGACAAACGGGTTCTTTTCTGTTATAGTATACAGGCGCTGTGAGAAACACCAGTTCACAGAAAGATGGGAGCATAGCTCAGCTGGGAGAGCATCTGCCTTACAAGCAGAGGGTCACAGGTTCGAGCCCTGTTGTTCCCACCAATGGCCCGGTAGTTCAGTTGGTTAGAACGCTAGCCTGTCACGCTAGAGGTCGACGGTTCGAGCCC
>JAZNEL010000015.1:0-8823 GCA_045588555.1 Acutalibacteraceae bacterium | reverse complement strand
GAAGAAAGGCAAAGTCACAAAGAAAATGAGAATCAACATTCTTATCCGTAAAGACAACAGTCTGATACTAAGTCTTCGCAAAACAGTTGAGGCACTTACAGAGCTTGTAATTACTGCGGCAAAGCTGCTCATACCCGCACTCGCAGATGCTCTTGAAGGTATCCGTGTCGGTATGATTATCCTTGAATGCGAAAGAAAGAGTATTAACCGAATGAAGCATCAGGCTATGAACGAAGTCCGTGATGCTGATGAGTTTTATGTGTACTTTCATAAGTTACAGGAAGATATTAAAACAACCGAAGAAAAGCTTAAAGATGCAAAGACAAAATTAAAGCTAACTCCCAAGGTTATGAAACAAAAGTATAACTCGGCAAGATGTGATGTTGAGCATTATGAGTTTGAACTTAAAGAGCTGAAATTTAAAATGCAGAGTATCCTCTCACAAAATGAGTGCGAGACGGAGCAGGATATTGTTAATGCAAAGTCTTACTTTGAGCAAATGCGTCGGTTTGAAATTCCGAAGCTTGAACCCGAGGAAAAGATAATGGAAGCAGAAATACAAAAGACACTTACTCAGTACCAAGAAACCGAAAAGCAGGCTGATGAAGCAGATGCAGAAGAACTTAAAGCCGAGAGAATGAAAATACGTCCCGAAAAAGAGAAAGAGGCAAGGCAAAAAGTCGAAACAGATTATGGCATCGGTGAATATGATTTTAACCGAAGTGTTGATAGCATTTCAAAGCTCATAGGTGAGCCGCCACCTCATTATCTCACCAAGGCTGAAATAGCAAGGCAGGAGGAATATGCCCGCTATGTTAAGCAGCAGGAAGAAAGACAGCGGCAAATAGAAGAACGGCACAAAAGCCGTAACAACAAAAAAATTAAGAATAAAAATGAAAGGAGCCGATAATATGGCTAACAAAAAATTAAAAGCACCGGTAAACATCCCGGTAGAGAAAATCCGTCCTTTTGAAGGACATCCGTATAAGGTTTTAGACAATGAAGAGATGAACAATCTCATAGAGAGTATTCAGGAGCAAGGTGTTCTTTCTCCGATTCTTATCAGACCTATTGAAAACACAGATGAATATGAAGTGATAAGCGGACACAGACGCTTACACGCAGCAATTAAGGCAGGGATGAAAGAAGTCCCTGCTTTTATTTATGCTATCACTCGTAATGACGCGGCAATTATGCTTGTGGACAGTAATCTTCATCGTGAGCATATTCTGCCAAGTGAACGAGCCTTTGCATATAAATTGAAAATGGAGGCTATGAGCCGTCAGGGATATAGGTCAGATTTAACTTCGTGCCAAGTTGGCACGAAGTTGAGAACGGATGAAATTATTGCTGAGAACTCTACTGATAGTGCAAGGCAAATTCAGAGATATGTCCGTCTTACAAATCTCATACCTGAACTCCTTGACCTTGTTGATGAAGGAAAAATCGCACTCACTCCCGCAGTAGAGCTTTCATATCTTAATGAAGTGGAGCAAGCAGATTTATTTGAAGAAATCCGTGTCTGTGATGCTACTCCAAACTTATCTCAGGCACAAAGACTTCGTGCAATCAGCAAAGAGGAAGGGCTAACTCCTGAGCATATAGGTGAAATCTTGGCTGAGGAAAAGGCAAATCAAAAGCCTATGTTTAAGGTATCTATGGAGAAGCTGCAAAAAGTTGCTCCTAAGATTAAGGATAAAGACTTTGAAAATTTTGTACTGAAGGCTTGTGAGCATTATTACAGATATCTTCAGCGACAGCGAAACAGGGATGCGAGATAAGGAGGTAGTCTATGGGTGATGAAGTAAAAATTAATTATTCCGAAACCAATGTTAATCCTGATAATCTTAGCGGTGTTCTCATTTCAGAGGATGCCGCTGAATCTCTTGTCAGATGTTTTCTTCCCGATATCGTATCCTTCTTTGAAAGTGATGCAGGCAGAAAAGAGTTTGAGGAATGGGATAAGGATTGGGACAAATTAAAGGAAATCGAATAAAGAAACGGCGGGTGCGATGTAAAAGTCGCATCCGCACATTTAACAAAAACAAGTATATTAATTACAATATTTTCAGAAAACTAAAGGAGGTAAAAAATATATGATAGGCGTTATCTACGCAAGATACTCTTCCGACAATCAGAAGGAAGAAAGTATTGACGGTCAGCTTCGTGAATGTAAAGCCTATGCCGAAAAGAACGGTATCCAAATAGTTGATACCTATATCGACAGAGCTTTATCTGCTAAAACCGACAACAGACCGAGATTTCAGCAGATGATAAAAGATAGTGCTTCAAAGCATTTTGAAGTAATACTCGTATGGAAGCTTGACCGTTTTGCCCGTAACAGATATGACTCAGCTCATTACAAAAATATGCTTCGCAAGAACGGAGTTAAGGTTGTATCTATTACAGAGACCATATCTCAGGGTGCAGAGGGTATTCTGCTTGAAAGCTTACTTGAAGGTATGGCTGAATATTATTCGGTAGAGCTTGCAGAAAAGGTTACTAGAGGTATGATGGAAAATGCTCTTAAATGTAAATACAACGGCGGTACCTTGCCGATTGGTTACAAGGTAGATAAAGAGCAGAATTATTTAATTGACGAGGTTACTGCACCTGCGGTAGTTTTAGCCTTCAAAAGCTATGCCGAGGGTATGTCTATGCAGCATATTGCAAATATGCTCAACTATCAAGGTGTACGCACTCACAAGAAAAACAAGTTAGATGTTGACATCGTTGCCCGAATGTTGCACAACCGAAAATATATCGGTGAATACAAATTTAAGGATGTTATTACACCGGGAGGAATTCCCGCAATAGTTGATAAGGAGTTGTTTGAATTGGTACAGGAAAAAATGAAGCAGAATAAGAAAGCCCCTGCAAAGCACAAAGCAGAAGATGAATATCTTTTAACTACAAAGCTCTATTGCGGCAAGTGTCAGTGCCTTATGGTCGGTGAAAGTGGTACAAGCAGAACAAAGTTTGTACACCGTTATTACAAGTGCGTAAGTGTAAAGAATCACAAAGGCTGTGACAAGAAAACAGTCAAAAAGGCTTGGATTGAGGATATTGTTGTTGACAGCATCCGCAGACTCATTATGAACGATGAAACCATTGAATATTTAACCGACCAGGCTCTTGAAACCTTTAACAAGGAAAGCACAGTGCTTCCAATACTGCAAAAACAATATGCACAGACCTTAACAGCAATCAATAATCTTATTACAGCTATGGAGAAAGGCATCATAACACCTACTACCAAAGAGCGAATGGAAGAGCTTGAAGCTGAAAAGAGCGAGCTTTCAATCAGGATTATGAAAGAGGAAATGTCAAGACCTAAGCTTACCCGTGAAGAGATTTTATATTGGTTCTACAAGTTCCGTAAGCTCAATCCAAAGAAGCTTGACCACAGAAGAACCTTAATAAATAACTTTGTAAACTCAGTATTCTTATTTGAAGACAGAATGGTAATTACCTTCAACTTCAAAGACGGTACTGAAACCATAACCTTTGCCGACCTCGAAAAGTCGGCATTGGGTTCGGATTTCAAGGTGTCGGGTGCACCAGAATGACCAAGTTGAAAGGCTTGGTCATTTTCTTTTTTTAGTACTTTTCTGTCGCGTATCTTAAAACATTTTTACAAATATATTTGCATACAGACATTCATTTATGATACAATAATGAAGTATCTATACTTAACTGCTTCAGGAGGACAGAATATGAACATAAAAGAAATCAGCGGCGGTGTCAGACTGTGCACCCATAAAACCGCCAAATTCAAAAATTCCGTAGTGACGCTTAATCTTCTCACTCCCCTCTCCGACGATGCGGCAAAGAATGCACTGCTGGTGCATCTTCTGGCCCGTACCAATAAATCCTGTGACACCATAATGAGCATGAACCGCCGTCTCGCATCTCTTTACGGCGCGGTTATCACTCCTTCGGTAACCAAAATCGGCGAGGTTCAGGTGCTCTCTCTTTCTCTTCTCTGCCTCGATGATCGCTTCGCTCTCGGAAACGACAAGGTATGGAAGGAGGGCGTAAAGCTTCTGTGCGCCTGTCTTTTCAAGCCCGACATAACACCCGAGGGCTTCAAGGAAGAAAATGTCGCACGCGAAAAAAGACTCCTCATCGAAAAAATCGAAAGCAGAAAGGACGAAAAGCGCCTTTATGCTCTGGACAGAATGACCGAGGAAATGTGCCGCGACGAAATTTACGGAATAAGTCAGTACGGTAAAGCCGAAGACATAGAAAAAATCACGGGCAGAGAGCTTATGGATGCGTGGAAGAAGCTTCTTTTCTCCTGCCCCGTACAAATCAATGTAACGGGTAACATAGACGAAAAGAGAACGGAAAAGATTTTCACCGCACTCTTTGATTCTCTTGCCCGGGATAAAAAAGCCATAACAGAGCTTCACACGGAATTTCTCACCGAGGCCTACGGCAGCAGAACCGTCACCGAAAAGCAGAAGGTAAAGCAGGGTAAGCTCGTCATCGGTATGAGAGCGGGAATGACCTACGACTACGACAATTATGCCGCCATAAGAGTTATGTGCGCCATTTTCGGCAGCGGCACCTTCTCAAAGCTTTTTATGAATGTCAGAGAAAAAATGAGCCTTTGCTACTACTGCAGTGCCCGCCTCATTAATCACAAGGGTCTCATTATCGTGGAAAGCGGTGTAGAAACGGAAAACGCCATGAAGGCTCTCGAGGCCATCAGAAATGAGCTCGATGAGATGCGTAAGGGTAACTTCACCGACGAGGTAATCGAAAACGCGAAAAAGAGCATCACCGACACTCTTTCCTCCGTGGATGACAGCATTATGACCGTAAACGGCTGGATGACCTCACAGAGCACAAACGGTCTTTTCAGAACACCCGAAAGCTTCATCGGGGAGATAAACGCAGTCAGCCGTGAGGAAATCATCATCGCCGCCTCAATGGTAACAGAGGACACGGTATTCATTTTAGAGAGCGAAGGAGAGGAAGAATAATGAGCTGCAAAACAATAAGAAACGAGCTTTTAAACGAAGAATACTACGAAATAGACCACAGCTCGGGTCTTAAAATTTTCGTGATGGAAAAGCCGGACTATTCGGGCGCTTATGCCATTTTCGGCACAAAATACGGCTCCGTGGACACCTGCTTCAAGCTCGAAGCAGAAAAGGAATATACCACCGTCCCCGAAGGCATCGCCCACTTCCTCGAGCATAAGCTTTTCGAAAGCGAGGAGCTCGACGCCTTCACCCGCTTCGCAGAAACAGGAGCGAATGCAAATGCATACACCTCCTTTGACCGCACCTGTTATCTTTTCCAATGCTCACAGGAGTTTGAGAAAAATCTCGAAATTCTTCTCGACTTCGTAAAAGCCCCCTATTTCACCGAGGAAACTGTGCAGAAGGAGCAGGGCATCATCGGCCAGGAAATCCGAATGTATCAGGACAGCCCCGACTGGCAGGTGCTTTTCAATCTTCTCAGAGGTATGTACACCGATAATCCCGTCAGAATAGACATAGCAGGCACCATAGAATCCATCGCACAGATTAATGCAGACCTGCTTTACAGCTGCTATAACACCTTCTATAACTTAAGCAATATGGCTTTAGCTGTGGTAGGCAACGTAAAAAAAGAGGCCGTTATCGCCATCGTGGACAAAGTGATAAAGCCCGAAGCACCCGTAAAATTCGAGCAGATTATCCCCGAGGAGCCTAAGGCTGTAGCACAGAAGCTCATCGAAGAGGAAATGGGTGTGGATATTCCTAAATTCGCACTCGGCTTCAAGGATAATCTGACCGCGACGGTACCCTCGGCAAAGAAAGCACTGACGGTAAGCATCGCGCTGGACATCATCGCGGGCAAGGTTTCGCCTCTCTACAGCGAGCTTATGGAAAAGGGGCTCATTAACCCCTCCTTCAGCAAGGAATACTTCATCGGCAGAGGCTTCGCCGCACCGATGTTCAGCGGAGAAAGCTCCGACCCCGAAGCCGTAAAGAACGCCATTATCGAAAAAATAGAAGAAATAAAGAAAAACGGCATCAGCGAAGAGGATTTCGGTGTGTCACTCAAAAAGATGTACGGTATGGCGGTTTTAGCCTTCAACGATGTGGACGATATGGCAAACAGCATTATCGACGCTTACTTTAACGGTCAGAGCCTTTTCGACACCGTAGAGCTTTATAAGAGCGTAACCGGAGAAGACATCGAAAAAGCGATCGAAGAAAGCTTCGACACGGAAAACTGCTGCCTGTCAGTAATCAGATAAAGGAGAAAGCAAATGGAAAAAACTCTCGTTTTAGCGGAAAAGCCTTCCGTCGCCAGAGACATCGCCCGTGTCCTCGGCTGTCATCAGAAGGGTGACGGCTGTATTATCGGGCAGAAATACATAATCACCTGGGCTCTCGGACACCTCGTGACTCTCGCCGATCCCGACGCCTACGACGACAAATACAAAAGGTGGAATCTCGAGGATTTACCGATGCTCCCCGATAAAATGAAGCTGGTTATCATCAAGCAGACCTCAAAGCAGTACAGAGCCGTTTCTGCACTGATGAAGCGTCCCGATGTATCCTCTCTCGTCATCGCTACGGATGCCGGCCGTGAGGGTGAGCTGGTGGCCAGATGGATAATGATGAAGGCGCACTGGAAAAAGCCCACCTACCGCCTGTGGATTTCCTCACAGACGGACAAGGCCATAAGGGAGGGCTTCGCCAACCTTAAGCCTGCCAAGGACTACGATAACCTCTACTATTCCGCCGAGGCAAGAGCCGAAGCCGACTGGCTCGTAGGCCTCAATGTCACCCGTGCACTGACCTGCAAATATAACGCACAGCTTTCTGCAGGCCGTGTTCAGACACCCACTCTCGCTCTCATAGTGCAGAGGGAGGAGGAAATACAGTCCTTTCAGCCGAAGGATTATTTCTCCGTACAGGCTGTTTTCAAGGGCTTCAATGCCACCTTCCGTGACAGCAAAAATAACACCCGCTTTTCCGACCGGGCCTTCGCGGAAAAAATCGCCGAGGGCGTAAAGGGCAAAAACGGCACCGTAAAGAAATTAGAGAAGTCCTCAAAGAAAAAGGCACCCCCTGCCGCCTATGACCTGACGGAATTACAGAGAGATGCCAATAAAAAATACGGCTATTCGGCCAAGCAGACTCTCGCCCTTATGCAGAGCCTTTACGAATACCATAAGGTGCTCACCTACCCCCGTACCGATTCCCGTTACATCACCGATGACATCGTGGCTACTATCCCCGAAAGACTCCGTGCTATGGCGGTAGGCCCCTATCAGCAGCAGGCTATGAAGCTCGCCAGAGGTAAAATCGAAACCAAATACATCGTAAACAACGCCAAGGTCAGCGACCACCACGCCATTATTCCCACAGAGCAGTCTCCTAACCTTGCCAAGCTGTCCTACGATGAAAGAAACATTTACGACCTGGTAGTCAGACGCTTTATGGCGGTGCTTTCCGAGCCCTACGAATACGACGAGGTGAAGGTGCATATAGACATAAACGGTCACTCCTTCCACGCCAAGGGCACCACTCCCGTCAAAAACGGATGGAAGGAATTTTACGGAAACAGCATCGACGAGGATGAGGAAGCAGAGGCAGAAAATAAAAGCCAGGATCTGCCCGTCCTCCGTGAGGGTATGTCCCTTCCCCTGCTGAACGCTAAAATCATAAACGGAAAAACGAGACCTCCCGCACGCTACACGGAGGCCACACTCCTTTCCGCTATGGAAAATCCCGTAAAGCAAATCGAGGATAAGAGCCTGCAGGCGGTTATCCGCACCACAAGCGGTCTGGGTACTCCCGCCACGAGAGCGGACATCATCGAAAAGCTTTTCGATAATTTCTCCATCGAGCGTGTAGGCAAGGAGATTCATCCCACAGCCAAGGGCAAACAGCTCATTAAAATCGTGCCTCCCGACCTTAAATCCGCCGAGCTTACCGCTAAATGGGAGCAGGAATTACAGAATATCAGCAAGGGCACGGCAAATATGAAAAATTTCATCGGTCAGATGAGAGATTACTCCACCTCTCTCGTTTCCATGGTAATAACGAGTAATGCGCAGTACACCCACGATAATGCCACCAAGGACAAATGCCCCGTCTGCGGTAAATATCTCCTGGAGGTAAACGGCAAAAAGGGTAAAATGCTCATCTGTCAGGACAGAGAATGCGGATACAGAAAGGGCCTGACGCAGATCACCAACGCCCGCTGTCCCGACTGCCATAAGAAACTAGAGCTTCGCGGTGAGGGCGAGAAGAAAATGTTCGTCTGCGTATGCGGCTACAGAGAGAGACTTTCCGATTTCAATAAGAGAAAGGAAAGCGCCGGTGCAAATAAGTTCGATGTTATGAATTATATGAAAAAGCAGCAGAGCGAAAAGAAAAAGGAAGAAAACGATAATCCGATGGCGGATTTGCTGAAGGACTTCTTCAGTTAATCCGGAATGCGGAATTCGGAAGACCCCTCCGTCACTTCGTGACACCTTTCCCTCCGGGAACGGGCACTCCCTCGTCACTCCGTGACACTCCCTCTGACAGAGGGAATTACCTTTCAGTGGAGGCTATACATTGTAGCACCTTCGGTGCATTGTACTACGCGGGAAAGGCTTCGGGAATGAAGAAGTGATATTCCGCCGTATTTACGGATAAGGTTAATAAAAAAACACAGGGCTGATTAAGCCGCCATCCCATAAGGCAGTATTTGTTTCTCGAACAAAATTCCCTGTATTTTTGCCAAAAGCCTCGCAAGGCGGCAGCCTTGCTTCATTTTGTGGCTTCAATACAAGAAATTTTCAGTTCTTACGAAACTGCGAAG
>JAZNEL010000014.1:0-17992 GCA_045588555.1 Acutalibacteraceae bacterium | reverse complement strand
CAAACACTGCCTTATGTGGTGTCGGCGTTCGCCGCCGCCCCGTCTTTTTTTCTGTCCGATTATCTTTTTCCGGTATTTTCCGAAAGCCTGGGAAGCATAATTAAAGCAGTCGTGCCGAAGGTCATAAGAGTCCGGGGAATGCCTTATCGGAAAGAGTAAAAATGTACTCTGCCGGTCTTCACGGGCTGTCTTTTCTCTCTTGCTCCGACTCTTACTTTCCCTTGATTTTTCTTCACATAATATGTTATAATATATAATCAACATAAATTAATATAAAGGAGATATATATTATGATTAAAATTTCACCGTCTATTCTTTCCTGCGACTACTCGAAAATGGGTGAGGAATTTGAAAATATGAAGCGTTGCGGTGCCGACTGGCTCCACATCGATGTTATGGACGGACATTTCGTTCCTAACATAACCCTGGGCGCACCTCTGGTTAAATGCCTGAGAAAATGCTCCGACCTCGTTTTCGACTGTCATCTTATGATAAGCGACCCTCTGAAATATATACCCGATTTCATTAATGCGGGTGCGGATGTTATCTGCTTCCATGTAGAGGCCGACTCTCCCATCGGGGAAACCATCGACTACATCCGTGAAAAAGGTAAAGTTGCCGCCTTGGCCGTAAAGCCCGGCACAGACATCGAAGCAGTTTTCCCCTACCTGGACAAGCTCGGTATGGTCCTCGTTATGACCGTAGAGCCCGGCTTCGGCGGTCAGAGCTTTATGGCAGATATGATGCCGAAAATCGTGAAGCTCCGTGAGGAATGCAGAAGACGCGGTCTGGAAATGGATGTGCAGGTAGACGGCGGTATTTCTCCCGCCACCGTGGAAACAGCTGCCGAGGCAGGCGCCAATGTCCTCGTAGCCGGCTCTGCCGTTTTCTGCGCCGAGGACCCGAAGCAGGCCATCGCTACTCTGCGTGAAAAGGCCGCCAAATACTTTTAATTCATACCTGAAAGCTTTCCGAGGTACCTGCTATGCAGAACAAAAAAGAAATTCTTTCCTTTAAAAACCCGATTTTCAGATACAATGCTGACATCTTCGCCATCTGTCTTGCCCTGTCAGCGGCAGGAGTTTACCACGGCGGCATTTATGCCCTGCGGCAAATCATACTCTGCTCGCTGACGGCTGTGCTGTGCGAATTTGTCGGCTTTAAGGCTGTGCTGAAAAAGAATACGACGGGCGATCTGAATGCTCTGACCACAGGTATGATAATCGCTCTTTTACTGCCCGTGTCCGCGCCCCTTTATGTGGGTATGAGCGCCTGCGCCTTCGCCATCCTCGCGGCAAAGCTCCCCTTCGGTGATGTGAGAAACACACCCTTCCTTCCCTCGGCGGCAGGCTTCTGCTTCGCGGCGATGATGTTTTCCGATGCAGTCTTTACCTATCCCGCCGTCGGCAGTGATTTCGCCTTTTTCGGCACCGAGGGCTTCCTTAAGGGCGAAAGCCTTTTCGATATGCTCTCGAAGGGTAACAGCCTTTCTCTGAATGTTTTCGGCAGAGTCTCTCTCCTGTCGGGCTCCTATCCCGGTGCCATCGGTACTACGAGTATGCTCGTTCTGGCAGGCGGCTTCGGCTATATGGCTGTCAGACACCCGAAAAGACTCTTCGCCTCTGCCGGCTATCTTCTCTCGGCGGCGATGTTCGCCTTCCTCTTTCCGCGGGTTAATTCGGGCAGATTTTCCTCGGTAATCATCGAGCTTTGCGCGGGCGGTCTCATCTTCGCCGCTCTGCTGCTCATAACCGACCCTGTCTGTTCACCGAGAAAGCCCGACAGAGCCTTTCTCTACGGACTTACGGGCGGTGCGGTATGTATGCTTTTGAGATACTTTTCTAAAACTCCCGATCCCGCCTGCTTCAGCATTCTAATCACGAATGCCCTCTGGCCCGCTCTCACGGGAGAAACCGTTCTTTCCAAAAAAACAGCGGAAAAATACAAAAAGCCGCTGATGAAGAAAAAGCAGGAGCTGAAAAGAAAGGCGGATGCGAAATGAAAAAGAACAAATCAAAGCCCGTCTTAAGCCTTTCCACGGCTCTTTTCAAGGGCGCCTTCGTCCATAACCCCGTCCTTACCCAGATAATCGGCATCTGTCCCATCATCGGTGCCGCTAACACGGCGGCAAACGGTCTGAGCCTCGCCGTAGGCATTCTGGCCGTTTTAGTGCTGACGGAGAGCGTCACGAGTCTCGTCCTTAAAAGGATACCCCGATGGGCAAGAATGGCGGTCTACACCCTCGTTTCACTGGGTGCGGTGCTTTTATCCGACCGCTTCATTTTCTCCCTGACTCCCGACAGCGGCGCAGGTCTCGGCATCTACTTTTATCTGCTGTGCCTCAATGCACTGGCAGTCATCCGCTGTGAGAAATTCGCCTGTAAAACCACGGTGCTTAATTCGGTAACGGATGCTGTGGCAGCAGGAATAGGCTACGGTGCAGTGGCTCTGGCTGTGGGCGCGATAAGAGAAATCCTTACCTACGGCACTCTGTTCACCTCTGCCGATTCCGTACCCCGTCTGCCCCGTGCCTCCCTGCCCTTCGTGGCACTCGTAATACTCGGCTTTTTAGCCGCAGGCCACAAATGGCTTCTCATTAAGCTTTACCCCGACGAGGTCAGAGACACCTTTTCGATGAATGCAGTAAACGAAAAGCCCGTCAAAAAGGACCCGGGTCTTTTCTCCGATAAAAAATCCAAGCCGAAGGTAATCCGTGACTACGGTGAAAGCATCCGTCCCAGACACGATACGGCAGAGAAAGGCGGTGCAGAACAATGACACAGTTCACCTCTATGCTTACGGCCGCCCTTTATGCCATGCTGGTACAGAATATTATTTTCAGCACGGGCTACGGTATGAGCGAAAGCATCCGAATGGCCAAAAGGCCGAAGCACTTCTTTATGTACGGGGGCACGGTGACCTTTTTCTCTGTTTCCCTGTCGCTCATCTGCTTCTTTTTAAACAAAATACCCTTCGTCTTTTCTCTGGGCACGAAGTACCGCATCGCGCTTTACACCCTCATTCTTTTACTGCTTTATCTGATGACGGCTCTTTTCTGTCTGACAGTGCTTAAGGCAGACAAAAAGTTTATGAACTCTCTGGGTATGTGTGCGCTGAACACTCTTATCCTCGCTCTGCCTGTCGTCGATTTCAAGGCCGGCTACACTTTGGCCGAAACGGTGGGCACAGGCATCGGTGCAGGCCTCGCCTTCACTCTTTCTATGCTGCTCATAAACGCGGGAATGAAGCACATCCGTAATAACCGCTACATCCCCGAGGCCTTCCGCGGCACCCCCTCTCTTTTCATTTACATTTCGCTGATAGCCCTGGCTATGAGCTGTATTTCAGGTCAATCACTCTTTGTATAAGGATAAAAAATATGTCAAAGAAAAAAACAGATAAGAAAAAATCCCCCTACCCCGAAAACGGCAAGGTAAAAATCAGACACAGCTACTACACCTTCTCCCGTGAATTTCCCTCGAAAATTTTACCTCTGGGCGGAAAGAGAAGAAAGTACAGGAAAAACCGCATCGTCAGAAACACTCTGCTGTGCTTCCTTTTCGTCTTTGTCACTCTTTTCTCCTACTTTACGGTAAATCTTTTCCTGGACATCTCCTACACGGACAGGGAAGCTCTCGAGGCACTCACACAGGCGGAAGCGGAAAGCACCGAGAGCACGGAGCCTGCTCTGCCCTTTTCAGGCGACAGCGTAAAGGCTCTCTATATGCCCGCAGAGAAAATAGGTGACAAAGCCTTTATCCGCGATTTCATAAAGCAGATTAAGCGGAAAAACTGTAACAGCGCCCTCATCGACTTTAAAAACAGCGAGGGAAAGCTCTCCTACACCTCGCTCAATGAAACGGCACTCACGGCCAAAACGGCTCTTTTCGACAATAACACCGTCAGACAGGCTCTCGACCTTTTCGAGAGTGAGGGAATAAAGGTCATCGCACGGATTTACTGCTTCAGCGATAACACCGTCGCCACAGCCGTCCCCTCTTTAGCCGTAAAATATATGGACACGGATGTAAACTGGATCGATGCCAAATCGGAAAACGGAGGCAAAAGCCGACTTAATCCCCTTTCGAAAAGCGCACGGAAATACATCACCGACATCGTAAAAGAGGTGGTTCAGTTTAAGGTGGACGGAATACTGCTCGAGGAGGTCTCCTTCCCCGCAGGCGATTATGTTTCCGCCGCCACCTATCCCGGTGAAAAAAAGAGCACCGACAGAAACAGAGTACTGCTCGATTTCGTAAAGGGCATAAAGGATATTCTTCCCGAGGAATGTATTTTACTTTTAGGCCACACGGCAAAGGACACTGTAGAGACAAACACCGTCCTTTATTCGGGCTCTATGCTTAAAAGTGCCGCTGACGGCTTCGCTGTGGACACGCTGAAAAGAGACGAGGGCATCCTCCTCGACAAAAGCACGGACTACGCCTCGGTGCTCTCGCTTTTCTCTGCCGTCAGAACAAGCCTCGGAGAAAAGAAGGCCGTCTACACCGTGGACATCTCCGAATACTCCGCCTCCTACTTAAGAAAAATGAAAAAGGCAGGCTACACAGATTTCATCATTTACAGCCCCGAGGGCATTTACAACTGATTTTGAAAGGAAAAAATTATGACTAAAACCGCTTTTATCGCCATCGTCGGCAGACCCAATGTAGGTAAATCCTCCATCCTTAACCGAATGCTCGGTCAGAAAATAGCCATCGTTTCCGACAAGCCACAGACCACCCGTACACGGATTATGGGTGTACTGACCGAGGGCGAAACACAGCTCGTTTTCACGGACACTCCCGGCTTTCACCGTCCGAAAACCAAGCTCGGCGAAAAGATGATAAAGGCCGTGGGCGACAGCATTTCGGGTGTGGATGCCTGTCTTTTCGTGGTGGAATGCACCGAGGACATAAAGGACAGCGAAAGGGAGCTTTTAGAGAAGTTCCGTCAGCAGAAAATGCCCGTGGTTCTCGCCATAAATAAAATCGACACCGTGGAAAACAAAGAGGACATTATGCCGAAAATTATGCAGATGTCCTCGGAATATGATTTCGAGGCCATCGTTCCCGTCTCTGCGGTAAAAAATGACGGCATAGCCGAATTACAGAAGGAATTAGAGGCGCTGGCCTTCCCCTCGGAACATTTCTTCCCCGAGGACACTCTCACCGACCAGCCCGAAAGAGTTTTAGCCTCGGAAATAATCAGAGAAAAGATGCTCCGCCTTTTAGACAAGGAAATCCCCCACGGTGTGGCTGTTTCCATCGAAAAAATGCGTGAGCGCACGGACACGGACCTTATGGACATCGAGGCCACCATCTACTGCGAAAAGGAAAGCCATAAGGGCATCATCATCGGTAAAAAGGGTGCCTCTCTTAAGCGTATCTCCACCTACGCAAGACAGGATATGGAAAAATTCTTTGGCTGCAGAATTAATCTGCAGTGCTGGGTAAAGGTAAAAGAGGACTGGAGAAACAGAGAGGGACTTATCCATAATTTCGGTCTGGATTGATGCGAAGGGACACGGCCGCCTCTGTAAAAGACAGAGAGCTCTGAAAGCCCTGCAGGTGACCGACGGCAGTTCACCGGGATTATGAAATTTTTAAATCAATTAAACTCTCAAGGACTGCATTATTGACACTTTTCTGCAAATGATATGTGTATCATTTACAGTGAGGTGTTAACGATGAATAAAAAAGATTTATGGAATATTTTTATGAAGACGGGAAAGGTCTCCGATTATCTTCGCTATAAAAATGCCGCTGACAGACACAGCGAAGCACTGAACGCTATGGATATCGAGGCCGCCGAGGAATTTTACCTGAACAACCCCCACGCAGAGGAGTTTGACTATGACGATTTTGACGGATGGTATAATAATTAACGAAAAGCCCCTGAAGGATAAGGATAAAATCATCACCGTTCTGACCCGTGAAAGAGGCGTCATCAGCATTTTCGCTAACGGCGCAAAGGTCGGCAAGCACAGCAGTGCTACGGGACTTTTAGCCTACTCGGACCTTTCACTGGCGAGCACGAGAGGTGACTCCTATGTTCTTAAGGATGCTGTGCCCAGACAGGTCTTTTTCCGTCTGCGCGAGGATCTGACGGTTCTTTCGTTAGCTCAGTATTTCGCTGAGCTTACATACGAGCTCTGCCCCCGTGAGGACAGGGCCGACGGAGAGCTTTCACTCATTCTGAACGCTTTGCATCTTCTCTGCGACGGAAAAAAAGAGCTCTCTCTCATAAAAAGCGTGACCGAGCTTCGCCTGCTCACTCTGGCCGGCTATATGCCCGCCGTGGAATGCTGCAGCGGCTGCGGCCGCGACCCGGAGGGAGATATGCTTTTCGACACGGCTACGGGAGAGCTTTTCTGCCCTGAATGCAGACGGGACAGGCGGCTTATGCCCTGCTCTGCAGGTGTGCTGACGGCTATGAGGTACATCTGTCTCGCCCCCGCGAATAAAATTTTCAGCTTTTCCCTTTCCCCCGACGGCCTTTCCTCTCTGTCGGAGATAGCGGAAAGATACCTTAAAAGCATTACGAGAAAAAAATTTAAAACACTGGACTTTTATAAAAAAATGATTTGAGGTCAGCGAAATGAACAAGCATCATATTTCATTGGAACTTAATAAGGTTCTCGCACTTCTGACGGAATACACCACCTGCGAGGACGCAAAATATATGGCAGAGCATCTGGAGCCCGAGTCGAATCTTGATCTTGCCAAAGCGCTTTTAGGTCAGACCGAGGATGCCCACGCCCTTATGGCTAAATTCGGCGCCCCCTCCTTCGGCTCACTTAAAAACGTAAATAACGCTCTCAGCCGCGCCAATGCCGGCAGTGTGCTGAATATGCGCGAGCTTTTAGACATCGCGGAGGTACTGCGCGTCATCCGCTCTCTGAACGAATGGAGAAGTAAAAATGCAGGCATCACCACCCGCATCGACTCCCTCTTTTACTCTATGTCCCCGAATAAATTCCTCGAGGACAGAATCACCAATGCCATCATCAGCGAGGAGGAAATGAGCGACAACGCCTCCCCCGCCCTTTACGAAATCAGACGGAAAATCCGTGCCGCCTCCTCGAAGGTAAGAGACCAGCTGGACAAGCTCACCAAATCACAGCATTACCAGAAGATTCTCCGCGACTCCATCGTTACGATGAAAAACGGCAGATATGTAGTGCCCGTAAAAATCGAGCACAGAGGCGAGATAAGCGGTCTCGTCCACGACACCTCCTCGAGCGGTGCCACGGTTTTCGTGGAGCCTGCCGCAGTAGTGGAGGCAAACAACGAAATAAAGGTTCTACAGGGCAAGGAAAGAGAAGAAATCGAGCGTATCCTTTACGAGCTTTCGGCAGAGGCAGGCGGCTTTTACGAGGGCATAAAGGCAAGCTACGAATGTGCCGTGGAGCTTAATCTCATTTTCGCCAAAGCAAAGCTCGCCTATGCCATGAAGGCCACGGTGCCTCTCTTAAACGACGAGGGAATCGTTAACCTCCGCCAGGCAAGACACCCTCTCATCGACCCTAAAAGAGTAGTGCCCACCGATATTATGCTCGGTGAAGGCTTCGACACGCTCATCATCACGGGTCCGAACACGGGCGGTAAAACCGTCTCCATTAAAACCGTGGGTCTGATGTGCCTTATGGCTATGTGCGGTCTGATGCTTCCCGTGAAGGATCAGAGCAGGGTCAGCGTTTTCAACCGTATTTTAGCCGACATCGGTGACGAGCAGAGCATCGAGCAGTCTCTTTCCACATTCTCATCACATATGGTGAATATAATAAATATCATCGAGCTGGCCGACGAGCGCTCTCTGGTGCTTATAGACGAATTAGGCGCAGGCACAGACCCCATCGAGGGTGCGGCTCTGGCCATATCCATTCTCGAAAAGCTGCATCTGAAGGGCGCTAAAATAGCCGCCACCACCCACTACGCAGAGCTTAAGGCCTATGCACTGCAGACTCCGGGAATAGAAAACGGCTCCTGCGAGTTCGATGTTTCCTCCCTGAAGCCCACCTACCGTCTTTTAATCGGTACCCCCGGCCGCTCAAACGCCTTCGCCATCTCTCTTCGTCTGGGTATGGAGGAGGACATCATCGACAGAGCCAGACAGCTCGTCTCCAAAGAAAACACCCGATTTGAGACCGTTATCGAGTCCCTCGAAAAATCACGGCAGGAATTTGAGGAGCAGACCAAAGAGGCCGAGGCTCTGAAGGCACAGGCCGAAATCGAAAAGGAGCAGGCACGGAAATTCAGAGACAGCATCGAGGAAATGCGTCAGAAGGAGCTCGAAAAGGCACAGAGCCAGGCTCTTAAGATAGTCGAGCAGGCCAAACGGAGCGCCTACGCTCTCACGGCAGAGCTCGAGAAGCTCAAAAAGGAAAGCGATAAAAACGCAGACAAGGCAGAAATGCTCCGTAAAGCAAAGCAGCTGATGAAAAAGGGGCTTGCCGATTTCGACGACATCACAAATCCCGTGGTAGCCGCCGTGATAGAGGATGAGAATTATGTTCTGCCCCGTCCGCTGAAAAAAGGCGACGAGGTATTCCTCGTGGATATAGGAAAAACAGCCACGGTTACCGCCCTCGAGGACAGAAAGGGTAACATCGAGGTGCTGGCAGGCATTATGAAAATGCGTACTCCCCTTTCGAATGTCCGTCTGGCAGAAAAGGGAAAAGCCAAAGCAGCCAAAAGCCGCTCCGTTCCCAATAAAAAGGAGCATATCTTCTCTCCCGGCAGCGAGGCACAGACCCGCTGTGATCTTCGCGGTATGAACATCGAGGAGGGTGTGCTCGAGCTGGAAAGATATATCGACCGTGCTCTCCGTCTGGGTCTCGGAGAAATCACCGTAATCCACGGCAAGGGTACGGGTGCACTTCGCAAGGGCATACAGGAATACCTGCGTAAGAGTAAATTCGTCAAAGCCTTCCGTCCGGGCGTTTACGGAGAGGGCGAGGCGGGTGTAACCGTCGTAACCCTGAAATAACAGATATTTTAAAATAAAAGACAATAAAAAGGAGGTTATCCGTGAAAAAGCTACTCACATTTTTAAGCTTAAGCTTCATTCTCATCTGCTCCCTTACCCTTTTCACTCTCGGTGCAGGAGACGATGAAAAGGACAGGATAAAGGAAATACAGCAGTATCTTAACACCGAATACTCCGATTACATAGACTACATTCCCCTCGACGGGGTTCCCTCACCCTATATGTGTAAGGCTCTCACCTTCGCTCTGCAGTCTCTCGAGGGTCTGCCTACGGATGTGGCAAACGGAAACTTCGGCCCCACCACCAAAAAGTGCTGTCCCTCTCTGCCCTACGACGACTCCGCCCTTTCCTACTCGGGTAAAAAATATTCCGACAGTAAAATAAAGGAGTTCACCCGTTTACTGCAGTACGCTCTTTATGTAAACGGCTTCGATGCGGGCAAGGCAGACGGTGTTTTCGACGAAGAGGTGAAAACGGCGCTGTCGGATTTTCAGTCTCTTATGGGTATTAATGCCGACGCAGAGGCTGACCTTGCCACATGGCTGCAGCTTCTGACCGCACCCGGTGATACCTCGAGAAAGGCCGTGGCCGCTGACTCCGCCACCGTTTTAGACGAAAGGAAGGCCGATTATCTTTATTCCGAGGGCTACCGATGCATCGGCAGATACCTTACCAATGCCGACTCGGGCTTCGACAAGGCTCTGACGAGACATGAGGCAGAAATAATCCTCGATTCGGGGCTTACCTTCTTCCCCATTTACCAGACCTCCGCCACCAAATACTCCTACTTCACCGCCGCACAGGGCACCGAGGATGCGGGAAAGGCTGTAGAGGCCGCCTTTAAGCTCGGTCTTCCCGAGGACACGGTAATTTACTTCGCCGTGGACTTCGATGCCACGAGAGCACAGATCAGCGGAAATATCCTCACCTACTTCAGAAGCATCTCCGAAAGAATGAAAAATGTCCGCTACAGAGTGGGTGTTTACGGCTCACGCGGTGTATGCAGTACCGTTTCCGAAAAGGGCTACGCCGATTTCAGCTTCGTGAGCAGCCTCTCCTCCGGTCATTACGGAAATTCCGGCTTTAAAATGCCCGAAAACTGGAGCTTTAATCAGTTTGAGGAGCTAAAGGTAAACGACGGGAAAGCCTCCTTCGCCATCGACAGAAACGATTACTCGGGTCGCGATGAGGGTGTTTCCTCTCTTGACTCACCTCACACTCATTCCTACAAAAGCTCCGTAACGAAGGCGCCCTCCTGCACCAAGGCGGGCAAAAAGCTTTACAAATGCGCCTGCGGTGACAGCTACAGCGTTTCCGTGGCGAAAACAGGTCACAGCCCCGTCATCGACAAGGCCGTTTCTCCCACCTACAAAAAGTCGGGTAAAACCGAGGGAAGCCACTGCGAAAAATGCGGCGAGGTGCTTAAGGCACAGGAAACCGTAGCCCGTAAAAAGCTCGGCAAGGTGAAAAGCCTTAAGGTCAGCAAGACCTACACCGCCTCCCTTAAGCTCACCTGGAAAAAGGTAACGGGCGCGGAAAAATATAAGGTGCAGTATTCCACCGACGGAAAGAAATGGACCACCCTCACCACGGAAAAGACCTCTCTCACCGTAAAGAAGCTAAAATCGGGCAAGGCTTACCGCTTCAGAATCCGTGCCGCGGCAGGAAAATACTACGGCTCTTATTCCTCCGTCGTAAAATCCGCCACCAAGGTAGCTGCAGGCAAGCTCAAATCACTCAAATCCTCAAAAAGTGCCGCCATAACCGCCGCCTGGACTAAAATCAGCGGTGCCGACGGCTATCAGCTTTATCTTTCCACGAGTAAAAAGTTCACTGAAAAAACCACCAAAAAGGTTACGGTGAAAAAGAATAAGACAGTAAAAACCACCGTTAAGAAGCTTAAAAAGAATAAAAAATACTATGTAAAAATCAGAGGCTATAAAACGGTGAACAGCAAAAAGGTTTTCGGCGCATTCAGTGCGGTAAAAAGTGTAAAAACCAAAAAATAAATTTTTTCTGTCTCACAGGCAGACACACCGACGAGCGGTTCCCACGGGAATCGCTCCTTTGTCTTTGTCCTTGTCTTTGTCTTTTGATTTTAATTTTGTTTTTATTTTTGATTATAATTTTTATTTCGCGCGCGTAGGGCGGCAACGGTCAATACTCCTCATAGCCCTCGCGTGCTCTTTTTATGCGCCGTCTTTCGGCGGCGGCCTCACGGCGCTCACAGGTCTCCTCGTATTTCTTTTTATTTTTATCGATGAAATCCATTATTCTCATAAAGCTGGCTATCATCATTCTGTCCTGGAAGTCGGTGGCATTATCGGTCATATCATATCTGAAGGCGGCCTTGATAAGCTTACCTACCTCCTCATCGGTATGCAAATAGAACATATCTGCGAAATCGTGATGTAAAACCAAAGCTCGGTTTCTCATTATTTTTTCCTCCTTAAAAAGTAAAACAAGACAGTATAAATCACCCGTCGTCCGGGTAAATTTATCTGTCATAATTTAAGTTTAGAGGAATTTTTCAGTCTTGTCAAGGCTTTTAAAAAACAAAAATTTATTTTGCGGAAATCGGGTCAGCTTTTGCGTAAAGTGCGCAAAAATCGCCCTTTTCCGAGGTATATATAAGGGTAATTTCTTTTTTCACGGATAAAAAACCGCAGAGACGGTGAAATCTCTGCGGCTGATGTTCATTTTTCGGACAGGGGTCATCCCTGCTTTATTTAAGCATTCCGTGGTATCTGCCCATCCAGTAGGGAAGCGTGTAGGTGGTGGAGCCTTCCATCTCGTTAGGATTATGGTTATTATCCATCTCGTAGGTGGAGCCGTTATATTTATGCATCGATCTTTCGTCAGCGGGAGCTACCGCCCATTCGAGCTTGCCGAGGGCGAGCACCATACCGATGAGCTTAAGAATCTGATTATCGGAGCTCCAGAAAAGAGGAACCTTCTTCGTAAGGTCGAAGGAAAGCTCACTGGTGCCGCCGATGCCCACATCGTCCAGGTCGAGCTCTGCGATGTCGTCTCTCTTTGAGTTAGAGGCGAGATAGCGTCTGGTGTCGATAGGATGACGGGAAAGCACCCATGAAGCAGTTTCCACGAGGCTGTTGCCGTATTTATCTGTCATTTCGCTGTCGGGATAAGCGAGCTGATAAATGTAGTACCAGAGAGCGTTTTCGCTGAAGCTCATCGAGTACCACCAATCCTCGAGACCCTCTCTGTAGTAGGAAAGAAGCTCCTCGTCGTCCTCCATCTGGAAAAGAAGGTAGTAGCCGAGCATCGCCATTTCCTCGTCGGAATAGTTAAGGATGATTCTGACGAGAGCTTTAAACATCTGTGTACCTACGAGGGGACGGAGAATGAAGCCTAAAACGGGAGATACGCTGTTAGCAAATTCGAGAACGCACAGCTCATATCTTTCCTTTTCCTGGGTCATAATTTTGGCATACTCATACTGCTCATCGAGAGCCGCCATCCTGTATTCGTCCTCCCATTTCTGCTCGCCCGTAAGGTAATGTGCGAGCTTGAAAACATTCAGACATACGAGGGTCTGAAGGGGTGCGCCGCCTAAAACCTGGCCGTTATGCAGATAGGTACGGGAGAATTTACCCCAGGTGGTGGGCTGACCGGAGCCGTCCACGAGACAGTAGCTGTTATCTACGAGATGCTGTGCGAATTTGTCCACGGCATTTACGATAAGCTCCTTAAGCTCGGGGTCCTCATCGCCTAAAATGTCATAGGCCAGCTTGTAAATAAAGAGATGTCCGATAACCTCATCGGCACTCGTGTCGCCCTTATAAAAGATGTCCTCTACCTCGTAGCCTGCACCGATAAGGTCATTCCAGAGTCGTTCGGGGATTTCCTTTGAGGCGTCTACCTTAAGACCGCGGTAGTTTTCGTTATGGAGAAGGTAATCGGAGCCGTCGGAGTTTTTCTTCGTAGAGATACCTGTGGCTGTACCGTCACCGTTATGTGACCAGTAGGCATAGCCGTCATAGTCGAATTTTTCGTCCTTAAAGGAATAGGTTCTGGCCCAGAAGCCCTCTAAAAGTCTCGTTCTTTTCGCATACTCTGTTTCTGCGGGAGCGTCGGTGGTGTTTACCCAGTCAGCGGGATTTTCCAGAGCGAGATTTCCGTCATCGTCCTGTATGTAGGAGGGGATGCCGTAAAGCATATATTTGGCGTTCATTTTATCGAACATAGTGGCGGGGCTTTCGAAGGGTACATTCTGACCGTAATTACCGCCTGTGACGAGAGCACCGTCGGTGTAATATTTACCCTTATCATAATCGGTAACGCCGCCGTTTCTCTGTGCGCGGACATAGCTTTCGGTGGTGCCGTCACGCATAGAGATGTAAGTAAGCATAACCACTGCCTCCGTGGCAAGAGTGGCTGTCTTACGGGCTGCTTCGATTTCCTCGGCTGTGGCTGCGGGGTCGTCGCGGAGCACTGCGTATCTCATCAGCTCGCCCGCACCGTACATAGAGGTCCACAGACCGTCGTTATCGCTTTCATTGGGCACCCATTCACCGTCGATGAGGAAGGCCTCGGAGACCATACCTCTCCTGGAGACATATTCCTGGGTGGCTTCACTCATCATCGCGGCCTTATCCGTGCCGTTTATTTCGAGCATTTCGATGTGAGTGTAGCCCTCATTCATAACAGTCCAGATACCGTTTTTACCGTCGGCGAAAACAGCTAAAACCTTGCCGTCGGTGGTGTCGGCAGAATAAAAATATCTGTCGCCCATAAAGCGCTGTAATTTATCTCTTTCGTTTTTCGCATTTTCGTCCGTACGGAGCACACCGTAGTCGGTAACCGTCCAAACAGCACCGTCAGCGGTGGTGGCTGTCTGTGCACCGGTGTAGTTAGCCTTGTCTGCCACCTCGGCGGGTACTTCCTTACTGCTTGCCTCGTAGCGGGTAACTATCTTCTGCAGGCTTTCGTTTTCGGAAACAGCCTCACCCTGATAATCGACCTTTGTCTTTCCCACATCACTCTTTGTGGCCTCGGAAACGACCTTAAGAGTTACGCTGGACTCACAGCCGTCGGCATTTACCGCCTTTATGACTGCCTCACCCTCTTTCAGAGCCGTAACACGGCCGAAGGCATCCACGCTAGCCACATCAGCCGGCTCTGCAGACCACTGAACGAAGTTGCTGGTGTTCTGTGCGGCACAGTCCACGCTTCTGCTGTCGCCGATTTCCATTTCCCAGTTTTCGGGAACCACGAGGCGGATGCTCTTTGCCTTTTCGAAAAGGCCTGCCGATGCGGGAAGGCAAGCACCAAAGGCAAGAATTACAGCGAGAATGACTGCTAAAATTTTCTTCATAAAAACATCTCCTTTGAAATTTAATGCTTTACTGTATTATAATAGCACTTTGCGGCGGACGGGTCAAGATATTACAGAAAAACGGAATAAATATTAATATCTGTTCTGGCTGAATTTATGCCCGTCAGATGAAAGGAAAGAGGCTTCTGCAGTAAAAAGCAAAAGACGCTTCTTCGCCCTCCTATGAGCAATACCTCTGCAGGGAGAAAAAAGCGTCTTGAAAAGTAAAAATTTATTTTATGCGACAGCCCTGATAATCAAAATCTGAATATCACACCTACAGTCGCCGCTATAAGGATGAAAAGGATGGGATGGATTTTTTTAAACCGGGTCACTCCGAAGAAAATGAGTGCCGAAAGGAGGATGCTTTTATAATCCACGGCGGCAAAGAAGCCGACACCGTCAGCATAAGCTTCAGCCGAGAAAAAGGCTATTTTGGCCACACCGAGGCAGGCCGAGGCGATAAGGCCGAGAGAGGCGGCACGCAGACCGTAGAAAACCCACTCCACATATTTGGAGGAGCGAAATTTCATCAGCACCCTCGAAATAATCAGAACTGTAATGAGAGCCGGAGCGGTCAGACCGAGAGGAGCCACCAGAGCACCTAAAATACCGCCGGGGAAGCCGCCTACACCCTCGCCCGTCTGAAAGCCAACATAGGTAGCCATATTTATGCCGATGGGACCCGGAGTAGACTCTGAAACAGCTATCATATTCGAAATATCCGTCTGGTCAAACCAGCCCGTAACCTCTCCCATATCCGTAAGGAAGGGCAGAGTAGCCAGACCGCCGCCCACAGAGAAAAGGCCCACATAAAAGAAGCGGAAAAAGAGCTCGAGGAAAATCATTTTTCTTCTCCCCCTTTCCTTTTTTTAGCCCTGACGAGATTTAAGGCAAGAGAGATAAATGCCACCGCTATGATAAAGAGCACGGGCGAAACCTCCGTAAAAAAGGACAAGGCCGCCACCAGAACGAAAATAACCGAAGTGGTTTTGTCTACGAGGCTTTTTTTCGACAGCTTGATAACCGAGGAAAGAATGAGCGCAACTACGGCGGCTCTGATACCGTTAAAGGCGTGAGCGACTATCTCTATGTCCTGAAAGCCGCTGATAAAGGCGGCAATAATCATAATAATAATTATGGACGGGGTGATTACACCGAGAGTGGCAAAGAGAGCACCCCAAAAGCCGCAGAGCTTGGTACCGATAAAGGTAGCCACATTAACGGCAATAATTCCCGGTGTACACTGACCGATGGCGTAATAGTCCATCAGCTCATCCTGTGTCGCCCAGCGTCGCCTCTCCACCACTTCCTTCTGAAGCATCGGAAGCATGGCATACCCGCCTCCGAAGGTGAAGCCGCCGATACGGGCGAAAATGTAAAACAAATCAAAGAGAAGCTTCATTTTTGCCTCCTTATTCCGTCAGATATATTCATCAAAAAAGGGCTGAAAACAGCCCTTGAGGTTTATTTGCAGCAGACCCGTGGGTCATTACTGATTTTCAGCCGCGGACTGTCTTCTGCTGTGCTTTTTAAAGAAGGCGAGCATAGCATCGATGTTTTCTGCCGCAGGCTCCGATTCGGGATAAAGGATAGAGAAAACGTGAGGTAAAGCCTTGCCGGAGCGCTTACCGAAGTTCATCATCTCCACCTCGACACCCTTTTTCTTAAAGTCCTCTGCGGCACGGAGCACCTGCTTCATAGCGAGAGTGTCGCCCGTGGAGGTAACCATAAAGGTGGGTATCATTTCGCCCAGCTCGAGCACCCTGTCGATATTGACATATGGAGCCCATTTTTCTTTTTTATAGCTGTTTCCGCCGAGCATAATTTTCGTGTAAAAGGACATAGGACTTCCGTCGTCCATATATGCCACGGCAGAGGTGAGACCCACTGCGTCGAACTTAAGAGAGAAATCGGGCACACCGAAAAGCTCTCTCATTTTTTCGCTCTGTGAGAGCATAGCCGTAAAGCCTGCCAGCATACCGCCTGCCGAGTCACCCGTAAGGCAGATGCTGTCCCTGTCGCAGGGGAAGGAATCGAGATTTTCACTGATCCATTTCAGAGCCGCCGCCACATCGCGAAGCTGCTCATCGGCAGTAACCTCGGGGTAAAGCCTGTAGCTCATATTGAAAACCACATTTCCTCTTTTGGCGAGAGTGAGACAGTAGTTTTTATTAAGCTCCTTATCTCCGTACATCCAGCCGCCGCCGTGAACATCGACGATAACGGGAAGCTTTCCCTCGGCATTTTCGGGGTAATAGACATCGATCAGATGATGCTTATGACCGTCGGGAAGATAGGCGTGATTATTGCTCTCGGTAACGCCCTCGGGGAAATGCAGGGTAGCGATTCTTTTATTATCCATTCTTTCGGTGTTTTTCCAGAAAAGCTTAAGGATAGGATCTAAAATCATACTCTTTCTCCTTTCACAGGGAATAATACTGTCCGACAGAGCTTAATTACATCGCGGGAGGCATACCGCCGCCGCTCTGTGCCATAGCCTGTGCAAACATACCGGGCTTCTTTTCCTTTTTAGGCTTATAGGCGGGAGGATTCTCGAGAAGCTTTCTCGCTTTCTTTGATTTGGCGAGAAGCTTATTTACCTCGATTACGGGAGGAGCCATAGTGGTGCTCATATAGTCCACACAGCGTGCCAGGAGAATCTGGTCATTATTGAGTGCACCGAGAACGGTTACTGCGATAACATCCTGAACCTCGCTCGTTCCGTCCTCGTAGATTTCGTTGAGAACCTGAAAAAGCTTTTTCATTGTCTGGGGGTCATTTGCCTTGATGGCACCGATAACCTTTTCAGTACCGTAATCATCGAAAAACTTTTCGGCTAAAAACTCACCGTATCTGGCGATATTGTCCTTATAGTAGGGGCGAAGCTCGGGGAAAACGAGACAAAGTCTGCTGGCAAGAGTGTTCGGGTCATAGAAGGAGCCCTGCTTTACTGCGGCCTTTGAGACGGTCTGTGCAGCCTTCTGCTGAACTGACTTTTTGGGAGCCGCGGTCTTCTTTGCGAATTTGCCGTGAAGAGTGTCATTAAGCTCGTTTACCACATATTTTACATCTCTGCTGTCTGCATTTTCGTCGAGAAGAGAGGTAGAGAGCTTATTCGGTGCCTCCTCGGGGGCTTCGGGATTCTCACCGGAGAAAAGAATAACCTTGCCGTCCTCATAGCTTACTGCTAAAGCACCCTTTTCACCCGTATATCTGGCGGTGATTTTACCCTCTGCTTCGGTGATGAAATCGCCGCCTTCATTTTTGTAGGCACTGAAGCCGAGATTTGCAAGCTCCTGACCGATACCGTCGAGAACGCTTCTGAAATTTTCATTGATAGCCATTATAGGATAACTCCTTTTCCTAAAATCACAAAAGTGAAATTTATATTTTTATACAGTATAAAAGTATAGCACAAAACGCATAGAGTGTCAACCGCACTGAAAAATACTTGCCGATTATTTTTTAAAAAATATCCGTCTTTTCACGGCTTTTGGGCGGGTTCGGTTTATGCTCGTCACCCTAGGGTGGCGAGTATAATCCGAACACCGTTTTTTACGGGCGGATTTCCGCCAATACTTCGTTAAAATACTCGTAAATCCGCAAGGATTTACTGCGTTTTGTGTCTTGTCTTGTCAAAAATCCGCTCCACAAAAAATCGCA